>NZ_KV819906.1:0-92884 GCF_001815235.1 Pseudomonas sp. HMSC065H01 | reverse complement strand
AGCGCGGTGTGGTGGGCGAGGATCAGCTTGCGGGCCAGGTCGTCGTAGTCGGCCAGCAGGTACACCGCCATGAAGCCGAGTTGCGCATTGACGAACAGCGGCAGCTTCACAGGCTGCACGTTCATGTTCTCGCCCAGCGACAGCGCGGGCGGCACGTCGGCCAGCGCCTGGTCCACCTGCTCACGCAGCGCCTGCAAGCTGGCCTTGGTCTGCGTCAGCTTGTCCTCGATGCGCAGCATCCAGAAGTCCGAGTAGGGGTCGTCCTGCTCGGCGCCGCGCTTCATCTTGTTCATCACGCTGATGTAGCCGTTCAGGCCGATGATCCCGGTCCGGCCCTCGGCGGGCGCTCGGCCATGCCAGATGCGTGAAGCGTGGTGGGTGTGCAGCGTCAGCGACATCGCGCTGCGCAGCGATCCGAGATTCAACTGCAGGGGCGGCTGGGATTCGTTGGCCATGATGACGACTCGCGGTAAGGGAACGAGCCGCCAGCATCGGCATCGCCCGGAAGGGCGTCAGTCAACAAACCGCAGCGGGTGCGTCCCCCGTTGTCGTCCCGGAAGGCCGTGTGTTCCGTCTATCCCCAGGGGATAGCTGCCGTCACGGGCGATGAAGACGCGACTGAGCCGGACGGCGCGGAAGGCGGCGTGTTCCATCTATCCCCTGGGAATAGGTCCGCACCGGGCTGCGACGATGTGACGCATGACAGCACCGAAGCCGATGGCTGGAAGGCTTCGTGTCCCAGCTATCCCCTGGGGATAGCTGCTCAGGAATCGCCGAGCGTCGAACGCAGTTTCGCCAGGTAGGCCCGCGCCGCCTCGCGGCCAGGGCCGTTCGGCGCAGGCGGTGGCGGTGCAGAGGGTGCGGGTGCGGCTGGACGTGGCGGCGTCGATGGCGAGCCGCCTTCGCCGGCCCAGGCCTTGAACTCGCCGCGGATGGCTTTCTGGATGATGCCGAACAGGTAGCCGGCCGGGTTGCGCACCGCGCTGTTGCGGCAGCGTGCATCCCATTCGTCCAGCACCGCCTGCCGCAGTGACTCGTCCACCTGCTGCAAGGCCACCAGCGCGCCGCTTTGTTGCTCGTCCTTCAGGCGCAACAGACGCTCGGGCAGGCGCAGGTGTTGCAGCGCCTTCGCGCGCGGTACTGTACGTACTTGATTTATACGATCCATACGTACAGTACGGTCCTCCTTCGGATTCCGAAGTGAGCCGTCTGGCGCGGGTTTCGGCCCAGCTTCGGATTCCGAAGACGTGGCTTCGAGATTCCGAAGCAGGCCGTCCTGGCCTTCTTCGGATTCGTGATCCACAGGGTCTTGTGGATAACTCGCATCAGCCCATTCGCTGCGTGTCATGCGCTGTGCCAGCACCTGCAGGCGCGTGGGCAGCGTGCGGCCGTTGAGCATCGGGTCTTCGGCGATCTCCCGCAGCGTGTTCATGCCGACGATCTGCACCGCCTTCGCGGCATGGGTCAGCGCCTGGCTGACCAGGCCCAGGTAGTCGGGGTCGAGCTGCATCGCCTCGAAGGGCGTCAGCGGCTCGTCGTGCAGGACATAAAGGTTGCCGAGGATGCGGCCGGTCTTCGGATCGCGGCGCCGCCGCACCAGGCTCAGCCAGCGCGTCAGCCGCAGCAGCGTCAAGGCGCGCGCCACGGTCTCGTGCGAGGCCTGCGCCGCGCAGGGCATCGAGGCGAGGTAGGGGCGAAGCTGGTCGTAGGTCGGGAAGGTCGTCACGCCGTCGTCGTTGAGCTGCAGGCGGAACACCTGCCAGGCATTGCGCTCCAGCGGCGTCAGGCGCCGATCGAGGAACAGCGCAAGCGGCACGCTCTCATGGCGGTTGCCGCTGTAGAGGAAGCCCTCGCTGGCCGGCGCAGCAGCTTGCGCCGTGGTCGTGCCGTGCCCGGCCGGCTGCGCGGGGGGCAACAGTTGCCGCAGCGCGTCGTCGAATAACGCGGACAGCGCAACGGGGCCATCGCGCCGTGGTGCGCCGCCCGTCGCCATGACCTACACCAGCCCCTGGTCGATCCAGTTGCGTATCGCCGCCCAGATCACCGACATCGGCAGGCTCAAGGTCTCGGCCAGGTCCATGGTCAGCGACAGCATCGCCACTTCGTCATCCAGCGCGATGCCGCGTTCGGCGATGCCGGCCTGCCAGTGCTTCCACAGCGCCGTGTCCTGCGCTTCGTCCAGCACCGGATGGCGCCCCTTGCGCTTGGGCAGTCCGAGAATGTCGCGGCGCAGGGCGACCTCCTGGTGTGTCAGGCCGTAGAACCGGCTCACCATCTCCGTGCTGGCGCCCAGGCGCAGCATCCGGTCCACCGTGGCGATCTCGCGCTCCACGTCATGCACCTGGCTTAGCAGCCGCTTCAGCACATCTCGGTTCACCGACACCGAGCACCAAGACACCGTGGCGTTGACCAGCATGCTCACGAGTTCGGGGTGCTTGAGCGCGTCCAGTTCCTCCTCGCCGAAGCCCATCGCCTTGCAGCGCCGCAGTTGCCCATTGCGCAGGTCGTGCAGCGCCTGTGCGATGACGGCCTGGTTGAGCGGATGCGGTGCCGACATGATGGCCTCCGCTCAGGCGCCGTGGCCGAGGTTGCTGGAGGCCGCGCCGGTCTCCAGATCCAGCAACCGGCGCGCCAGGCGCAGCAGCCGGAACAGCTTTACCAGCCCGGCATCGCTCAGGCGCGGATATGCGCCGCCGCCATGCAGCAAGGCCGCCAGGTCGTCGGCCAGCCGGGCGCCATCGAGGCCGGCTGCGGGTCGGGGCGCGGCGCATAGCGCATGCAGCAAGGTCAGCACCGCACGCGCGAACGGTGGCAATGCGCGCACCGCCGGGGGCGCCACGCAGACGAAGCCGATGCCGCCTTCGCTGGGCTCGACCTGCCCGGCCACGTCGGCTTCCTCGGCGATCTCGCGCGCGAACTGCGCGATGTGCATCCGCAGCCGATCCGGCACGTCCAGGCCGGGCTCGATGTACCAGACGTCCGAGATGGGGTAGAGCCCGCCCGCCTGCACGGGGATCGCGCGCAGCGCGTCGGCCTCGAAGTCGGGCAGCTTGTCGCCCATCTGATCGGCCACCATGCGCTGGATGGATTGCAGGCGTTCGGTGGTCGGCGCGGGCGACACGATATGACCCTGCAGGCGCTCGTCGCGCAGCCCGCCGTCCTGCTGCAAGCCCTCGGCGCCGACGGCCGGTGCAGCCAGGCCGGCGCCCGCCGGCGCGGAAGTACGAGGCTCCGACGACTGCACCGTAGGGCCTGCCGGCGACGAAGGCGGTGACGGTGGCCGCGGCGGCTCGGGTGCGGTCGGTGCCACAGGTCTTGCCGCCTGCGACGGCGCGGGATCGCTGGTCAACGCACGCTGGCGGCTCTCCGTGTCGTCGATCTCTAAGGCCAGCGTGTCGTAGTCCGCCTCCAGCAGCTCGGCCATCTGGCCGACCAGCTCGTCCTGCACCCGCTGCGGTGAGAAGTTGTCGGGCTGCGTGTCGAACTGCGCGAGCACGTCCTGGAACAGCGTAGCGAAGTCCATCGACAGGTTGCGTCCCAGGGCACGCCGCTCCCAGGTGCGTTCGCAGGCCTTGCGCAGCACTGCGAGCCGTTCAACCTGATGCCGGCCAAGCCCGCCGTACAGCAGCGTGGGGATCGCCGGCAGCAGGTAGTGCACGGCGTCCTGCATGCGGCTGATGTGCGACTGCGGCAGCGGGAAGCCATCGGCCGTAAGCCGCCGCGCCAGCTCGCTCTGCGACAGCGGCTGGCCGCTGTCCCGCCCCATTTCCTGCTCGTAGAACTCGCGCGCCTTCTCCACGCCCAAGGCCCGCTCGATGAAGCTGAGCCCGCCGCGCAACTCGTTCTCGGCCAGGTGCCCGGTCAGCATCACCACTTCGCCGCGCTGCGGCCACGGGCGGAACAGGCAGGGGATGCGGAAGAACCGTTCGTCTTTCGTCTCGCTCCACAGCTCGCGCAGGATCGCCAGGCGCGTGTTGCCGCCGTTGCGGATGATGTAGTGCGATTCGCCGGGCCGGCGCGTGATCGCGGGCGGCGCATCGAGCCCGCGTTCGCGGATCGAGGCCTTGATGTCCTCGTAGGCCGGGTTGCGCGTCACGCGCGGGTCGTGGTCGTAGGGGCGCAACTGGTCCAGCGTTACCACCATCGGCGTGTCGGCGATGGGGTCGCTCAGGGCCGCGACCGAAGGGCCGTTGCGCTCGAAGCCCGAGGCCAGCAGCTTGGCGGCCATGTCCTGCGGCGTCAGGTCAGCCACGGCCGTTCTCCTGAGATGCTGCAACACCCTGGGCCGCCTGCCGGTCGGCGCGGCGAAGCTGCGCACGGGCGTTCCGCTCGGCGCGGTGGTCGCTCGCCGTCGAGCTGGTGTAGATCGGCGCGCAGCCTTGCTTCGTGAACAGCAGGTGCCCGCCGCGGGTGCGCACCACCTTCCAACCTTCTCCCAGGGCGAACTCGATCAGCCCTCGCAGCCGCTTGTGGCCGCGGGCCAGGTCATGTGCGCTGGCCATGGCCGGCCCCTCCCGCGTCGCCTCGGCCGGTGACGAGCGCAAAGCGCTCCTGCCACGCCGGGAACAGCTCGCCGGCCAGCGCGCGCATGGTCTCCAATGCGGCGGGTGCCGTGCGGCCCGCCGGCTGGCGGTATTCCACCCGATGCACCGGCAGGCCGCGCGTCGCGGCGCGCGGATAGGCTTCGATCGCCGGCACGTCGGTGTCCAGCACGCGCACGCCAGGCTGCTCCTGGAATACCTGACGCAGCGCCTGCTGGATCAGCCGCGCATTGGACGACACCGGATGCACGCGGTTGATGAGCAGGTGCAGCGGCGGCGGCTCGATGCCGAGGTGGCG
Source organism: Pseudomonas sp. HMSC065H01 (assembly GCF_001815235.1). NCBI lineage: Bacteria > Pseudomonadati > Pseudomonadota > Gammaproteobacteria > Pseudomonadales > Pseudomonadaceae > Pseudomonas > Pseudomonas sp. HMSC065H01. Next base: position 88,045 of record NZ_KV819906.1, on the reverse strand, counting down.
GTACGGCGCGATGTCCTCGATGAGTTGCAGCGTGCCGCGCCGCAGCTCGCGCGCCGCGAGGATTTCCGGCGTCACCGGCGACAGCGCCAAGTTCGAGGCCAGCACCGCCATCTCCAGCAGCACGCTGCGCGCGCCCTGGGTGTCGATGAGCAGCAGGTCGTAGCTCGGCGCCAGCGTGGGCAGCAGGTGGCGCAGCCGCAATCTGCCATCGGGCGCGTGCAGCAGCAGCGTGTTCAGCTCGCCGCGGTCGTCGTTCGAGAGCACCAGGTCAAGCCGCTCGAACGCGGTGCGCGACACCAGTTGCTCGGCGCGCTGCTCGTTGTAGGCCAGCATCTCGTAGATGCCGGCCGGCGCGCGCTCGGCCAGCGTGAAGTAGCTCGACAGCGTGGGCTGCACGTCCAGGTCCAGCAGCAGCACGCGCAGCCCGGCGTCGGCTGCGAAGCCGCCCAGGTTGGCCGCCGTCGTGGTCTTGCCGACGCCGCCCTTGGTCGAAATGATGGACACCACCTGCATGGGCTTCTCCCGGTTGAATGGCATGTACCGAGGAAAAGCGTCAGGCGCGCTCATTGAGGCGATCGGCGATCCATTGCTCGACCTCCGCCGAGTCCCAGCCCACGGCGCGCACGCCCAGGCGCAGCGCCTTGGGGAACTTGCCTTCTTTCATCAGGCTGTAGATGTGCGCGCGCTTGAAGCCGGTTTTGGCCTCGACTTCGGCGCGACGCAGGATGCGGTGCTCGGCCGGCACTGCCGGCGCGGTGGTCTGCGAAGACATGAGAGACACTCCTTGACGCTCACTAGCGCTGTTCGGAAAGTGCCTCGTATTCAATACACCACAGTCGCCGAAATCACTGCAATTGCAGAAGCAGCGACTGCAATTGCAGTGCGCCGCATCGGCATCATGCTGGCCGCGTCGTCAGCGCGACTCCTCCAGGTGGCGCCGCGCCTGCGCGAGCTTGCTCCACAGCGTCCGCTCGCTGAGACCTGGCCGCCCCTCATGGTGTGCGATCAGCGCGCTGACCACGGCATCCATGCTGCGGAACGACGAATAGGCCGCGCCTGACGGCGAATTGCCCAGCAGCAGCGTCAGCAGTCCGCCTATGATGTTGAGGTAAGTCGTCTCGCTGCGCAGGCCAGGCTCGCGCGCCTGTTCGTCGTTGGCCGCGCGCGTGGCATGTTCCTTCGCCAGTGCTTCGTGCGCGGTGCGCAGCGTTTCATGCACCAGGGCAAGTTCGGCAAGTTGCGACTTCGCTGCTTCGCGATCGGCCAGCAGGATGTTGAGCGTGTCCACACTCACCGCCGGATGCACCGCGCGTTCGATGCCGTCAAACAAAAACCCCGGCCGATCGCCGGGGTAGAACTGCGACATCCACGCTTTCAAGTCCACGTGGCGCACGGTCAACTCGGGGTCGTCGAGCGCCGGCCGCTGCGAGTCCAGCACGATGCCGGCCTTGCCACCGGGCAATTCGCCATGCGTCAGCGCGTCGAAGATGCGCTCGGCATACAGGCGCAGCAGCGGCCAGCGCGGGAATTCGCCGGGCTCCGGCATGGCACGCTGCGCCAGCGCTTCCAGAATACGCTGCTCGAAGCGCAGGAGACCGCACCAGCGGACGGCCGCCTCGATCGGTCGGTAGTACGTCTTTGCGCCAAAGGCGTGGCTGCTCGATTTCGGCATATCGCGCTCTTCCCATCGTCGGATCGACACATGGCAAGCGCGCGCGGCCCACATGGGCGCAGCGATTGCCCAAAGAACCCGATGAAGCGCGAGCCGGTCGGCATCGTGGTGGACGTTGGGTGCGGCGATGTCGCCGAGCGTTGCGCAGGGGGCAAACCTCCTTGCGGTGCCCGCTACACCTCCACCATAATGCACCTGCGAAAAATCTTGTTACCGGCGCAACGGTTTGAAAAGCCGCGCATCCAAGTTCGATCAGGAAGGGATGCCGCGCTTTACCGGAAAACCAGGGCAAAGTTTTCGTAGGAAAACGGGCGGGGTAAAGCGCCAATGCGTCTTCCGGCTGAGCCGGTTTGCATCCAGCAAAGGCTCATGCGTTCTGCGTCACTGCAGTGACCTCGACAGCTTGAAGGTGCCTTGCGTGATGCCGGGTGGATAGGCCCGATTCGCCATCCATGCCCGTGACGCAAAAGGTCGGCCGCCGATGCAATTCGGGTCAAGGTCCAGACCGAAAAGGAATCGTACCGTCCAAAATCCCCGCGTCACATCGGGCGTTGATCGGTGCCTTGCGGGCGTCCGACACGATCCACGCGGTCGATGAACTGCCGCAGCGGCTCCATGATTTCGCCTTCGGGTCGCAGTAGATAGGTCGTCAGCGAAGCGGTCTCGTCGGCCAGCGGCCGCACGACGACATCGGCCTGATGGCAACCCGCCAGATGCGCCGCGCTCGAAAAGCCCACGCCGTAGCCGGCGGCCACGAGGGCCAGCATCAGGGAATGGGTCTTGACGTACTCGGCTACCGTCGGCTGCGCATCCACCGTGCGGAGCAGCCGTTCGCGCTGCCGGCTGCAACCTTCGCAGACCTGGGGATCGCACAGCACCAGCGGATAGCTCGCCACTTCCTCCAGCGGCACTTCCTTGAAAGCCAGCAGCGGATGCCTGGCGGGCAAAGCCAGCACCAGCGGGTCTCGCCACACCGGCATGGCGACGACGCCGGCGTCCATTTCACCAGCCAATGCAAAACCTGCGTCATACAAGTCGTTGCGCAGTCCAGTCACCAACTGCGCCAGTGGCGCTTCAAATATCCGAATGCCGACCTGTGGTGCCTCCTCGCGGCAAAGCGCAAGCAACGCCGACAAGCGGGCCTGCCCCATGTCACCCGATAGTGCAATGCGCAGCGTGTTCCGCTGGTTCGCTGCGGCGCGTGCCTTGGTCTGCGCTTGCTCGAAGGCCAGCAGTACGCGCCGGGCTTCTTCGAGGAAGACCTGTCCCGCCGGTGTGAGACGAACACTGCGTGGCAAGCGGTTGAGCAGCGGCACCCCTAAATCCGCCTCCATCTGGCGGATCGTGCGCGACAGTGGAGACTGTTCGATGTGCAGCCGTCGAGCAGCCCGGCCGAAGTGCAGTTCCTCGGCTACGGCGATGAAGCAGCGAAGATGGCGTAAGTTCATGCTTTCTCCCTACCGATGTGATCAGTCCATATCATCGTAGGGAGCCGAATAGTGCGGAGGATTCACCTCTGTATCGAGATGAGAGCCATCCTGGGGGGGATGCTCGGATGCTTTTCGCCCATGTCAGCGCCTACGGCGAAGCTCTCGTTCGAGATCGCCCAGCTGCGACGCCTGAAGTTCGGCAAGAAGAGCGAGCAGTGGGCTGCTGCCGGTTTCATGGACACCTTGTTAAGGTCGATGCCGAACAACGCGCGCTGTTCGACAAGGCTCTGGACGCCTACATTGCCTCGGCCGAGGCGCAGCATCAAGAACTGCTGAGCAAGACGAAGCCGCCGGCTACGCATGGCGCGGTGCCGAAGCGCACCGCCTTGCCGGCGGACTACCGCGCGTGGACCGCCACCACGAGCCCGAGAACACCCGCTGCGCGTGCGGCTGTGCGCTCAAGCGCATCAGCGAGAAGCTGGACTACACGCCGGGCGTGTTCACGGTCGAGTGCCACATCCGCGGCAAGTGGACCTGCGCACAGGTGCCGAACGCTGACCCAGGCGCCGGTCCCGGCGGAGATCATCGCCAAGGGCATCCCCACCTCCGGGCTGCTCGCGTAGGTGCTGGTCGCAAAGGACTCCGACCATCTGCCGCTTACATGGTCGTCCCTAGGCAAGCAGGAATCAGCTGCGTGAGTGAATCGGGAGGTTTGCGTAGCTGATGGCTGGTCAGCAGCGTCTGCGCCGGCGGCTTCACCGGCACGAAGCGCATGTGCGGGCGGGTCGCCGCCTCGCAGATCGCTGCGGCATCGGCCGCACCGTTCTTGCGTCCCTTGCCGGCCATGCGGTAGGGCGTGACGAAGTGGCCTGCAATCAGCCGCGCATCCAGCCCATAGCCGCGCAACTTGCGTGCCCAGTGATGCGCACCGCCGCAGGCCTCCAGGGCCACCAGGCAGCCGGGAGGCAGCTGCGCGCACCAGGCCGCAAACTTGTCAGCGGCCAGCGCCTTGGCAACCACCACGCGCGCATCCACCGCATGCACCTAGATAACCCGCTTGGCCAGATCCACCCCGACTCGGGCAATCTCGTTCATGGACTTCCCCTTTCACATGGCTGCAGATTGATGACTTGGGGAGCACCATCGCGGTGGCAGCCAACATTTGTTTCCTGGCTGCTTACGATTGAGTCACATCAATCGGCCAGCAGATCGCTGGATGTTGACTCTTGACTTTCGGCATGTTAGGCGCAATATCTTGCAAAGTCTTGCAAGAATTTCCTCAGGCGAGGCCGCGTGACGACGGAACTTGTGGGGGTGGTATGACAGCGCGCCAGCTGGCGATCTTCACACTCGACGAGTTGGCTGCCTACTTGAAAGTCGGCAAGCGGACGCTTTACCGGCTCGCCTCGCACGGGGAGATTCCGGCCTTCAAGGTCGGCGGGACGTGGCGGTTTCGTCAAAGTGAAATCGATCGATGGATCAATGATCAGATCCAAGCAGGCAGAAAGAAGGAGGTGATACGCACAGATGAGCAGCCAAGGTCAGCGGAACACTCCGTGTCGTCTGGGCGCGCTGTCCGTCGCCGCAGGCAAACGGAGTGAGCGAGAGTCTTCAATTTTTCTTCTGGAGGTGTGACATGGACATTGACTTCAAGAAATTGGCTCCCTGGAACTGGTTCAAAAAGGAGCAGGAAGAACAACAGAGCACCGCCTCGCTGCCGGTGCAGCGCAATGACCTGCCGGCGGCAGGCGGGCCGGTCAGCCCCATCCTGCAATTGCATCGCGAGATCGATCGCCTGTTCGACGAAGCGTTTCGAGGCTTCGGTTTCCCGGCGCTGGCCTTGCCGCGCTGGCCGGCGGACTGGCCGGGCATGCTGAAGCCGGCGCTGGACATCCAGGAAACAGACAAGCAGTACACGATCGCCCTGGAAGTACCCGGCGTCGAGGAAAAGGACATTCAGATCACGCTCGATAACGATGTGTTGCTGGTGCGCGGTGAAAAGCGTCAGGAGCAGGAAACCAAAGACGGTGGTTTCCACCGGGTGGAGCGCTCCTACGGCAGCTTTCAGCGCGCTCTGAACCTGCCGGCCGATGCCAACCAGGACACGATCAAGGCCGCTTTCAAGAACGGCGTGCTCACGATCACGATGGACAAGCGCGAGGCCAGTACGCCCAAGCAGGGGCGCTCGATCCCGATCAATGGCTGACGCCCACCTGCTAGTCCTTTGCAAAAAACCAAGTGAAGGGCGAGGCGCCTTGATCTGCGGTGCCTCGCCCAGTTAACCCTCCCGGAGTATCAGCATGGCCAGAAAACAATGCCAAGTCTGCGGCCAACCCGCCACGGTGCGGGTGGAAGCCAATCTCAATGGTCGCCACAGCACCATGCTGTTGTGTGACGATCACTATCGCCAACTGGCGCGCCAGCAAAAGCGCACCGTCTCGCCGCTGGAGGCTCTGTTTGGCTCGCGCAGCGGTTTGTTCGAAGACTTCCTCGGCAGCGACTTCTTCCGCATCGGTGACGATGCACCGTCCGTGGCGGCTGATGCCGACGAAGTGGTCGATGCGTCTTTCGGCGAATCCGCTCCCGCAACGGCGGGCACGGCGCGCCGCCGCGGCAGTGGGCTGGCCAGCCGTATCAGCGAACAGTCTGAGGCCCTGTTGCAGGAAGCCGCCAAACATGCTGCCGAGTTCGGCCGGCCCGAAGTCGATACCGAACACCTGCTGCTGGCGCTGACCGGCAGCGACGTGGTCAAGACCATCTTAGGGCAGTTCAAGATCAAGGTCGATGACCTCAAGCGGCAGATTGAATCCGAAGCCAAGCGTGGCGACAAGCCGTTCGAAGGCGAGATCGGCGTGTCGCCACGTGTCAAGGATGCGCTCAGCCGTGCCTTCGTGGCCTCCAACGAGTTGAGTCATTCCTATGTGGGGCCAGAGCACTTTCTGATCGGCCTGGCCGAAGAAGGCGAAGGCTTGGCAGCCAACCTGCTGCGCCGCTACGGGCTCACGCCGCAGGCGCTGCGCCAGCAGGTGAGCAAGGTGGTCGGCAAGGGGGCCGAGGACGGCCGTGCCGAGACGCCGACCAATACGCCGGAACTCGACAAGTATTCGCGCGACCTCACCAAGATGGCGCGCGAGGGCAAGCTCGATCCGGTCATCGGCCGCGCGCAGGAGATCGAGACGACCATCGAAGTGCTGGCCCGGCGCAAGAAGAACAACCCGGTGCTGATCGGCGAACCCGGCGTCGGCAAGACCGCCATCGTCGAAGGGCTGGCGCAGCGCATGGTCGCAGGCGAAGTGCCCGAAACGCTGCGTGACAAGCGCCTGGTCGAACTCAACATCAATGCCATGGTGGCCGGCGCCAAGTACCGCGGCGAGTTCGAGGAGCGCGTGCAGAAGGTGCTCAAGGAAGTGACCGAGCACCAGGGGGAGCTGATTCTCTTCATCGACGAAGTGCACACCATCGTCGGTGCCGGCCAAGGTGGCGGCGAAGGCGGGCTGGACGTGGCCAACGTCTTCAAGCCGATGATGGCGCGCGGCGAGCTGAACCTGATCGGCGCCACCACGCTCAACGAGTATCAGAAGTACATCGAAAAGGATGCCGCGCTGGAGCGTCGCTTCCAGCCGGTGATGGTGCCCGAGCCGACGGTAGCGCAGACCATGATGATTTTGCGCGGCCTGCGCGACACCTTCGAGGCGCACCACAAGGTCAGCATCACCGAGGATGCGATCATCGCCGCCGCCGAGTTGTCCGACCGTTACATCACCGCGCGCTTTTTGCCCGACAAGGCCATCGACCTGCTCGACCAGGCGGCCGCACGCGTGAAGCTGTCGGCCACGGCGCGCCCGGTGGCGGTGCAAGAGCTGGAGTCCGAACTGCATCAGTTGCGGCGTGAGCAGGACTATGTGGCTTCGCGCAAGCAGTACGACAAGGCTGCCGAGCTCGGCAAGCGCATCGAGGCCAAAGAGGCCGAACTCAAGAAGCTCGTCGAGGATTGGGAGCGCGAGCGCGCCTCGGGCAGCGCCGAGGTCAAGGCAGAGCACGTGGCGCAGATCGTCTCGCGGCTGACCGGCATCCCGGTCAACGAGCTGACGGTGGAAGAACGCGAGAAGCTGCTGCATCTGGAACAGCGGCTGCATGAGCGCCTGGTGGGACAGGACGAAGCAGTACGTGCCGTGGCCGATGCCGTGCGGCTGTCGCGCGCAGGCCTGCGCGAAGGCAGCAAGCCAGTGGCCACCTTCCTGTTCCTCGGGCCGACGGGTGTGGGCAAGACCGAACTCGCCAAGGCACTGGCCGAGTCCATCTATGGCGATGAGGGCGCGCTGCTGCGCATCGACATGTCCGAGTACGGTGAACGCCATACCGTGGCACGCCTGGTGGGCGCGCCTCCGGGTTATGTGGGCTACGACGAGGGCGGCCAGCTCACCGAGAAGGTGCGCCGCAAGCCCTACAGCGTGTTGCTGCTCGACGAGATCGAAAAGGCGCACCCCGACGTCTACAACATCCTGCTGCAGGTGTTCGACGACGGCCGCCTCACCGACGGCAAGGGCCGGGTGGTGGATTTCACCAACACCATCATCATCGCCACCTCGAATCTGGGCTCGGACATCATCCAGCGTCGGCTCAAGGCGCGTGGTGCCGCCGGCGAGGAGTATGAAAAGACCAAGACGGAGGTGATGGACGTGCTGCGCGGGCATTTCCGCCCCGAGTTCCTCAACCGCATCGATGAAATCATCGTCTTCCATGCGCTGGGCAAGGAGGAGATCCGCCATATCGTCGGCCTGCAGCTCGATCGCGTGGCGCGCAACGCCGCCAGCCAGGGCGTGACGCTGGCCTTCGATCAGACCTTGATCGATCACTTCGCGGAGGAAGGCTACAAACCCGAGTTCGGCGCGCGCGAGCTCAAGCGGCTGATCCGCAGCGAGCTGGAAACCGCTCTGGCGCGCGAGATGCTGGGTGGCGGTATCGGCAAGGCCGATCACGCCAGCGCACGCTGGGACGACAAGGCCGAACGCGTCGTCTTCGAGCGCAAGGAGCCACCCGCGCAGCCGGCCGAGCCTGAAAAGCCCGATGCCGCGAACGTGGCCGAGGCACCGCCGAACGGCGAGAGCAAGGCTACGCGCAAGAAGAAGCCGGCGGGCGGCGAATCTTGAGCGATGGGAGGCTGTCGTGTCCGACCCCAACGGGCTGACATGGGCAGCCACCCTCGTGTCGCTGGCGGTCGCTATCCCCATAGCGGGGCACGCGGTCATCTACAAGCGTGACCCTCGATCGGCCACGCTGTGGGTGCTGCTGATCGCGCTGTTGCCGCTGGGCGGTTCGCTGCTGTATGGGCTGTTCGGCATCAACCGTTACCAGCGGCGGGCGCGGCGGCTGTTTCCGGGGGCAGATCCTGCTGTTCGGCAGGACCTCGCGTCTACGATGCCCCAGGCCGTATCGGCGCCGTTTGCCGGCCTGGCGCACCTGGTGGGACGCGCCACCGGCCAGTCGCTGACCAGCGGCAACCGCATCGAGCCGCTCGTCGATGGCGAGCAGGCCTACCCGGCCATGCTCGCTGCCATCGAGTCAGCGCGGCACAGCGTCGCGCTGGCTTCGTACATCTTCGACAGCCAAGGCATCGGGGCGCAGTTCGTCGATGCGCTGCGCCGGGCTCATGAGCGCGGCGTGCAAGTGCGGGTGCTGATCGACGACGTCTATGCCCGCTGGAGGCCCCGCAGCGCCTACCGCGCCTTGCAACGCGCCGGCGTTCCGGCGGCGACGTTCAACCCGACGTTGATTCCCGCGCGCCTGCATGCCGCGCATCTGCGCAATCACCGCAAGCTGCTGGTGATCGATGGCGAGACGGGTTTCACCGGCGGCATGAACATCTTCAGCCCGTATTGGCGGCCCGATGCGCCGGAGCAGGCCTGTCACGATTTGCACTTTCGTCTGCGCGGGCCGGTGGTTGCGCATCTGATGCAGTGCTTCACAGATGATTGGTGCGATACCACGGGCGAGCGGCTCAGCGAGGGTTTCTGGCGCGAATCGCCCGCAATGGCTGATGAGCAAGGAACCTCTTGGGCGCGCGGCATCGAGGCCGGTCCCGATGAGGCCCTGGACCGGCTGCGCTGGACCTTCATGGGCGCTTTGAGCGCGGCGAAGCATTCGGTGCGCATCTGGACACCTTACTTCGTGCCCGATCAGCCGATGATCGCGGCGCTGAGCACGGCCGCGTTGCACGGCGTGCGCGTCGAGGTGCTGACGCCCGCAAACGGCGACCATCCCACGGTGCAATGGGCCGCGCGCGCCCACTACTGGCAGGTGCTGGAGCACGGTGTACGCATCTTCGAACGGCCTGGCCCGTTCGACCACAGCAAGCTGATGCTGATAGACGGCCAGTGGTGCTGCCTGGGTTCGGCCAATTGGGATGCGCGCAGCCTGCGCCTCAACTTCGAGTTCAATGTGGAGGTGTACGACACCGCGCTGTCTACGCGGCTGGAATCCCTTTTTGATGCCGCCCGTGATGCATCGAACGAGATATCGGTCATGGCGTTGCGCGCCCGCCCGCTGGCCATCCGCTTGCGCGACGGGGTGGCCCGTCTGTTCACCCCCATTCTCTAGCGGCACGACTTGCGAGGAACATTGCCCATGGAAAAGAAAGATCAATGGAACATTGGCTACTGGATCGTCGCCGGTCTGTTGCTGCTGACGCTGCAGAACTACTGGCAGGCGGCGAAGACCGTCGAGCCCGTACCCTACAGCGAATTCGAGAAAGCGTTGGCCGAGGGGCGCGTCGCCGAAGTGCTGGTGGCAGACCGCACGGTCACCGGACGCCTGAAATCGCCGGACAGCCGGGGCAAGACCACGATCGTGGCCACCCGTGTCGAACCCGACCTGGCCGAGCGGCTGTCGAAATACGACGTGCCCTACGCGCGGGTGGTGGAAAGCACCTGGCTGCGTGATGTGCTCTCCTGGATTCTGCCGGCGGTGGCCTTCTTCGGCGTCTGGTTTTTCCTGTTCCGCCGCTTTGCCGAGAAGCAGGGCATGGGCGGCTTTCTGAGCATCGGCAAGAGCCGCGCCAAGGTGTTCATGGAGAAGAACACGGGCGTCACGTTTGCCGATGTCGCGGGCGTCGATGAGGCCAAGGCCGAGCTAGTCGAGATCGTCGACTTCCTGAAGAACCCGCAGGATTACGGCCGCCTCGGCGCGCGCATCCCGAAAGGTGTGTTGCTGGTTGGCCCGCCCGGCACGGGCAAGACCCTGCTGGCCAAGGCCGTGGCGGGCGAGGCCGGGGTACCGTTCTTCTCTATCTCCGGCTCGGAGTTCGTCGAGATGTTTGTCGGCGTGGGCGCGGCGCGGGTGCGCGACCTGTTCGAGCAGGCCCGTGCCCAGGCGCCGTCGATAATCTTCATCGACGAGTTGGATGCCCTGGGCCGCGCGCGCGGCGTCGGCGGCCCCATCGGCGGCCACGACGAGCGTGAGCAAACGCTCAACCAGCTGCTCACCGAGATGGACGGCTTCGACAGCTCGGTGGGGCTGATCATCCTCGCCGCCACCAACCGCCCCGAAATCCTCGACCAGGCGCTGCTGCGTGCCGGCCGCTTCGACCGCCAGGTGCTGGTGGACCGGCCCGACAAGAAGGGGCGGCTGGACATCCTGAAGGTTCATGTCAAGAAGGTGACGCTGGCCCAGGATGTAGACCTCGAACAGGTAGCCGCACTGACCACGGGCTTTTCCGGCGCGGACCTCGCCAATCTGGTCAACGAGGCGGCGCTGGCGGCGACGAGACGCCGTGCGTCCGCCGTGGAATTGCAGGACTTCACCGCGGCCATCGAGCGCATCGTGGCGGGCCTGGAAAAGAAGAGCCGCGTGCTCAATCCCAAGGAGCGGGAAACCGTGGCCCATCACGAGATGGGCCATGCGCTGGTGGCGCTGGCGCTGCCCGGCACCGACCCCGTACACAAGATCTCGATCATCCCGCGCGGCATCGGCGCGCTGGGCTACACCTTGCAGCGCCCCACCGAAGACCGCTTCCTGATGACGCGTACCGATCTCGAGCACAAGATCGCCGTACTGCTGGGCGGGCGTGCCGCCGAAAAGCTGGTGTTCGGCGAGTTGTCTACCGGGGCGGCGGACGATCTGGCGCGGGCCACCGACATCGCCCGCGACATGATCACCCGCTTTGGCATGGACGAGGGCCTGGGCTACATCGCCTTCGAGGCGCAGCGGCCCCGCTTTCTCGATACACCAGAACTGGCCCACGGCGGTTGCCGGGTGGCCGAATCGACCCAGGCGCGCATCGATCAGGCTATCCGCGACATCGTGATGGGCGTGTTCGAGCGCGCCTACCGGATTCTCGACATCAACCGCGCGGTGCTGGAGCGCTGTGCGCGCGAGCTGCTGGCGCGGGAAACGCTCGACGAAAGCGATATCCGTCAATTGACTCAAGGACTTGTTCGGAACTGAAAACAGTAGTAGGTGCCATTCAGAGTAAGCCGACGGCTCTGTTCAGTGCGTCATCCAATTCGCCGGCATTGTTCAAGGAGAACCGATATGTCTGCATTGACTCCGTGGGACCCCTTCCGGGAACTGGATGAATTGCAAAACCGCCTGGCGACGATGTTCGGACGGATACCCCAGCGACAGGGCGCCCGTACCGGCAACGAAGCCATGACCACGGCGGACTGGGCACCAATGGCGGACATCAGCGAGGATGAGAACGCATTCCTCCTCAAGCTGGATCTGCCGGAGGTCCCCAAGGATGCCGTGCGCGTCAGCGCGGAAAACGGTGTGCTCACCATCAGCGGCGAGCGCAAACTGGAAAAAGAGGAGCAGGGCAAGAAGTTCCACCGCATCGAACGTGCGTATGGCCGCTTTGTGCGCAGCTTTGTCTTGCCTGACAACGTTGATCCGACCAAGGTGACGGCTTCGATGAAAGACGGCGTGCTGGAAGTGCGGCTTGTCAAGGCCGAGCAAGCCAAACCGAAACAGATTGAAATCTCAGTCAACTAACTTCAATCAGGAGCCCAAGATCATGAATATCAAACAGCCACAATACACCTTCTCCGCACTTGCCCTGGCGGTCGTCGTCGGACTGAGCGGACCGGCTCTGGCCCAATCGGCGGCAGGTTCTAGCCCAGGTGCTGCAGCACCCTCTGCCGCATCCAAGGCGGCACAGCCACAGGTAGATGACAAGGCCGCCCGGGAAGCCGATAAAAAGCGTGCCGAGCTCACTCAAGACGCCATCACGGCGCTCACCAAGACCCAGGAGGCTTTGACCCTCCTTGATGCAAAGAAGACCAAGGAGGCGCTCGCTGCGCTGGAACTGGCCAGCGGAAAGCTGGAACTGGTATTGGCACGCGACGCCAAACTTGCCTTGGCGCCGGTCGATGTACGCGTCATCACCCACGATATCCACGCCAACGTGGAATCGGTAAAGAAAGCGGTCAAGTTGTCTCGGGAGTTGTTGGGTGATGGCGAGGTGCAAAAGGCCCGGCCCATCGTTGCCAATCTGGCCAGCGAAATCGTGATCGAAACCGACAACCTGCCGATGGCAACGTACCCGGCAGCGATCAAGTCGGCCGCACGGCTCATCGACAGCGGCAAGATCGACGACGCCAAGGCGGAACTCGCCCGAGCACTGAACACGCTGGTGGTGACCTCGGTCGCCTTTCCTCTGCCCGTGCTCCGGGCCGAAGCCGCGATGGCAAAAGCTGAAAAGCTGGCCGAGACCGACAAGCGCGATGCCAAGCAGAACGAGGAGCTCAGCACCTTGCTGTCGTCCGTACGCACGGAGATCGAGCTGGCGCAGATCCTCGGTTATGGCAAGAAGGCGGATTTCAAACCCATCTTCGATCAGGTGAAGTCGATTGAGCAAAAGTCGGCTGGAGGCAAAAGCGGCAAGGGATGGTTCGACGAGTTGAAGACGCGGATCCAAAAGCTGTTTTGAGGTGATGAAAGGGCCGACTGTTCGGTCGGTCAGTCTCGCGATGTTCGCAGTCAGCCCCAATAGATTCGCCTATTTTCACTAACTCATACGAGGCATGTCACCATGAATGAGCAAACACCGAATCCCAATGCGACGAACAAAGGAATTAACGAACAGGCCGCGGTAAGCAGCCTTCCTGTCAGTCCAGAGGCCAAGCCTGAAGTTGTCACGGAGGTACAGCCAGAGGTTCAGAAGGAAACGGACTCGCAGGCGGCAGACAAACGTAAACAAGTCCTCGATGAGGCCGTCTCGGCCTTGGCGCTGACCAAATCAGCGCTGGCCGCACTTGACGGCAAGGACGCTGCACGCGCACTGGCAACGCTGGCCGAAGTGACGGGAAAGCTGGAGCTGATCGTTGCGCGCGAACCAACGCTCGCCCTGGCCCCCGTTGATGTGCGCACCATCGTGCACGACGTGTTCGCCAACACGGAAACCATTGAGGCGATGACTGACGAGGCGCTGGATGCCCTCAAACATGGCGAGGTGCAACAGGCACGTCTCGTGCTGGCTTTGCTGGCCAGTGAAATCGTGATCGCGGTCACCAACATCCCTCTGGCGTCCTATCCCGCAGCCGTGAAGTCAGTCGTGCCGCTGATCGATCAGGGCAAGATTGAAGAAGCCAAAGCCGCGCTGCAGGCAGCGCTCAGCACGCTGGTCGAGACGCGCAGCGTGCTTCCGCTGCCCACCCTGCGTGCCAGGCTGCTCCTGAAGCGCGCCGAGACCTTGGTGGAAGATGGTCAGCGGGGCGAAGCGTCCAATGAGCGCCTGGAGACATTATTGAACGAAGCGCGGCAGCAGTTGGAAATGGCAGAACTGCTGGGCTATGGAAAAAAGAAGGACTTTGAGCCCCTGTTCGCTGAACTCAAGAAAGTCAAGGAAAAGACGGCTGGGGGAGGCGGCGGAAAAGGCTGGCTCGATGAAATCAAGGCAAAACTGTCCAAGTTGTTCTGAAACCGCTGCATAGGGCGTAAGAGGGGCGCGTCGCGCCCCTCTCTTGGCTCAGGAGTGTTTGATTTTTCACCCCATTAGATCTTTAGGAGATATTGCATGAACACAGACACCATCGCCAATTCCAATGAGGATGAGCCCACCAAAGCACTGTGTTCGCTGAGCCAAAATTGGTGGCTTTTTGCGCTGCGCGGTGTCTTGGCATTGATTTTTGCAGCCCTCGCGTTCTGGATGCCACAATCGGCTCTGTTGGCCATGACCATCGTGTTCGGCGCATTTTCCTTGGTCAATGGCGCGTTCAACTTGTTTGCAGCGGTGCGCCATATCCAGAAAAAAGAGCGCTGGGGCTGGCTGCTGTTCAGCGGCATTGTCGGCATACTTACGGGCGTCGTCGTCCTGGTTGCTCCTTGGGTCGCCACGATAGTCTTGGCTTCTTTTTTATGGGCTAGCGTGGGCTTCTGGGCGATTTTCACCGGTGTGCTGGAGATATCCGCCGCCGTTCGGCTGCGTCGGGAAATCAAGGGCGAAATCTGGCTTGCCCTCAGTGGACTGCTCTCGATTATCCTTGGCGCTATCGTCTTGTGGATAGTTTTTACCCGTCCGGTCGAGTCATTCGTGGCCGCAGGCTGGTTGTTGGGTTTCCATGCGGCAGTCTATGGCGTCACGCTTTTGTTCTTGAGTTGGAGTCTTCGCAAATCGCGCCTGGGGTAAGAGCGTGCCAAACCAAAATCTATGGATATGAGCATCCTCGATTCATGCCTCCATAGAAATGACATCGAAGGAGTCATACATGCAGATGCAATATAGCTATCGAGCTATCGACAAAGAGTTTCATGAACCTTGGCAGAGAGCTTTGGGAAATGTGATCGAGCGCGACCTCAAGCCATTGCTCGACAAACACACTAAAGATTCAGCGCGACTTCAAATCGTCCTTGATCGCGACAAGACCAAGCGGCAATTTCTGGCCAGTGGCTATATGCACCTGCCCGGCAAAAAGATTGTCAGCGTTACTGCATCACATGACGAGCTGACGCCCCTCGCGCAGATGCTCGCACAGTCGTTGTTCCGTCAGGCCAAGAAGCATTTTGACCGACTGCATGCTCAGGATCAAATCAAGCGCAAAGCACGACGCGAGCGCTTGCGCGAGCTCAAGGTGCGAATTGCCGCAAACCCCGCGTCAGCCGCCCATGAGGCCAAAGTGACCCGAATGCCTCTACTGTCGAAACTTGAGGCTGTCGCAAGGCGTGAGCTGGCTTATCTGCGGGCCGTCGGCGATTTACCACGCGATTATCCGACGCTGCGCGACGTGGTGGATGAAGCGATTGTCCAAGCTGAGGTGGAATGGCAATCCGTGCCGGAAGAAAAAGCGGCTTACTTCGGTCTTCTGAAGCATCTGTTCGCCGTCCTGGATCACGAAGTGGCAAACAGCCGGCAATTTGGCGAATTCGTTTCTCTGGACGCGCCGGTCGAAGCGGATGCCCAGGACGTCGCCGAGGCCATGGTGGAAGAGGAAGTCTTCGAATTTTATCAGCCCGATGACACACTCAGGCTGGCCGATATCATCGCTGACAGTCAGCATCCCGATGCCGCAACGATCGCAGAACAGGAGGAGCTAGTTGATCGGTCGAGCGAGTTCGCTTTTGCATTCGACCTGCTGAAGGACATGCCGCGTTTGTGGCGGCGCATTTTTCTGCTTATCCGTGTGGACGGGCTCGATGCCAGCAGCGTCTCTGAAATCCTGCTGATTCCTAGTCAGGAAGATACTGTCCAAAGGTGGCTCATGCAGGCCGAAGCGTTCATCGCTGCTCATTTGGAAGAGGCCGGAGTAAGCAAAGACGGGAACGATTGGCTCCAAGGCGTTGATTGGTCGGCATTGTCTGTGACCCGAAGCGCGGCAGCCTCACTGTGGTCCAAGGAGGCGAACCATGAAGAATGATCTTCACCTCGTCTGCCCGCATTGCCAGTCCATCAACCGCGTACCGACTGCGAAGGTATCGGAACATCCCAACTGCGGCCGCTGCCAGCAGCCTTTGTTCACGGGCGAGCCCATCGAGTTGACCACGGCAACATTCTCGCGCCACGTGGAGCGCAGCGATTTGCCGCTGCTGGTCGATTTCTGGGCGCCATGGTGCGGGCCGTGCAAGATGATGGCGCCACAGTTCCAGCAAGCGGCGCACCAGCTCGAACCGAGGATCCGGCTGGCGAAGGTGAATACCGAGGCTGAGCCCCACCTGGCCGCGCAGTTCGGTATCCGCAGCATCCCGACGCTCGCCCTGTTCCAAGGTGGGCGGGAGATCGCCCGTCAGGCCGGCGCGATGGGCGCGCAGGACATCGTGCGCTGGACGTCGACGCAAGTGGGGCGCTGACCGATGCAGGGCTTGCTCGGCGCTACGCTAATCCTGCTGGCGGCTTGCAGCCTGGCGGCGATGGCGACGGCGGCGTTCAGAGTGCCCGCCTTGCTGGGGTATCTCTCTGTCGGCGTTGTACTGGGCCCCTCAGTCATCGGCGTGATCGCGCCGGGGGAGACGCTGACCTTTCTGTCCGAGCTGGGCGTGGCGCTGCTGTTGTTCATGGTCGGACTGGAATTCTCCCTCGGACACTTCTGGCTCGCCCGCAGGACGGTGCTGATGGCGGGCGCTCTGCAGATGATCGCCGTGGCCCCGCCGCTGATCCTGCTATTGATGTGGCTGGGGCAGCCCGGCCAGAGCGCCGCGCTGCTCGGCACTGCGGCGGCCATGTCGTCCACGGCGCTGGTCAGCCGACAACTGGCCGACCAAGGCGAGCTCACCACCCGCCACGGCCGCAGTGCCATCGCCGTGCTGGTCTTTCAGGACCTGGCCAGCGTGCCCCTGCTGGCCTTGCTGGCGATCTGGGCGCGCGGCGAGTCGCCGAAGATCGAGCATGTGCTGCTCGAAGTGTTCGGTGTGCTGCTGCTGTTCGCGGCAGCGGCCCTCGCCTCGCGCCGTCTGTTGCATGGCCTGCTGGGCTGGGTGGCGCGGCGGGGCCACGAGGAATCGTTCGTGCTCGTCTCCTTGTGCGTGGTGGTGGCTGCCGCCGCCGCTGCGCACGCGGTCGGCGTATCCGCCGCCCTGGGGGCCTTCCTCGCCGGGATGGTGCTGGGCGAGAGCGACTTCCGGCACCACATGGAAAGCCACCTCAGGCCGTTTCGCGATGTGTTGTCGGGCGTGTTCTTCGTGACCATCGGCCTGCAATTGGACGCAGCACAGATTCTTTCGGCACCGCTGGCGGTGCTGGCGTGGCTGGTGGTGCTGGTACCGGTCAAGATCCTGCTCAATACGCTGGCCTTGCGGGCGACGCGCCTGTCCGCCCTCGATGCCTGGCGCACGGGCATAGCGTTGGGGCACGGCGGCGAGTTCGCCCTGCTGTTGTTGGGCACGGTCTTGCAGCAGCATCTGATCCCCGCGACCGTCGTCCAACCCATGCTGGTCGCGCTGGTGCTCAGCATGGCCCTGGCACCGCTACTGATCCGCCATCACGATGTACTTGCCCGGTTCTTGAGCCGCACCGGCGGCGTCATTCAGCCACCCCAGGCTGAAGAAGTCGAGATCGCCGCGCAGACGGCGCGATATCGAGACCATGTCATCGTTTGCGGCGCGGGCGAGCTTGGCCTGACAGTCAGCGAGATTCTTCGCCACGCCGGCGTAGCGCATCTGCTGCTGGAGGCGGACGCGCAGAAGGTCGAGGCCGCGCGTGCCGCCGGCGCGCCGGTGTTCCATGGCGATGCCAGTCGGCCCGATACCTTGCTGGCTGCCGGCTTGACGCATGCGCACTTGGTGGTGCTGACGTTCGCCCATGCCCAGCAAGCGTTGCGCATCGCCCAGGCGATTGCCGAGCGCCGTCCGGCGCTGACCTTGTGGGTGTCATGCAGAAGTACGACCGCGGCCGATGCATTTCGCGCCATGCCCAACGTGCGTGTGTACCAGCAATCCTTTGCCGCAGGCCTTGGGCTGGCGGAACAAGTGATGTCGTCGCTTGGCATGTCGGCCGAGCTCGTCGAACGAAACATCAGTGCGATGCGCCGCCGTCTCGACAGCGGCAATGTCGCAGGGAGTCCATCTGCATGAAGTCAACAGGCCGCAATCCATTTCAGGTCTTCCGTGACCAATGGGCCATCATGAGTTTTTACGAGCGCTTCGAGCAGGTCGTCGCGCTCGTGCTGTCGGCGGTAATTGCCGTCATCATCGTGGTGTCGCTGTTCCAGCTCATCGCCATCGTCTTCACGCTGCTGGTCCTCGATGCCTTCAATCCCCTGGATCACAAGGTATTCCAGAGTGTGTTCGGCATGATCATGACGCTCTTGATCGCGATGGAGTTCAAGCATTCCATCGTGCGCGTGGCGCTGCGTCGGGACAGCATCATCCAGGTCAAGACCGTGATCCTCATCGGTCTGATCGCGCTGGCGCGCAAGTTCGTGATCCTTGACCCCGAGGCGAGCCCCGCAAAGATTGCCGCGCTGGCAGGCGCCACGCTGGCTCTGGGTGCGACCTACTAGCTGCTGCGCGAGCGCGGCGACCGCGCCGCCGAGACCTCTGAGCATGACCCGTCATCATCCCAGTGATCCGCGCGCGGCGCTGTTGCAACACCGCTGGCTCAACCGCCTGCAGACCGGGCTGTTGGTTCTGACCCTGGTCGGGATCGCAGCCGCAGCAGGGAGACTGCCGTTTGGGGAAGGCGGCCTGTGGCTCGCGCTGTTTGCAGTTGCAGGCACGCTGCTGCTGGAACCGGCAGCCGCATCCGCCTTGACCTTGCGCCTGTACCGCGCACGGGCTTTGCACCCGCACGAAGCCCCCGAGATTTGGGCCCTGTTGCGCGAGCTGTCCGCCCGTGCCGGTTTGCCCGCCACGCCGGTGCCGCACTATGTGCCCAGTGCCGTCGTCAACGCCTTCGCCACCGGATCGAAGCAGGAGGCATCGATCGCCCTCACCGATGGCCTGCTGCGCAGCCTGAGCCCACGCGAGCTGGCGGGTGTGCTCGCGCATGAAGTCGCGCACATCGCCAATGAGGATTTGCGCGTCATGGGGCTGGCGGATTCCGTCAGTCGCCTCACGAGCCTGCTGGCCCTCATGGGACAGATCGCGATCCTGCTCAGCCTGCCCGCGCTGCTGGTTGGGGCGGCGGAGGTCTATTGGCCTGGTCTATTGTTATTGGCCGCATCGCCCCAGCTGGCCCTGCTCGCACAGCTCGGCTTGTCTCGCGTGCGTGAGTTCGACGCTGACCGCCTCGCGGCGGAACTGACGGGCGACCCGCACGGGCTTGCGTCTGCGCTGGCGAAAATCGAGCGGGTCAGCCGCTCCTGGCGTGCCTGGCTGTGGCCGGGATGGGGCAATCCCGAGCCCTCCTGGTTGCGCACGCATCCGGCAACACAAGAGTGCATCTCACGCCTGCTGACGTTGGCGCCCAGGCCAGCATCAGCGTTGCCGTTTCACGAGACCCATTTCTTGCCGGAATCCGCTGCGACGCCGCGCTGGCGCCCGAGCGGGCTGTGGCGCTGATTGCCCTCAACAGGAGACTTCTCATGGCCTACCCCGACCCGTACCAACGCCCCGCGCCGGACCACTTCGTTCGGCGCTGGCTCTTCATCACCGTCTGTATTGCCGCGCTCATGCTGCTGTGGCAGTTCCTGCCCGCCATCGAGGCCTGGTTCAGTCCGCGCGAGGCGGCAGAACGCACCGTGACGGCGCGTGGCGATCTGGCGGCGGACGAGAAAGCCACCATCGAACTGTTCGAAAAATCGCGCGCCTCGGTGGTCTACATCACCACCGCGCAATTAGTACGCGATGTCTGGACGCGCAACGTGTTCTCCGTGCCGCGCGGTACAGGCTCGGGCTTCATCTGGGACGACGCCGGCCACGTTGTCACCAACTTCCATGTCATCCAGGGCGCGTCCGAAGCCACCGTCAAACTCGCCGACGGCCGCGACTACCAGGCCGCGCTGGTGGGGACGAGCCCCGCGCATGACATCGCCGTGCTCAAGATCGGCGTCGGTTTCAAGCGCCCACCGGCCGTGCCGGTCGGCACCAGCGCCGACCTCAAGGTAGGTCAGAAGGTGTTCGCTATCGGCAACCCCTTCGGCCTGGACTGGACGCTCACCACTGGTATCGTCTCCGCGCTCGACCGCTCGTTACCCGGAGAAGCGGGCGGAGCGGCCATCGATCACCTGATCCAGACCGACGCCGCCATCAACCCTGGCAACTCCGGTGGCCCCTTGCTCGATTCGGCGGGGCGGCTCATCGGCATCAACACGGCGATCTACAGCCCTTCCGGCGCCTCGGCCGGGATCGGTTTCGCCGTGCCGGTGGACACCGTCATGCGCGTGGTGCCGCAACTCATCAAGACCGGTAAGTACATCCGTCCGGCGCTCGGCATCGAGGTGGACGAACAGCTCAATCAGCGCCTGCTGGCGCTGACTGGAAGCAAGGGCGTGTTCGTGCTGCGTGTTACCCCGGGTTCGGCAGCGCACAAGGCCGGCCTCGCGGGTGTCGAAGTCACGCCGCAAGGCATCGTGCCGGGCGACCGCATCATCGGTGTTGATGGTAAGGCGACGGACGATGTGGCTAAGCTGCTCGCGCGGCTAGACGACAGGAAGGTCGGCGATGTGGTGGTCTTGTCAGTGGAACGGGCCGGCAAATCGCGCGAGGTGCGTGTGGAGCTGCAACCCGGGAATTGATTGAATTGAACCTGTGGATCAGGCGGTAGTGCAGCGTCGCGGCGATTGAGGTTCTCAGGTCTTCGGCCAGGTAGCGTTCCGCCTCAACCTCCGTAATTTTCGGATGCGATCTGCCTATCCGAATAGGCAAGCATGCAACGCCGGAACCTCTTGCCAATCATCGAAGGAGAAAGCGAGGCGCAATCCGCATGAGGTGGACGCAGGCCAGGAACGAGGCAAACAGGAGGCCGCATTGGAACTCAGAGTACTGCGCTATTTCGTTGCGGTCGCGGAAGAACTGCATTTCGCGCGAGCGGCCGAGCGCCTTGGCGTAGAACAATCGCCTGTGTCGCGCGCAATGCGCAATCTCGAAGCCACGCTCGGCGTGCAGTTGTTCGACCGCAGCGCGCACCAGACGCGACTAACCTGGGCCGGTCAAGTGTTCCTCGGTGAGTGCCGGCGTGTGCTGGCCACCGTGGAGCAGGCGGTGAGTGCCGCAAAGGCGGCGGCGCAGGGCTATCAGGGTTATCTGCGCATCGCCATCTGCGACAGCTTGGCGCAGCCCCACATTGCCACCTTACTGGCGCGCAGCCGCGAGGAAGAGCCCGAACTGGAGATTCGCGTCTTCGAGCTGCCTTTCGCGCAGCAGCTCAAGGGCCTGCACAACGATCTGCTGGACATCGGCTTTGCGCTGTCGGACGCGGTGAGCGAAGGCCTTGTCGCCGAGCCCGTGTGGACCGATCCTCTGTCGGTGATCGTGCCCGTGCGCCACCCCTTGTTGGCGCACGCGGAAGTGCCATTGGATGAAGCCTTGAAGTTTCCGTTGGTACTGTGCCATCCGGACGCGGGATCGGGCTGCCACCACCAGATCCAGGCGGTGCTTCAAGGTGCGTCCAAGCCGCTCAAGCTGGTAGATCAGGTGACGAGCCTAGGCGTGATGCTGACTCTGGTCGGTGCCGGTTATGGCCTAGGTTTCGCCATTGCCTCGCAGGTGCAGACCCTGAACCGCCCCGACATAGCCGTCCGTCCCCTGGCCGGCACGCCGCCCATGCTGTCCACCTACCTGCTGCGCCGCGGCGCCGAACCCTCTGAGCCCATGAAGCGGTTTCTGCAGCGCGCACGCGAGGAGTTCCTGCCAAAGGGAGATGAACCGGCCTCGTGACGTTGAGCGCTCGGGTACATTGGCTACTGCTGGCTGTCCATGGCTCGCACTGGACTTGCTCGGAGCGCGCGTTGACCAAGCGTGGTTTTTCAGTCCATAATTATGTCCATCTCGGTTCGCCGAGTGCGGAAAACTCGTTATCAATCAACGAGTTAGGGACACGATGATGTTCCCTTCGCCCGCTCCAGAATCCCTTGCCAAGCCCCTGAAATGCCTAGCGTTTCGGGGGCTTTGCTTTTTCGGGGCCGCAAAGGTGTCGAAAAAGTGACGATGAAGGGGGCCTACTACTCATGCAAGGCCAGCACCCCGGAGAAAAGCGTCGCCAATCTCATCGATCAGTGTCTTGATCATATTCATGCTCACCAAATCATCTAGGTTGGGGTCAACGCTCAACAGAACCGTAGTCAGCTGAACCAGGGAAATTGCCATTGAATGAGCTGGGTCTGTCAGACCCGAGTTGCTCGGCCCCGCCAGCAACCCCTCCTCTTTCGCTTCAACCATTCCAAGCGAGCAAGTCAGCGTCTTTGCCGTTGCATGTATATTTTGGCTAGCCCATTTATAGTATGGGCGCCAATGATCAAGCCCTACATACTCTTCAATATCAAGAAAATTCACACGCTTCTTGTTTAAAAAAGCCTCAGCCCATCCATATGAATTTTTAAAATCCTGCCCATATTTCTCGACCACTGAATCATGAAGTGCCTTTAATTCAGCCAGCTCTTCGTCATTAACACCCTTGGCTTGAAGCCGGTCTTCATACTTTCGGTGCATCAGCGCACCTTTATAGGACTCAACACACTCATGCAAGAAGTACTTCTCGACAGTACCTTCATCACACCGTCCCAGGAACATTGCAGTAACCGACAGTTCATGCAAAGCGCGCCATCGTGCATGAGCTCCATCTGCGAAACCGTTTAAAAGCAGACAGAATATCTCGCGGGCCACCAAGCAACCCTTAGCATGCAGCCTCATCAAGGCGCCATAGCGATTGTCATGAATTAGCTCGTTTGACCCAAGCCGTTGAGCGTTAGATTCCCCGGCTTCCGAGCAGATTTCTATTAAAACTTCTAACGAGTCAAATCCCTCTTTCCATCGAGTATAATTTCGCTCAACAAATCCCTTGTGCAGATTTCTTCTCTCTTCAAGCCCACCGTCCGCAGCCGCCTTCTTTATTGAATCAAGAACTTTTATCGGAGTGGATGCAAGAATCTCGATGTAGCTATTTTTCAGAGCTTCCTCTAGCGCTTCTAGCGCCTCATCTCCATCGGCTTCTTGCGCATACTCACAGACTATTTTGTCCAGTGCCTTTTGCAGAATATCCACAAGTCTTAACCTCACCAGAAAGCCAAGAAAGCTCACACCATCAAAATCTTCGACGAAGACTCTAACAAAAACTGAGAGGATTCAATCTGAGCGCTTCGGACAGATGATCGTGAGATAAATGAGCATACCGCATCGTCATCGATAGCGAGGCGTGCCCCAGGATGTGCTGCAACGTCACGATGTGCCCGCCGTTCATGATGAAGTGACTTGCGAACGTATGGCGTAGCACATGGCTGGCTTGGCCTCTCGGAAGCTTGATCGATGTAGACAGCAGCACGATGCGGAATACGCCGAGGCAGTTGGTGAACGGCCCGTGGGTTTGCCAGTGCTGGCGAATCTCTTTGGCCAACCCTTCCGAAATCGGAACCGAGCGAACGCGCTTCGACTTGGTGTTGGCGAAGATCACCGTGTTGCCCTTCAACCGATCCAGGGTCAGTGCCTGCGCTTCGCCCCATCGAGCACCTGTCGCGAGGCAAATGCGAGCGACCATCTTCGGATGCGGCGACGTAGTACGAGCATCGAGCGCAGCCAGCAGCTCGGATACCTGATGCTTGGTCAGGTACGACAGCGGCTTCTCCTGAAGCTTCAACGGGCGCATTCGCCCAACAGGATTCTCGTAGTCGATGGTGCCCAGCTGCCGGAGTTCGTTGTACATCGACTTGAGGTAGCCCAGGCGATTGTTAGCGTACTTGCCCGACATGCCTTTAGCGACCTGCAAGGAGCGCACACAGGCCACTTTCGCCGGCTCCAGGGACACCGCCACCGGGTCACCCAAATCCTTCGCTATCAGCCGCAGAATCGCCACGCAGCGCTTACCGTTTGCCAGAGTCTGGCCATGCAGCTCGTACCAGAGCTCGACCAATTCGGAGAGCCTGCGGCGGTCCTTGGGCTTGATCGTCCAGTTCGGATTCTCAGAGCACTTCTGGCGAGCATTGGCCTCGATCTGCTGCGCTTCCATCTTGGTCTTGAACCGCTTGCGGAAACGCTTGCCCTTGATCGGCTCTACATCGACAAACCAGCGACCATCCGGGAGCTTGGTGATGGTCACTAGATGGAGTACCCCCGTCGCAAATACCGGTCATTCAGCAGCTTGCGCATGTGCTTTTCGAGGTCGACAGTCGTGAAGCCCTTGGCCTTGTAGTGATCCTCGATCACGTGCCAGAACGGCAGCGTCTTGCCGACCTCAATAGCCTTTTTTATGTTCACGCGCTCCCGTGCGATGAGGCTCACGAACTGGCCCAGGAACATCTCGCAGTTCTTGCCGGAGAAGCCCTGTGCGGTCTTGTAGTAGCGGCGGTACTCGGTGCGATCAATCAGCGGATCGGCTTCCACCTGGACCTTTGCATCCTGGAAGATCAGGGTCCAGAACGGATCGAGGCGGGACTTCGATTTGAAGAGACGGAAGTTGTCGCAGGCGTAGCGCCAGAGGCCTTGCAGGTGCGGACATAGGCCGGCATAGGTGCGGCAACCGATCACCTCACCAGAGGACAGCGTGGAGCCTTCGGAGAACTGCTGAATGACCGAATGGTGGAAGCGGAACTCAAGACGCCAAACATCCTCTTCAGGCTTGTACGCCGGGTCACCATCACCGAACGGATCACCATTCAGCGACGCCCATACCTTGCTCCAGTAATCGAGTTTGTCGGTGGCGCGTGCCTGGAGGGTTTTGTTGTAGATGCACAGTTGCAGGCCACTGGCAGAGCCGAACATGTACGTCTCACCGCGACCGTAAACAGAGGCGCTGCTGTCGAACTCAATGCGCTCAATCCCGGTAATCTGGCGCACCCGATGCGACCGGCAATGCATGTGCTCCACGATGTCGCGCGGAGGCTCCCACCCCTGCACATCCAGGGCGAGGTGCACGGCACACTGATTGGTTTCGCAGTGCGTCAGCAGAGCCCGCGCCAGGTCATCCATCAGGCGTTGGAGTGATTGCGGATCCGCCCCATCCAGGGCGTGAGGGGAAATCTCGAACTTGAGGTGAGCCCCGATGTTCTCGAGCTTCACGTTGTGGTTCTTGATCAGCAGGATCACGCCCATGTCGGCGTTCTGCAGACGGTACTGATAGCCCGAGTCGCGCCCTACCCTGCCCTTGGCCCACTGGTGGCCAGCAAATTTGACGAACTCTTCCGGCTGCTCGAACAGCGCCATGACTTCAGGGCGAATCATGCCGTTGTACAACTGGCGAACGGTGTCGACGCCGCAGCGCAGCAACCGGACGTTGGACAGGTCAATGAATCGCTTGCGCTGGTCATCGAAGAACAGGCGACCGCTCTCCGACTCCACGAACTCGCCATTGGGCTTCAGGGTAATGCGCAGCATGTGATAGGGCTTTGCCATGTTAAACACTCCAAATAGCTACGAATTGAAACGTTGGTAGTTGGGCTTTCCGACGTGTTACAGGGACGTCGCCGCGCCCCCGGCCTACCGCTGGTGCCTTGCGCTCTCGGCCGGGGGCGCGGCGTACGTCCCGGTTCAGGCACATCAGTAAGGAAACGCCACGGCAGGCGTGGAAGAACCCAGGGCCGAGAGCGCGCCCAGCAGATAGGCCAGCACCATCAGCACGAACTCCAGGGTCCAGTCGGGTAGTTGCATTGCGCTGCCTCCGTTGCCTTTTCGCAGGCATGAGTTGACCCGGCACGGATAAACAGGCGCGCTCGCCAGTTCATCTGCGCAATCAAGGATTTGCAGTGGGATATCGGTATTGAATCAAACAGCCGAGGGCGCGGCTAATTGTTTGATTTGATGGCTGAAAACTTGATGTATACGCAATGGAACGAATAGTGACGGAACGACACTCGACGCCAATAACGGACGCTCTGATCGATGAATTCCGTCAATGGCTGACGCCATTCCAACACCAAGGGCTCCGCCCTTGTCATCCCGCTCTCGCCGCCGAGGGCTCGGGAGCGCGGTGCGGAAGAGCTGCACCGCCCTCCCAAGCCGAGGCTGTTTCTGGCGGCGCGCGGTCAAGGGTTCGCTCCGCCCGTGCTTCCGTTCGCCGGAACGGTGGAGCTGTTCCGACGAGCCGGGAGCGCGGCCCCTGACCGGGATGTTTCAGGGCGGGCGATGCGGCCCAGTACGTTGCCGGAACCCTGCCGGTCGCGGTACCGCATCACCCTGATCGTGCGAATGGTGTCCCAGAAGGTCTCATTCGCGAATTCGTCGGTTACGCCCACCGGCACCGTCATGAAGTGCGGTTCGTCACGCACGCCCTCGGCCGGCAGTACGACGCCGATGATGCGCAGCACGCGCCAGACCGTTTCGGGGTCGTCCTCCCAGCCCAGTTCGACGAGGACGGTCTTGCCCAGATAAGGCAGCGCGCTCTGAGCATCCAGGGAGATCGGTGAGTTACTCATGGCTGTAGTCCCCTGCGTCGAAGGTGGCTTTGCCGCGCTCCAGATCGGCGCGGAAGCGGATCAGGTTGATCATGCGGAAGCAGCCCATCTGTATGCTCGGGACGGTGCCGTCTTCTGCCCACTGAGCCGCTTCGTCATACGTCACGCCGCACATCTGCGCGAAGGTGGCGATGCCGCACAGGTCGAGGTTCCAGTTCTCCTTGCCGTTGCTCATGCCACCCACTCCTGTTGCAGCAGCCAGCTACGCAGCAGCGCGCTGTTGACCATCCGCAACTTGCCGAACTTCACCGAGGGCAAGATGCCGCGGTACACCCAGGCGCGGGCGATGCCGAAACTCATGCCGTTGCGCTCCGCCCAATGCTCAATCGGTTCTATGTCCTGCTGCGGCCCTATCAGGGCGCTGGGGTTCAGCTCTTCCAGTTCCATGCTTGTTCCGTCACTATTCGTTCCAATGGTCGAAAACCCAGTGAAATAATTTCACTGCAATTTGTCCACTATATTTTCCAGTGAAACTATTCCACAAGAGCCTTGTTAGACCTTTATGGAATCAATACAGAGCAGAGCTAGAACGCTTATATCTAAAGCCGGAATGGATCGGCTGGTGAAGGAAAGCGAGATCGGCTTCCAGCGGTGGCATAGCGTTCGCTTCAAGAGCGTTCGGATGAGCACTGAGGAACTAGAAGTGCTTCAAGCGCTGTTCCCCCGCTATCGCTTATGGCTGATCAGCGGCGAGATCGCCCCAGAGATCGGGCAGACCAGCCCGGAATACGACGAAGCGAGTTAGCACTTACCGATAAAATTGCGGATCAACGAAAGGAAGATTTTCGTCAAGGAGCGCAGTGCCATGAGGCTTGTTCATGAACCTAATTGAAAAAACTTCTCGCGAGCACTTTTCAAAAAGCTTCACCTCCTTAAGCAATGAAGTTTTTGATAATGACTACATAGAGACCCTGGGCTCGACTGGAAAAAACCCAAGGGTCGAGACCTGCTCTTTTAGATCAACAGTATTTGTTCGCTGCTACTTTAGAAACGTAACGTTCGTAGGCTGTAACTTCACGGCAGCAAAATTTATAGACTGCAACTTTAAAGAATCAAAATTTATCGGCTGCGTGTTCAATTACTCAATGTTCAGACGAACAATAATTGACGCCAAGGAGATAATACCAAACCTCCCAAGAGAGCCAAACATCCAACGAGACCTGTTGAGAAATCTACGAGTTGACGCCCGCGAGCTTGGCAATGCAGAAGACGAGAGCTTCTATATAAGAAAAGAAATTGCAGCAAGCGAAAAATTTCACTTATCTGCATTCTTGGGAAAAGATAGATTCTATCGAGAGAAATACGGCCACATTGAGAGACTGGGCTTCTTCTTACAGTGGTGCATATCAAAAATATCCGGCCTCGTATGGGGGAACGGTGAGCGCCCTGGTAGGATTGCAGCATTCTGCTTGCTTTTAATTATTGCAATGTCCGCCTTTATATTTCTTTACAACGGAAACTCTACCGAGCTTCTCACATCCGGCAATGCCACCCCCGTATTACTTCAAGCATTAAAGCTTTCAACTAGCGAATTTCTCGGTATACCTTACGAGGCAACAGATTACACCTTAAAGATACCTTTCTTATTCTCTGTAGCTGCGATATCACTAAGATATGTGATTATTGGTCTTTTGGTTTCAGTATTCTTTAGAGTTTTCTCAAGACGATGAAGACGAAAGAATCCGGAATATTAGATTTGCGGTACTTTGGATCGATTATCAGAGAAGACTTTGATTACGCGAGCGACGCTGACATATTGTGCATCGTCACAGACAAGGCTGCAGCCGACCTCAACGGAATTTCTAAATTACTCGACAGCGCTCTAGTAACAGACCGGGAGATTGATCTTTCCGTTTATGGCGCCGACAGAATTTCAGAAATGTACAAAGAGGGCCACTTGTTTGCATGGCATATATACCTACAGTCGAAACCAATTACTGGCCACCTAAACTTTCTAGAGAACCTAGGAGTTCCTGGAGAATACACCAAAGCAAAAATAGATATAGAGAACCTCATAAAAATTGTACAGGACTCTCACTTATCACTAATGGATGACTCTTGCTCGCCGGTATACGAGGCAGGGCTATTATATGTAGCAAGTAGAAATATTGGAATTTCCGCTTCATGGAAGTCAAGCAACGGATTAGATTTCTCAAGGCATGCTCCCTACAGCCTTATTCTTAATGGACAAGATAAAGGCTTGCCGCTGAAAAAATCAGAATATGCTATGCTGTGCGAGTCAAGACATGCATCCACACGGGGAGTATACCCACCAAGCATCACCCGAGAACAATGCATTGCAATATGCGAAATTGTAATAAGGTGGGCTAAAGAGGTTCTTGAAGAGATCAAGGTGAGCTTATGAGCATTGGATTCCTAGAGCGTTCCAGAATAGAAAGAAGTGTCCTCAAGATCGTAAACGACAAAGCTGGATCCCCGCATCTCAATGGACTTTCTGGAAAGGCGTTATCGCAATGGATGGTTGGCAAACATACTGCATTCTCTCAACTAGAAAAAAGCAGAGCCGCGCCTCTTCTTGATGAGATTTCACAGCGCCTACGGCTAAATTCCGATGCTAGCAAGCACATCTTTGAAGGCGAAAAACTAGTCACCAACGGCACAACTGATATTTGCATTTCAGAGCTGAGAAAAATACTAAGCTAATCTGCTCTTAAAATAGGTGTCGAAAAAGTGTCGAAATCAATGCAACACAAAGGCACGAATCCGAACTAGCAGTCCGCAGATTTAGCCGCATAGCAACACATTGTGACGCTCTGCTCAAGGGTTCGATTCCCTTCGCCCGCTCCAGATCCCAATGCAAAAGCCCCTGACACCAACCAGTGCCAGGGGCTTTCTGTTTTCAGGCTTTACCGCGTAAAGCCCGGGAAAGATCGGAAGCGCCCCCATGGATTTCGGCGGAGACGCAGCCGGAAGGTTCCTCTCCTTTACATCATCAGCGAGTAGGCCCGCTCCAACTGGTCCAGATCGATATCCAGGGGCAGCGGCAGGGGCGCTTCGCCGATGCGCTGCTCGCTGGCGAACTTTCCCTCGGCCAACACACGTGCCGGGTCGTTGAGGGCGAGGAAGTCGCCCCCGTCGTATTCCCAGAAATTCAGCGGGGAGCGGCCGGAATAGGTTTCGTTCCAGCAGGCGACGTACGAACGTTCGCCCAGGACTTTCGGACGGCAGGAAACGTAGGGTTCCAGATAGACCTCATGGGTGAGGTACAGGAAGGTGAGGTCATCCACGCGATAGACCGGCGCTTCGCTGACCTCCTGAGGCTCCTCGTCCAGTTGCGCTTCGGGGTTCGCTCCCGGATCGACCGCTGCGACAGCGGAAAACCCATCCGCCCCCCCTGGCTCTCCCATGGCCATGCCTCCACAGATGAAAAGGGAAGCAACCACGACCAATAACTTCAACACGACGCGTCCTCGCCTGAAAATCGCGGAGATTACGCCGCCAACTTTTCAGGTATGCGATCAGGGTGGCCCGCAACCTTCCGCCCCGCCGCCCGATATCGGGCAATTCCTACACGACGGAAGACGCATCCACCTGGGCCCGCACCCGGCTCGTCTTCTCTCTCAGCGCTCTTTCACGGTGTTCCGCAGCAAATTAGTAATTATCTGTAGGAATAACTCCTCAACAGCCTCGTATCACTTCCGCTCGAGCCGAATCTCGACCAGCTTGCCATCGATGAAGCGCAAGTGTCGGTAGACGCCTCCACTGGGGCCATACACCCAGAATTCGGTGCGTGCGGCATTCAACTTGGGCACGCCGTTGTTGCGCAGGGCAGGCTCGTTGACGATCCTGCTCAGCGGTTGCCCGCACCTTTCCAGGACTTGCTCGACGCTGTCGCCCTCGTCCACCAGGTGCGTGCCGCATCTCATCGAGGCGACGGCAGGAATTGCCAACGAAGACATGAACAGCGTCAGCGCCGTGCGAAACATGGATACCTCCCGCTTCCCCCGATAATGAAAGCGCGGACCGCCGCGGGGCGAGGCGAACTCCCTCACAAAGCCGCAAGCGTCGCACAGCGGCATGGCGACGCAGGCAGTTCCTTGCCGTCGCTTCGCCAGCTTCGTTAGACTGCCGCATCGCAGCACGCTTTCGTGGCTGCGCCCTCCCCGATCCGAGGCTTGCATGTTGGAGATAGTAGTCATCCGATAACCGCCACTTCGTCATCCCGCACGAGGTGTCGCCGGTTATCTGCCTTCGCCATGGCTCGCACGCGCCTTTTCGCGCCGTGCGGCCGCGTTGTCACACCGATGATTACAGGTTCTACCGACATGAACGTTTCCAAGCCGGAACAACGGACGCTTCACGCCTTGGCCCAGGGCGGCCATATCGCCTTCCTTCGCGACGCTTCGGGCAAGATCACCCGCGTCGAGTGCTACAACCGCGACGGCCACCTGCTGCTCGACTGCACCCTGGCGGTGTTCTCCAGGCTGAAGAACAAGGGCCTGGTCCACTCCCGCCAGGGCAGGCCCTACCGGATATCCATGGCCGGGCTGAAAGCCGTGCGCCCGCAGGCGGACAATCGCTGACCCTCTTCCTTTTCCATTGCCCCCGCCGGGACAAGGCGGGGGTTCCGAGGAGTGCTTGCATGAATATTTCCATCCGTGCGGAAACGCCCGGCGACATCGACGCCATCGCTCGCCTGACCGAAGCCGCGTTCCGCAACGAAACGCACAGCAGCCATACCGAGCAGTACATCATCGACGCCCTGCGCCGTGCCGGCGCGCTGACGTTTTCGCTGGTGGCCGAAGCGAACGGCCAGGTGATCGGCCATATCGCTGCCTCACCAGTGACCATCGATGGCGAAGCGGGCGGCTGGTACGGCCTCGCGCCGCTATCGGTGGCGCCCGGGCGACAGCGCCAGGGTCTCGGTTCGCAGTTGGTCCGGCGCCTGCTCACCGAGTTGCGACTGCTGCCCGCGGGTGGCTGCGTGGTACTGGGCGAACCGACCTACTACTCGCGCTTCGGCTTTCGGGTGGAAAGCGGCCTGGCGTTGCCCGGCGTTCCCGCCGAATACTTCCAGGCACAGACCTTCAGTGGGCGCGTGGCGCGAGGAATAGTGGCCTTCCACGCCGCATTCGACGCCAGCGACTGAGCCGGAACGACAGCAGCCGCTATGTCGCCCCCTGGTCGCGGGCTCAATCGAACTGGGTACCCTTCTGGATCAGTTCCACCTTGTAGCCGTCCGGGTCTTCGAGGAAGGCGATCACGCTGCGTCCGTGCTGCATCGGCCCGGCCTCGCGGGTGACCCGATAGCCCAGCGCCCTGGCCCGGGCGCAGGTGACGGCGGCATCCCCGACTTCGATGGCCAGGTGGCCGTAGCCGTCGCCCTGGGTGTAGCCGTCCCGGTCCCAGTTGTGGGTCAACTCCAGGGCAGCGGCCGCGCACTCGTCCTGGTAGCCGACGAAGGCCAGGGTGAAGCGGCCTTCGGGATAGTCCCGGCGCCGCAGCAGGCGCATGTCCAGGGCGCGGGTGTAGAACTC
The DNA here is from genome assembly GCF_001815235.1 of Pseudomonas sp. HMSC065H01. Taxonomy (NCBI): domain Bacteria; kingdom Pseudomonadati; phylum Pseudomonadota; class Gammaproteobacteria; order Pseudomonadales; family Pseudomonadaceae; genus Pseudomonas; species Pseudomonas sp. HMSC065H01. The sequence continues at coordinate 55,983 of NZ_KV819906.1, read as the reverse complement.
CAGCGCGGCCTCGAGATCGGCCACGCGGAGCATGCTGTGCAGGATTCGCATGGAAATTCTCCGTGGAATCCGGCGGCGAGCCGCCGGAGCGGGAATCAACCCTCGACGCGGTAGCCCTTGAACAGGAAAAGCGGACCGAAGGCATAGCTGTCGATCAGTTCATAGAAGCGCGCGATGGTTTCGTTGCGGCAATGCTGGAGGAACGCCGCCTCGTCTTCGTACACCTCGTCGAGGTAGAAGCGGTTGCGGTTGTTCTCGTCGCGGATCACCTCGAAGCGCAGGGTGCCCGGTTCATTCTGCAACGAGCCATTGGCATCGAACAGGCCTGCCGCGGCGAACGCTTCGCGCTTGTCGGAGGGAACGTCGAACTGAACCAGTACGTGGTAGGTCATGGAATCTTTCCTCGTGAAATGGGGTTGGAAGCGATCGCGAGGTCCATGCTAGGGTGGCCTTTCACTCATTAAAAGTAATCAATAATCAGCAAAGTACTCACTTAAAGAGAATGATGTGAAACTCTCCCAACTCGGATTCTTCTGCGCGGTGGTCGAACGCGGCACCATCGCAGCCGCGGCCGAACAGTTGCATTGCGTGCCGTCGAACATCACTACCCGCTTGCGCGAACTCGAAGGACAACTCGGCGTAGCCCTGTTCAATCGCGAAAGGAATCGCCTGCTGGTCACCCCCGAGGGCCGCCTGCTGTACCGCCACGCCACGCGCCTGCTGGCGCTGGCCGACGAGACCGCTGCGCTGTTCGCCGGCGACCAGGCGCACGGCGCGCTACGGGTCGGCGCACTGGACGTGGCCCTGGCCAATCATCTGCCCCAGCGCCTGGCCCGCTACCGCCGCGAGTCGCCGGGCGTTGAACTGCACATCCGCCCGGAGCATTCGCTGCTGCTCGAGCGCCTGCTGATGGAGGGAGAGCTGGACCTGATCGTCACCGACGGCCCCATCGAACACCCGTTGCTGGCCAGCCGCCTGGCCTTCCGCGAGCGCCTGTTGCGGGTCACTCCCGCCGACCTGCCGGCACCCACTCCCGAGGACCTCGCCAGCCTCGAACTCTATGTGTTCGGCCACACTTGCCACTACCGCCGCCAGGTCGACCGCTGGCTGGCGGAAAGCGGTATCCAGCCGCGTGCAACCCTGGAAATCGAGTCCTACCCGAGCCTCTTCGCCTGCATCGAGGCCGGTCTCGGCTTCGCCTGCGTGCCGGAGAGCTTCGTTGCACGCATGCCCTCCGCGCGACGGGGTTTCCATGCCGAACCGGTAGCCGGCCTGGACTCCAGCGATATCCATTTCGTCTGGCGCAAACAGCAAGCCTCGCCGCTGATCCAGGGCTTCATCGACAGCATCGGCGCCGACTGACGCCAATGATCGATGCCGCAACACAAACGCACTCGGAAAAATCGGTAACAGCGGAACCACTGCACAGACCAGAGAAAAAGCCGCCACCAACCAGGCCTGGCGGCGACACCGGAAGTACCCTCGGCGGCCGATTACCGAGCCGATCCCCTACCTGCCCCCTGGGTTTTCCGACGAAAGACCTTGATTCGTGGGAGGTAGGGTCGTCTCCGCTAGATACCCCTCAACCCTGCGTGCGGGCTCCATGCCCGAGCGCCTTGGCGAGATTTGCCCATAGAGCCATCACTTATGACTGCGACAGACAGAACGCCCCCGCCATTGAAATGGCTCTGCCTCGGCAACCGTGATGCGAACGACGGATTCGAGCTCTTCGCCCATGGCATCTATGCGAGGAACGGCGCGTTGGTCGGCAGCAAGCTCTCCCTGCGCGAACGGCGCCAGCGCGTCGACCTGTCGGCCTTCCTTTCCGGCGCACCGCCGCTGCTTGCCGAGGCGGCGGTCAAGCACCTGCTGGCACGCCTCCTGTGCGTGCACCGGCACAACACCGACCTCGAACTGCTCGGCAAGAACTTCATTCCCCTGCATGCCAGCAGCCTGGGCAACGCCGGGGTCTGCGAGCGGATCCTGGCCTCGGCCAGGCAATTGCAGCAGCACCAGGTCGAACTCTGCCTGCTGCTGGCCATCGACGAGCAGGAACCCGCCTCGGCGGAGTACCTGGCGTCCCTCGCCCGGCTACGCGACAGCGGCGTGCGCATCGCGCTGCACCCGCAACGCATCGATACCGACGCTCGCCAGTGCTTCGCCGAAGTCGACGCCGGCCTCTGCGATTACCTGGGCCTGGACGCGCGCCTGCTTGCCCCCGGCCCGCTGACGCGTAACCTGCGCCAGCGCAAGAGCATCGAGTACCTGAACCGGCTGTTGGTGGCACAGGACATCCAGATGCTTTGCCTCAACGTCGACAATGAGGAACTGCACCAACAAGCCAACGCACTCCCCTTCGCCTTCCGTCACGGCAGGCACTATTCGGAGCCTTTCCAGGCCTGGCCGTTCAGCAGTCCGGCCTGCTGAACGCCGACGCGGCTGCCAGCCGTCACGCCAGGCTGGCCCGCTATCCCACCAGGCGCTACCCTTGGCGGTTTCGACGGACAGGGACGACGGTCATGGGCAACTATTTCGAGAGCCCCTTCAGGGGCAAGCTGCTCTCGGAACAGGTCAGCAACCCGAACATACGGGTGGGGCGCTACAGCTACTACTCCGGCTACTATCACGGGCATTCCTTCGACGACTGCGCCCGCTACCTGATGCCGGACCGCGACGACGTGGACAAGCTGGTCATCGGCAGTTTCTGCTCGATCGGCAGTGGCGCCGCCTTCATCATGGCCGGCAACCAGGGACACCGCGCCGAATGGGCGTCGACCTTCCCCTTCCACTTCATGCACGAAGAGCCTGTCTTCGCCGGCGCCGTGAACGGCTATCAGCCAGCCGGCGACACGCTGATCGGCCATGACGTCTGGATCGGTACCGAGGCGATGTTCATGCCAGGCGTACGGGTCGGCCACGGAGCCATCATCGGCAGCCGCGCGCTGGTGACCGGCGATGTCGAGCCCTATGCCATCGTCGGCGGTAACCCGGCCCGGACCATTCGTAAGCGCTTTTCCGATGGCGATATCCAGAACCTGCTGGAAATGGCCTGGTGGGACTGGCCACTGGCCGATATCGAGGCAGCCATGCCACTGCTGTGTACTGGGGATATCCCCGCCTTGTACCGGCACTGGAAACAGCGCCAGGCCACGGCCTGACGGTTGGACGAAGATGGTCGAGGATTTTTCTCGGGCCCGATGGCCTACCCTCTATGCTTCCGACGGTATACTGTCGCGATGCCTGGCCATCCAGGCATGCGTGCCAGAGCCACTCCAGCGACCGTAGCGGCGGAGCGAAACGCTGTGTTTCCGACAGCCCGCGCCGAGCACCGATCGCCGGAACGATCGCAGGACTTCATGACCGACGGCCCCCTGGAACGGCTACCGGGCAAGACGAGTGACAAGAACGACACATGATTGAAGAAGCCACTTCCAGCAAGCACTCAGGCACGACGGACGCCCCGCTGGTATCCGTCGTAGCGCCCTGCTTCAACGCGGAAAAGTACCTGGAAGAAGCCCTGCGCAGCATCTACGAGCAGGACTACCCGAATTTCGAAGTGATCATCGTCGACGACGGTTCCACCGACAACAGCTACGCCATGCTGGAGCAGTTGCAGAAAGTCCACGGTTTCCAGCTCTACCGCCAGCAGAACCAGGGCGTCAGCGCAGCGCTGAACTTCGGTCTGCAACACGCCCGCGGCGACTACGTAGCCACGCCGGACCTGGACGACATCATGCTGCCGCACTCGTTGAGCGTGCGCGCCGCGTACCTCGACCAGCACCCGGAAGTCGGCTGCGTCGGCGCCCTGGTGATCTACATCGACAGCGAAGGCCAGGAAACCAAGCGGCAGAACGGCAACCGCATCCGCCAGCTGGACTTCGACTACCTGCTCGGCAACGCCTATGTCTGCGGCGCCCCGGTGTCCCTGTACCGCATGGAGGCCCTGCGCGCCGCCGGCTTCTACGATCCCGAGATCAAGGTGCAGGACTTCCAGATGACCCTGCGCATCGCCAGCCAGGGCTACCAGATCCACAAGCTGCCGGTGCTGGTCACCCGCTACCGGCGCCACCCCGACAACCTGTCGCGGCGCTACAAGGTGCTGCTCGATGCCGACCTGCGCACCATCGCGCCCTACCAGTCGCATCCCGCCTACGAGCGCGGCCGCACGGAGCTGGTCAACAAGGCCCTGAAGTACGCCGTGGTCGCGGACAAGCGGCATGCCTGGCAACTGCTCCGCTCGCTGCCGCTGCGGCAGTGGAACCGCACCACCTTCCGCCGGTTGAAGCGCTTCCTTCTCCATCACGAGACCACCTGAGCCCCGTGGACTCCAAGGTGGCAAGGTAATTCGATGAAATTCCTGGAAAAACTGAAAAAACGCAAAGAGCGGAAGTACTTCCGTGGCTGGGAAAAGATCTTCAAGGCCCCGGAGAAGATCCGTCTTGCCTACCCACATTACGAGGTCGGCGTGGGCACCTACGGGATCCCGGAGGTCACCGAGTTCGGCGACAAGGCCACCCTAAGGATCGGCGCCTACACCTCGATCGCTGCCGGCGTGAAGATCCTCCTCGGCGGCGAGCACCATACCGACTGGCTCACCACCTACCCCTTCCCGAAGATGATCGATGAGGTCGCCGACATCCCTGACAGCACCACGACCCGCGGCGACGTGGTCATCGGTAGCGACTGTTGGATCTGCACGAACGCGCTGATCCTCTCCGGGGTCACCATCGGGCATGGTGCGGTAGTCGCCGCCGGCGCGGTGGTGACCCGCGACGTGCCACCGTTCGCCATCGTCGGCGGCAACCCGGCCCGGCAGATCCGCTGGCGCTTCGAGGAAGACATCCGCGAAGCCCTGCTGGCTTCGGCCTGGTGGGACTGGCCGGTGGACGAGGTGAAGCAGGTCGCCCGGACCCTGTGCAGTACCGACATGACAGCCTTCCTGCGCTACATCGAGCAACGCAAGGGCTGATTCCCCGGCGGGAATGATCGCCGGTCATGGGCTATACCTCCCCGATACACCTTGGTTTCGAATTGCCGCCCGACAACGGGTAGGCCGGCCGCTTGACGCCCGCGGCCGTTCTTCGAGGGAGCTTGAATGACCGCGCTGCACGACCTCCCGGGAACCCGCCTGCTGGCACTGTTCGCCCGCCGGGAACTCTCGCCTGGCGAGTACTACGAGCATCTGCTGGCCCACATCCAGCGCTGGGAACCGCATCTCAACGCGCTGTATCGCTTCGACCCGCAACGGGTTCGCGAACAGGCCGCGGCGGCCACCGAGCGCTGGCGCAAGGGACAGCCCAAAGGCCCGCTGGACGGGCTGCCGGTAACCATCAAGGAGCTGATCGCCACCGCTGGCGAACCTATCCCATTGGGCAGCGCCGCCACCGCCCTGCAACCCGCGCCCTGCGACGCGCCGCCGGCCGCTCGGCTGCGCGAAGCCGGCGCGATCGTCCTGGCCAAGACTACGGTTCCGGACTTCGGCATGCTCTCATCCGGCCTCTCCAGCTTCCACGGAGTCACCCGCAATCCCTGGAACCTGGCCAACAATACCGGCGGCTCCAGTTCGGGCGCGGCAGCGGCGGCCGCCGCCGGCTACGGACCGCTGCACCTGGGCACCGACATCGGCGGCTCGGTGCGTCTGCCGGCGGGCTGGTGCGGCCTGGTGGGCTTCAAGCCAAGCCTCGGGCGGATCCCCATCGACCCTTACTACACCGGTCGCTGCGCCGGTCCGATGACCCGCTGCATGGACGACTGCCTGCTGCTGATGCGCTACCTCGCGCAGCCCGACGCCCGCGACGCCACCAGCCTGCCGCCGGAAGTGCTGGACTGGAGCGCCGAGCCGCTGTCGGTGCGCGGCCTGAGGGTCGGCCTGCAACTCGACCCCGGCTGCGGCCTGCAGCCCGACGCGGAAATCCGCGCCGCGATCGAGGCCGCGGCGCGGCTGTTCGAGGAGCACGGCGCCCAGCTCAGGATCGTCGAACCGCTGATGGACCGGAGCCTGCTCGACGGCCTGAACGACTTCTGGCGCGCCCGCCTGTGGAGCGAACTGCTGCTCCTCGACGAGACGCGGCGGGCCAGGGTGCTGCCCTATGTCCACGCCTGGGCCGAGGGCGGCGCACGGGTCAGCGGGGTCGATGCGGTGCGCGGTTTCAACCAGACCTTCGAGATGCGCCGGCGCGCCGCCCGGCTGTTCGGCGAGATCGACCTGCTGCTGACGCCGACCAACCAGGTCGAGGCCTTCCCCGCCGACTGGGCCTCGCCGCTGAACGATCCGCAGCGGCCGTTCGAGCACATCGTCTTCACCGTGCCGTGGAATATGGGCGAACAGCCCGCGCTCTCGATAAACTGCGGCTTCACGGCCGCCGGCATGCCGATCGGCCTGCAACTGGTCGCGCCGCGCTTCGCCGATACCTGGCTGTTGCGCATCGGCAAGACCTACGAAGGCTGGCGCGGTCCGATCCACGGCTGGCCACGGCCGCCGGCTGACTGAAGCCGGCAGCCGCTCGTCGCTCGGCTCCAGGCCTGAGTGTTTCAGTCGTCACTCCGAGAGGGCCTTCGCCATGCGCTCCCCCACCCGTCCCCCGGCGGCCGCCGATCCGGCCAGCCGCCGCAGCGTCTTTGCCGTGGTCCTCGGCAACGCCGTGGAATTCTTCGACTTCGGGGTCTATGCCACCTTCGCGGTGATGATCGGACGGACTTTCTTCCCCTCCGACAGCGCCTTCGTCAGCCTGCTCCTGTCGGTCACCGCGTTCGGCGTCGGCTTCGTCATCCGTCCCCTCGGCGCGATCCTTATCGGCGCCTACGCCGACCGCGTCGGGCGCAAGCCGGCGATGCTCCTTACCCTGTTCCTGATGGCGCTGGGCACCGGCGGCATCGCGGTGCTCCCCGGCTACGACAGCATCGGCCCGGCCGCGCCGCTGCTGCTGGTGTTGACCCGCCTGCTGCAAGGCCTGGCCTGGGGCGGCGAGGCCGGGCCGGCGACCACCTACATCCTCGAGGCGGCACCGCCGCACAAGCGCGGCACCTACGCCTGCTGGCAGGTCGTGGCGCAAGGCATCGCGGCGGTCGCCGCCGGGCTGATGGGCTACCTGCTCACCCTCTGGCTCGACGAGCGCCAACTGCAGGAATGGGGCTGGCGGATTCCCTTCGCGGCCGGCCTGCTGGTCCTGCCGATCGGCCTGTACATCCGCCTCAACCTGGCCGAAACCTTTTCCGGACGCGGCCGCCAGGCCAGCACCCGGAGCCTGCTCGGCGAGTTGTTCGGCAATCATCGGCGGGCCCTGCTGCTCGGCCTGCTGATCCTCTCCGGAAGCACCATCACCCAGTACTTCCTCAACTACATGACCACCTTCGCCCTTACCGAGCTACACCTGCCGGCGGGCATCGCGATGCTCTCGACGCTGGTCGCCGGCGCCGCACTGGCGCTCTCGGCGTTGCTCGGCGGCGTGCTCTGCGACCGCTACGGGCGCCGCGCCGTGCTGATCCTGCCGCGCCTGGCGCTGCTCGCGGTGCTGTTCCCGGCACTGCAGGCAATGACCCGTCACCCCGAGCCGGCAGTCTTCCTCGCCGTCCTCGCCCTGCTCTCGGCCCTGCATGGCATGAGCGGCGCGGCGCTGATCGTGCTGCTGGTAGAAAGCTTCCCCCGGGCGCTGCGCTCCACCGGTTTTTCCCTGGTCTATGCGACCGGCGTCGCCGCGTTCGGCGGCACCGCGCAGATCGTGGTGACCTGGCTGATCGGCGTCACCGGCAATCCGCTGTCGCCGCTGGGCTACCTGCTGCTGGCCAACCTGGTCTGCCTGGTTGGGGCCTGGCTGGCCCGCGAGACCTGGCCGGGTCGCGGGGACATGGGAGGCGCGCCGCTGGTGCTGCGCGACTGAGAACTTGCGCGGTTCGTTCAAGCGCCGCCGGCCTGTCGCGGGCGACGCTGGGGACCTCATTCATCCGGAGGTCCCACCATGCAGTTCTTCCTGCGCTACGCCTACGCGCCCCTCTTCTGGTCCGGCTTCATCGGCCTGGCGACCTGGCAGGTCGGCTATCGCCAGGCTTCCCACGCCTGGCTGGTCGCCCTGTTCCTCGGGGCGCTCGGCCTGTCCTTTCTCGCCGAACGACGACTGCCCTACCAGCCACGCTGGAACCGGCCGCACGCCGACCGCCTGCGCGATGTCCTGCACGCGTCGGTCAACGAAAGCCTGAACGCACTTGGCATCCTCGCCCTGCCACTGCTGGCCGGAGTCCTGGGCTTCTGGCCGGTATGGCCGCAGGCCTGGCCGCTGTGGCTGCAACTGCTGCTGGCGATCGTCCTGGCCGATCTCGGCATCACCCTGGTGCACTACGCCAGCCACCGTTCGGCGCTGCTTTGGCGGCTGCACGCGGTGCACCATAGCGTGCAGCGCCTGTACGGTTTCAACGGGCTGATGAAGCATCCCCTGCACCTGGGCCTGGAAGCGCTCGGCGGCACCCTGCCGCTGTTGCTGCTCGGCGTGCCGCAGACGGTCGCCGCGCTGCTCGCCTTCGCCATCGGCATCCAGTTGCTGCTGCAACACAGCAACGTCGACATGCGCATCGGCGGGTTACGCCATGTGTTCGCCTGGGCACCGCTGCATCGCCTGCACCACATCCGCTACGGGCGCGCCGGCGACGTCAACTTCGCGCTGTTCTTCAGCGTCTGGGACCGCCTGCTCGGCACCGCCCTCCATCGTCCCGACTACCGCCTGGACAGCAACGACATGGGCATCGGCGACCAGCCTGACTATCCCCGCGACTATGCCGGCCAGTTGCTCGCGCCATTCCGCGACCTGCCACGCAGCAGGCACGTCCCACAGCCGCCGGAAGGATTGGGGCGTTCAGCCGGCCAGGCGTAGGTGCGGCAGCGACAGGCCGGCGCGGATACCGAGCAGGCTGCGTACGCTGCGCGACAGGTGCGCGGCGTCGGCGAAGCCGGCGTGATGGGCCGCCTCGGTCAGGCTGCGCCCCTGCAAGGCCAGGGCGAAGGCCAGGTACAGGCGGCGCCAGAGCACCAGGCGGCGCACCGACAGGCCGACCTGGACGGCGAACAGCCGCTCTAGTTGGCTCAGCGAAAGACTGGCGCTGCGCGCCAGTCTTTCCGCCTCGACCCGCGCCGCGAGTTGCTCGTCGAGCGCCGCCAGGGCCTTTTCGACGCGGCGGTCGAGCCGTCGACGAGGCAGCCGCGCAAGCCGCCCCAGCAACGCCTCGGGCTCGCCGGGAGCGTCCTCGAGAAGCTGACGCAGGTCGTCGCTGTCGAACGCCAGCGGCTCGGCGTACAGCGCCAGCAACGGCTGCGACGCGTCGACGCGATGGGCTTGCAGCGAGGGCACCAGCAAGCGCCGGGCCTCCAGTACCTGGCCAGCGACGCGCACCCGCAGCGGCGTCTCCGCCAGCAGCAACTGGTGGGCATAGTGAGCGTGCTCGCGGGTATCGCCGTTGACCCCGGCGAACAGCGCGTGGTCCCGCGCCAGCCAGACCTCGCCCTGCCAATGCCGCTCCGTCATCGCGTACCTTCCGTCAACCGTTCCGTGGCGAAACGGTGTCGGCTATGGCGACCGCCGTCAAGCCCGCAAGGTCAGCGTCCGAACCAGTCGCGCCGGTCGTCGAAGGCGTGCTCGATCAGATCGAGCAAGGCACGCACCTCCACGCGGTTCTCCGCTTCCGGCTGCACGCTCATCCAGACTTCCCGCCGCATCGGCTCGTCGAAGACCTGCGGCAACGCCGCCAGGTTGCGCTCCAGGCGTCCGGCGTAATGCGGCAGCAGGCCGATGCAGGCGCCCCAGAGGATCGCCTGTAGCAGCAGGTCGTGGCTCTGCACCTCGATCACTCCCGACTGGCGAGCCGCCACTCGCCGGTTCCAGGGCGCCAGGGCGGCGCTGGCGGCGTGACCGTGGAGCTGCGCCAGCAGGTAGTCGTCCAGCTCGTCCTCGCTGGCCGGCCGCGTGCGCTCGCGCGAATAGCGCTTGCCGATGTGCGGCTGGTACTCCAGCTCGGCGATGCGCGCCGGTGCGGCGAAGTGGCCTTCCATCGCCGGATGCGGCTGCCCCGGATCGGCGATCCAGATGGCGATCTCCGCCGGCCCTGCGCTTTCCGGCCAGCCCTCGCGCAACTCGGCGAGGGCTACGCGCAGGTTGGCGTTCTTGCGCAGGTAGCCCCACAGCTCGCGACTGAGCACATCGTGCAGGACGCTTTCGGCCACCGCCAGTCGCACCAGCGGCTGTTGCCGGTGAAGATCGGCGTGGCTCTGGCTGTCCTCGACCAGGCGCTGCCCGGCGGCCTGGACGATGCGGCCCTCGCGGGTCAGCGAGAGGGCGTTGCCCTCATGCACGAACAGATGCAGGCCGAGGCGCTCCTCGAGCCGGGCCAGGGTCTTGCGCAGCAGCGTCGGCTTGACGTCCAGGCTGCGCGCAGCCTGCATGAAACAGCCGCAACGGGCGGTGACCAGGAAGAAATGCACCACCTCCAGAGAACCGAACAGCTCGTGCCAATAGGCACGGTCGTCGCGTCCCTGCGCGGGCCTGAGCAGTGCCGGGCGCTGCCCGGCGGACTCCGATAGGGCCATGCTTCCTCGCTAGCGTCCAGGCATGAGGCGAATCCGCAGTTCGATCGGCTGCGGCATGTGTTCCGGCGGCGGCAGGCGCAACGAACGGTCCATCAGCGCGCGCCGCAGTTCATTCTCGATCGGCTCGGCGTCGCTGCGCAGGCAGGCGAGACGGACGATCCAGCCGCGTTCGTCGAGCCAGACCCGCAGGTCGATGTCGGTATTCGGCAACTGCCCCGCCGCGCGCCGCGACTCCAGGAAGGCCAGCAGCCGCGGCGCGGTTTCGGCGTCTTCGCCCAGGCGCTGCTGGACCTGCTCACCGAGCCATGCGGCATAGGCGCCCCAGAGCCGCTGGCGTTCGTCGCGGAACCGCTCTGGCTCGCCGAACAGCCAGCTGCGCAGGTGCCGCCAGCGGCTCGCGCGCGGCCCACGCCTGGCCTCCGGGATGCCGTCCATCAGTGCAGTTCCGCCAGGGTCTTGCCGAGCAACGCGCCGTCGATGCTCAGGGTAGCGTTGTTCACCAGGCCATCCAGGTAGGCCTTGGCTATCTGCTCCTGGCGTTGCGCGCGCAGGCTTTCGCGCAGGCGTCCACGGACCTCGTCGAGGGTGGCGAGGCGGGCGTCGCGACGCTCGGTCAGCTTGACCAGGTGGAAACCGTTGGCGCCCTGGATCGGCTCGGACACCGCGCCGACCTTTAGCCGTTCCAGCGCCGGACGGATCGCCGGCAGCAGTTGCGCCTGCGCCAGTAACCCACCGATGTCGCCGCCGTTGCGGGCGGTCTGCGGGTCGTCGGAATGCTTGCGCGCCAGTTCGGCGAAGTCGCCGTCCGCGGCCTGCCGGTAGAGTTCCTGGGCGCGCTTGCGCGCTTCGGCAAGCCCGCCGGCCGCAGAGGCGGCGATGAAGATCTGGCTGACCCGGTACAGCGCCGGTACAGCCAGTTGCGCCTTGTTCGCCTGGTAGGCGGCCTGCAGTTCGGCATCGCTGGGGTAGTCCTCGGGCACCGTGCTCACCGACTCCAGGTAGGTACGCAGGACGATCTGCCGCGCCGCCGCATCGATCAACGTCTTCACCTGCGGACGCTGTTGCCAGTCCTGGGCGCTGGCCTGTTCGTAGAGCGCCTTCTCGGCGAGCCGCGCACGCATCCAGCGTTCCAGTGCGTCGCGGTTCTCGCTCAACTGCGCGCGGGTTTCCGCCGGCACCTCGGCCAGCAGCGCCTTCAGTTCGTCCGGCGCCACCTGCAAGGCGCCGAGGCGGGCCACCGCGGGTTCCGCGGCGACGCTGGCAGATGGCTTGGCAAGCGCGGCCTGGGCCTGGCCCGCGCCGCCGTCCTCGCGCTGGCCACAGCCGGCGAGAACGGCAAGCGCGAACGCCAGGACGCCGCAACGAAATGCCGGCCGCATCGGCTCAGGCCTCGCCATCGACGGGTTGACCGGCATCCTGCGCCATGCCCTGCTGCTCCGCGGCCAGGCGGCTGTAGTCGCGCAGATAGGCGATGAACTCCTGCAGCAGGCGATCCCACAGTTCGATATGGCTACGCAGGTTGGCCGGGCTGACGCCGCCGGCGACGATCACGTCCATTTCCATCACCAGGAACTCGCCCTGCTGCGACAGGCGGCCGAAGCGCCGGCTGAGATTCCAGCGCTCGGTCAGCCCGGCGGGCAATTCGCCCTGCACGCGCAGGGCGCAGCTGAAGGTGAAGTCGAGGTAGCTCGCCGGCGTCGCCGCCGGATTGCCGAAGCGCACCGCGTAGCCGATTCCCTGGCTGGCACTGAGCAGTTGCACGACGCCGTTCTGCTCGCTGCGGTTGACCCGGTAGCCGGCGTCCTGCAAGGCCTCGGTCAGGCTGTCGACGGAAAGGTGTTCGATCAGGGTGATCTCGTTCATATCCGGGTTCCTGGTTTGCTGTCGGATTTCACTGGGCGAGCGCCGCCTGGCGGTTCTCGACCTGGGTCTTGTAGAGGTCGTCGCCGAGCTTCTGCGCCATCTCTTCGAATTTCACCCGCGCACCGCTGGCGAACGGTTGGCGGATCTTCATCACCTCGGCGACGCTGACGTTCTCGTAGGCGCCGAGGATCTCCTTGGCCACGCCATACATCTCCCGATTCTTCGCGGTGCACTGCTGCAACTGCTGGTCGTGCTCGCGGAACGCCAGGTCGAGCTTCTGCCGCTCGGCCTCCTTGGCTCGCGCCATGACCAGCAACTCGTCGTAGGCCTGCTTGTACTTGCCCAGTTGCTCGTTGCTCGCCTCGACCATCTGCCGCGCCCGGTCGTGCAAGCCCTGTTGCTGGGCCGAGAGCTGCTCGGCCTGGCCCTTGGCCCGGGCCAGCTCGGCGCTCAGTTGCTTGACCTGGGCCAGCGCCGCATCGCGCTGGCTTTCCAGCGCGGCTTTCGCCGCGGTGGCCTGGGCCTGTTCGGTCTGCAGCGCCTGGAGTTGCTGGGTGGTGCTGCGCAACTGGGCGCGCAGGCGTTCCTCCAGGCTGTCGGCGTAGGCCGCCTGGCTGGCGTAGGCGGCGAAGGCGGCCCCGGCGAGCAGCGCCTGGGCCCAGATCGGTAATGAGAAAGGTCGCGTGTTCATGGTCTGCCTCTTCATGGTCTGCCTCGAGGAGCGCTCAGAAGCGCGTGTTGACCTCGAGTTGCAGGACGTCGATGGAGAACGGTGCGCCGTAGACCTCGTCGGAGCTGAGCCAGCGCGCGGTACCGTAGACGCGCTTGTCGAAGCCATAGCTGGCGCCGAGGATGTAGCCCTTGGCGTTGGTCCCGCCAAGGTGGAAGGTGGAATCGTTGAAACCGTCCGGCAGGGCATCCGGCTGGATGTACTTGTAGGCGGCGAAGACCTGCCAGTCGCCGGCGTCGCGCATGTCCAGGGCGTTGCCCAGGGTGAACTGGAGCATCCAGGCGTTCGCCCCGCTCTTGATGTCGCCATCGGAGCCGAGGTTGTTGGCGATCTGCGCCACACCGCCGGCGCGCTTGCGCATATCGCCCTCGTCGTAGCCCAGGTTGTGCACGTAGTTGCCGGCCACCCGCAGCTTGAAGTCGTTGGGCAGCTCGGCATCCCAGCCGAGGTTCAGGTCGAGCAGGTTGAACTCCGAGGCCAGGCCGACGTACTGCGGGTTCGGCGTGTTCGCCGGGTCGGCCGGGTTGGGCACGATGTCGCGCAGGAGGAACACCGTGTTGCCCTTCTGCATGAAGGTCGGACGGCTGCCGTCGGTGTCGCACTCCGGATCCCCGGCCCAGGGCCGGCAGGGGCTGGAACGCCGCCCTTCGATATCGTCGAAGCGGTAGTAGGCCAGCGCGCCGGTAAGGCTGTGCTGCGGGTTGATCTTCCAGGTGGCGCCCAATTGCGCGCCGTACATCCACTTGTTGTCGCTGTCTTCCTTGTCGAAACCGTTCGACGAGGCGGTGTCCGAGCTGTACTCCACGGGGAACGCGCCGACCGTGCCGAACAGCGAGACATCGCGGCTCAGCGGCTGGTTGAAGATCGCCGCCACGCCGTCGAAGTTGAGGTCGTTGGAATACAACAGGTCGGTGGACAGGAACGGATTGGCGATCCGCCCGCCGGTCAGGCTCAGGCGCTCGCTGGGCTTCCAGGTCAGGTAGCCCTGGTCGAGCCAGAGGTCCTTCTTGCCGAAGCCGCCGCCGAGGGTCTGGGTGGTCGACACCGGGTTGTTGTCCGAACCGGTGCCGATGCGGATGCCGGCGCTCCAGCTTTCCGACAGCGCCGCCTTGAGGCCGAAGCGCGCGCGCAGGCGCAGCAGGCTGTCGCGGTCCTCGCGGGTATTGAGCAGCGGCGGCAGGCCCGAGCTGGTATTCGGGTTGACGTCATAGGGACCGTCGTCGTTGAGTTCGGCGAAGTCGGTGATCTGGTTGCTGTTGCCGTTGCCGAAGGAGCGCGACTCGTAGCGCAGGCGCACGTCGCCGTCGAAACTGATGCGCGAGGCCCAGTCCGGGAAGGCGTTGGGCTGCGCCCAGTTCTCCGCCTTGGCCTGGGTCATTACCTCGGCCTTCACTTCGTCGCGGATCTGGTCGCGCACCACCTGCGGGATATAGGGTACGCGGACCTCCCCGGGGACCGCGGCGACGGCCGCCGCGGGCGCCACGGCCTGGCGCGCCTGCTGGGCCTGCTGCGCCTCGGCCTCGGCCTGCCTGACCAGCGCATCGGCCTGTTCCTTCTTCAACACGCCCTGCTGTACCAGCAGGCGGATCAGGTTGATCGTGGCGTTCTCCGAGGGCGCCGGCGGCTGGGCCTGCGCCTGGCCGGCCAGCGCGGCGAGCATGACGCCCATCCCCAGCGCCAGTCGGTTCACTTTCGCGTTCATCTGTGTACGGCTCCTAAGGTCCTTCAAGGCAGTCGCCTGCCGGAAATCGTTCTGGGTTGGCGTCTTCTCATCCCGGCCGCTTGCCCTGCAGGGCGATGCGCACCGGCAGGGTCAGCGAAGCCGGCGGGCGTTCTTCCAGGCGGCCGACGGCGCGCAGCGCGGCCAGCACCTTCTGGTCGGTCTCGGGGTCGCCGCTGGAGCGGGTCAGTTCGGCCCGGGTGATATCCCCCGAGGAACTCAGCCAGATCTCCGCCTGCAGGCGGAACGCCAGGTTGCGCAGCTCCGGGTTGTCCCGCAGCAGGCGCTGGAAGGCGTAGGCCAGGTACTGGCTATAGCTGGCGTTGCCGGCGCGACCGCTGCCGGAACCGGCCATCCCGCCGCCCTTGCCGGCGCCGATGTTGAAAGCGTCGGAGCCGGACTGGGCGTCGCCATCCATCTGCATCGGGTCGGCCAGGTCGTCGGCCGGCGACGGCGGCGCTTCCTCCTGCGGCTTGACCTCCTCCAGTTCGGGTTGCGGTTCCGGCTCGACGATCTTTTCCTCTTCCACCGGCTGCTCCGGTTCCGGCGGTTTTTCCGGCGGCGGCGGAGGCGGTGGCGGCAGCGGGATGATCGCCGGCACCTTGGGCGCCTCGCGGCGCACGCCGCTCATGTCGTTGGCCCACTCCCAGACCAGCCAGGCGAGGCCGGCGAGCAGCAGCGCGCCGAGGCCCCACTTGAGGTAGCGCAGGGTCGGGTTCGCCGGGCGGCCGTCGATGGACAGCGGCGCGGCATTTTTCGGCTCGGGGGTGTGCTTGGGATCGGCGGACATGTTCATCCCGGGCCTCAGGTCGGTTTGCCGGTGACCAGGCCGACCTGGGACAGCTCCAGGCGGCGCAGCAGGTCGAGGACCTCGATGACCTTCTGGTACTGCACCGTGGCGTCGCCGCGGACCACTACCGGGAAGTCGGGGTTGAGGGCCTTCTCCGTACGCAGGCGGTCCTCCAGCTCGGGCAGGGTCACCGGGTAGGCGTCGAGGAACACCTGGCCGGCGTCGTTCACCGAGATCGCCTTGGTCTTGGGCTGCGACAGCGCCACGGTGGCACTGGCCTTCGGCAGGTTGATCTGGATCCCGGCGACCTGGGCGGTGGCGGTGAGGATGAACATCACCAGCACCACCATCAGCACGTCCACCAGCGGGGTGATGTTGATGCTGTCGACGGCGCCGTCGTCGTCATCGTCGTGGCTGCTGTTCACGGAAGCCATGGCGTTCTCCTCAGGCCGGCAACGGCTGGCCGTTGCGACGATGGGCCACTTCGCTGAGCTGGCTTTCGCCATGCACCTCGGCGAGGCGGGTGACGAACTCGTCGACGAACACCCGCATGTCCGCGCTGACTTCCTTGTTCCGCGTGACCAGGCGGTTGTAGCCGAACAACGCGGGGATCGCGACGAACAGGCCCATGGCCGTGGCCAGCAGGGCGGCGGCCATGCCCGGGGCGATGGCATTGATGTTGACGTCGCCGGCCATGGCGGTGCCGAGGAACACCACCATGATCCCCAGCACGGTGCCGAGCAGGCCGATGTAGGGGCCGCCGGCGATGGCGTTGGACAGGCTCGACAGGCGCGAGCCGAGCTGCTGGTTCTCCTTGGTGCGCACGCCGTCCATGGAGGCGCGGATCGCCTCGATGGTGGCCGCGGAGACGGAAGAGGTGTCGGCGCCCTGCTCGCGGCGGGTGCGGATCTCCTTCACCGCCACCTGGTACAGGCGCCACAGCGAGGAGTGTTGCAGGCGGGCGGCCAGCTCGCGGTCGTCGGCGAGCAGTTCCAGGCGCGTGCCGACCTCGGCGAAGCGCTCGCGGAACAGCCCGTTGGCGCGACTGACACGGCCGACGTTCTGGTTCTTGCGGTACATGATGACCCACGACTGGACCATCATCAGCGCCAGGATCGCGATGATCACCCAGGCATCCAGCGGCACTGCGTTGAGCAGGAAGCCGAGCTTGCCGAAGCCGAAGCCGGACTGCTTCTCGTCGACCCCGTAGGCCACCAGGCGCGACTCGGCGCCCTGGGCGGTGGCGTCGGCGAGGAGCAGCGCCGCCGGGCGGGCGATCTTCGACAGGCGCAACTCGTCGATGGCGCCCTGGAAGGGTTGCAGGGTCGGCGCCGCGGCGCTCGCCTCACCTTCCCCGCTTGCCGCTTCGGTGGCGACCGCAGGCGCGGCCTGGCCTTCCGCGCCGATGGCGATCGCGCCGCTGAACGCCGGCAGCGCCGCCGCCAGGCTGGCGACTTCGCGACCGCCGAGATACAGCGCCAGCCGGGTACCGTCGGCGACCAGCGCCAGGTGCTGCCATTGCCCCTGCGCCAGGGCCTGGCTGGCGGCAGCGCGCTGACCGTTCAGCTCGACGAAGGGCGCGCCCTGGGCCAGGCCGACCAACAGGGCGTTGCCGCCTTCGCGGCGCGACAGCAGGACCTGTTCGCCGGCCAGTTGGTCGGGACGCACCCAGCCGCTGAAGCTGAAGGTGCCACCGGCGCTCACCGCCAGCGATGGGCTGGCCGGCAGCAGCAGCGGCTGGCCCAGCAGTTGCGCGGAGCGACCGATGACGCCCTCCACCGGACTGCCGGCGGCGGTCTGCGCATTGTTGGCGTAGGCGGTGGAGTCCCGCGGCGGAGTGCCCGGCGCACCGTCGAAGTGATAGACCAGGGTGTAGTCCGGGTCGAACACCGACTGGCCGTTGCCGCTCTCCGGCGCCTTGGCGTTGCCGTAGTACATCCAGATGTCCTGGCGCTGGCCACCCTCCACCCGCGGCACGTCGACCCAGATCAGGGCCATGCCCATCAGTGGGTCGAAGCTCTCGACCTGGTGGCGCAACACGGTCTTGTCGTCGGCGGCGACGAAGCGAATGTCCGAGCCGTTCTCGTTGACCCCGTCGAAGGTGAAGTTGCCGGTATGCAGGCGCACCAGCAACGGGAGGCGACCGAGACTCTCGTTGATCGCCGCGCCTTGCGGGGTGGCATCGACCGAGACCTGCTTGCGGTACTGCCAGTCGTCCTGCCACCAGGCACTGGCGCTGGCCGGGGCCAGCAGGCCCAGGCAGATCAGCGATGTCAGCAATAAGCGATACATGTGGGGTACTCCGGGGTCAGCGTCAGAAGCTCGCCTGCACGCTGAAATGCAGGCGCGAGTCGTGTTTGTCGGTGTTCGACCCTTCCAGCAGCGGGAAGGCCCAGTCGAGGCTGCCGGACAGCCAGTCGGCGAGTTGCGCGCGGGTGCCGATGCCGACGCTGGCCAGGCTGAAGTCGTCGTCCTGCTCGGGCAGCGCATCCTGCAGGCGCAGTTGCGCGCCCTCGGCGAACACGTAGAAGCGCCAGTCGTTGACGTAGCCGTCGGCGCGCTTGCCGAGGAAGCGTCCGAGGGACGGCGTACGCCATTCCTGGGAGAGCAGGTAGCCGTCGTCGGCGGTGTTCTCCGCCGCCAGGTAGCCACGCACGCTGGTGGCACCGCCGGCGGCGAACTGTTCGTTGGAAATCAGCGGCCCGGAGGCGAGCTGGAAGGCCGCCTTGGTCGCCACCTGCCAGTCGCCGCCGAAGGTCAGGGTGTGGTTGAGATCGCCCTTGAGCACGCCGAAGCCGGACTTGGCGCGATAACGCTTGCGGTCGAATTCCTCGTCGTCGTCGCCGTAGCCGAGGAGACTGCCGGTACCGGCCACCAGGCTCAGGCCAAGGGCCAACTGGGAACGTTCGGTGTAGCGGAAACCGTTGTAGCCGAGGGTCAGCGGGGCGTACTTGATCGGCACCCTGTCGTTGTTGCCGCCGATCCGGGTCTGTTCCTCGAAGTCCTTGAAGTCGACGCCGAAGGAGAACGAGTGCGACCAGAGGCCGGTGACCGGCAGGCTGTAGATCGCCGCCACGCCGTAGGAGTGGCCCTGGCCGACCACATTCATGCTGCCCACCGTGGCCACGTCGCTGTCGGACTGGTAGCCGGACAACTGCACGCTCCAGCGCTGGCTCAGCGGCGCGGTATAGGAGCCGGACCAGACCTTGGCGTTGTCCTGGTCCTGCGGCGCGGTGAAATAGGTCAGCGAGATGGCGTGGCCGAGTTGCCAGAGGTTGTCGTAGCCCAGCGAAACCACCGAGCGCAAGTGACGGGTGTCGGCGCTGTAGTCGTTGTTCAGGCCGATGCTGGCGTGCCAGGGATTCTTGTCTTCCACCTGCAGGTCGACGTCCATGGTGCCGGGCCGCTGGCCCTCGCGCACCATCGGCAGCACCTGGCGGCCGGGGGTGCGGTTGACCTGCGCCAGCTCGCGCTGGACCTGGGCGAAGTCGGGCACCTTGCCCTCCTCCAGGGCCGGCACTTCCTCGCGCAACTCCACCGGCGAATAGTGCTTGGCGCCGACCACCCGGACGCGACCGACAGTGGTCTCGGTGACCTGCAGGTAGACCACCCCGCCGCTCACCTGCTGCTCCGGCAGCTCGACGTAGACCGACTGGTAGCCCTTCTCCTGGTAGGCGGCCTGCAGCGCATCGCGCGCCCCCTCGATGTCGCCCAGGCTGCGCTGCGGTCCGAGGAAGGGATACACCGCCGCCTCGATGGCGCGGTTGTCCAGCACGGTGTTGCCGCGTACCACGTACTCGTTGATGTCCACCAGACGCTGGGTCTCGGCTCCCGCCGCGGCGGGAGGGGCCTCGTCGGCCAGCGAAGCGCACGACAATGCGACAGCCAGGCAACCGATCGACCAGCGCTGGCGAAACGGGTGCGCACAATTGAACAGCGAACGCTTCACACGGTCCCCCGAAGTTCCATCGGGACTTATTGTTCTAATGCAACAAGTCCGTTCATCGAACAGTTCTGTGAAAGACAACAAACTAGCGGCGACGCATGAACAACCTGTTAAAAACGGCGCCCGCCCTTATGAAATCTCGTTCTTTTCTATTTTCACTTTCGTGCTAGATATTCAGCCGTCGCGCTCCGCCATGGCGCGCTTGCCATGTATGCAACAAGGCGAAGTTCAGGGAGAACTCCGGCATCTGCATGAGATCCCCGGAAATCACTTCCCCGATAATCCTGCCTATTATCCTTACCGCCTCCGCGCTGTTCAGCAGGACGGTTATATCGCTGACGAAAACCGGAAAATTCCAGATCTTCTGCTTCATTTCCAGGCCGACGAACCAGCGATACAGCAGGTTGTAGTTCAATTGCTCGTACAACTGCTGCTCGCTGGGAATCGCGTACAGCAGTTGCAGCAGCAGCGCGTGGATCAGCGGCTCCGGGGCCAACTGCATGCCATGTTCGCGGGCGAGCGCCGAGAGGACTTTCGCTTCTTCGCCAAGGAGACTTTCTATTTGCGGTTTCAGCAACGCCAGGGAATGTCCCGGCGGTATATAACTGGACACTTCCTTGAGCGCACCCTGCCAATCTTCCTGGGACACTATCCAGACCCATGGCGCCCCATATCGATAAACCGATACCGGTTTCTTGCGTGCGGCTTCGACGATCTTCGATAGGCGCTGGTCAAGTTCCTGCATACCGACTTTCGAGTAACTTTCCATCAATACTCACCGTCCTTCGCCGTATTCACCGGAGTGACCACGGCCGTTAGCGGATACTGTTCTCTTGTTTCAGAGCGGAACGCGTCTTGCTCGAACGACACGCTCATTTCCAGCAACCGGTCAGCGCAACCGGGAAATGGCCGATTCCTTTCGTTCCCGTCCCTGCCTTTCACCGCTGAATTCCGTTTTCCTCATTCACACCTGTTTGACGGCAACCCCGCCGCACCACCGAACTTTTGTCATGAAAACTTCATGCGGCCGGCCATTCGCGCGCCGCCGGCGGGGACGAACGGGCATTCACCCGAGAATCGACCAGCGCCTCGGAAGTTCGCCGAAAAAAAGGCCCTCCGTGGGGAGGGCCTGGCGGGTATCGTGCCTCCGCGGCGGTGCCTTACAGGATCAGGTTGCCGCGCTCTTCATCGGTCAATTGACTGCGCGCCTGTTCGCCGAGGGCTCCGGCGCCGAGCACCTGCACGGCGCTGTCCGGGTTGTAGCCCGGCGAACGACTGGCGCCGTCGCGCGAAGGCTCCAGGCGCTCGTTGCCGAACCCGAGCACCTGCACCGTGATCACCGACGGCATGCGCTGCCGCGCGGCGGCCTGCTGCTGGCGACTGACGTCCTCCGCCGCCTGGGTCGCGGAACTCGCAGCGGCGCTGGCGGAGGTCAACGCCCCGGTATTCACCGAAGCCACCAGCGGAATGCCGCTGGACTGGCCCTGGGTCTGGATGTTCGCCGCGTTGACCACCTGCAGCGCCGCCACGTTGACGTTGCCGGAAACCCGGATGCCCGCCTCGCCGGCATCGATGGTGCCGAGCGGGGCGATCAGGTCGATGTCGCCCGGTGCCACTTCGGGAATCGGGTTGAGGGTGGCGATACCGGCGCCGGTGCTGGGCACCTGCGGCGACAGGCTGACGTTGCCCCAGGCGTCGTAGATGCGCCGCGGCGGGGTGTACACCACGGTGGTCTGGGAACCGCGACCGGCGTTGATGTCGCCTTCCGCCGACCAGGCCAATATGCTGCCGCCGAAGGTGGTCATGATGCGGCTCTGGCCGAGCAGGATGCTGTCCCGCGAATAGGCCTGGATATTGCCCTGGCCCTGGGTGACGATGCCTGCGGTGGACGGCGGCGCCTCGCCCTCGATACCGAACACCTGGCGCCCGCCGGGGCTGAGCAACTGGATGTCGCCGCCGAAGTCGGTGTGCACGCCGGCACCGCCATACATGACGATATCGCCTTCGTAGCTGATCGGATTGCCCGCCGGATCGCGCTCGGGGAACAGCGCGGCGATCGCGTTGCGCCCGCGCAGGTAGCTACCCTGGCGTACCCCGCCGACTTCGTTGTACTCGCGGCCGCCGGCCCTGAGTTCGGCGAAGTACACCTGGCGGGCGAAGATCCGCTGCTGCTCGGCGGGCAGGCCGGCGAAGAACGCCTGGGCCTGTTCCGCGTCGCCGGCGAAGCCGAAGCGCTCGTTCAACCACTTGGCCAACTCGCTTTCGTAGGTCCTGACCACCTTGCCCGGCTGCTCGGCCAGCGGGGTGCCGCCCTGCGCCAGGTTGGCCGGATCCAGGTAGCGCTCGAGGAAGGCCTGATAGTCGGCCCCCGCCGCGCCGGCCTGGAGCACGATATCGGCACCCGGCCGGCTGTCGCCCGGCACCACCGCGCCGAGACTGGTGATCGCCGCGCGATCTTCCATGAGAATGTTGCGCCCGGCGCTGATCTCCAGGGTACCGGGGCCGGCGACGTTGAAGTTGCCGTAGAGGATGTCGCGGCCGGCCTGGACCAGCGAGAGGTCGTTGGGGTCGTCGTGGACGAAGAGGTTGCCGGTGAACGAGGCATCCGTACTGATCTGACTGGGAGCGCTGATACGCTGTCCCAATGGGGTTCCGGAGGCTACGATGTCGCGCCCGGCGCGCATCCAGACGGGACCGGCGCCTTCATACCAGGTTTGCCCGGCGCGGTTCCCCGCCTGCTCGCCGAAACGAATCTGCGCACCGCTATTGAGCCCGACGATATCTCCTGTCAACGCATAGAAACGCGCCGGTTGCAGATCGCGCGCCAGGCTCGCAGCGCTATCGGGGCCGAAGTAGAACAGAGGCAATCCGCCAATGACGGCCGGATTCCCGTCCGGACTGCCGTTGCCCGCTATCGGGTTGAGCAGCGCGGCATCGGAGTAGCCGGCAAATGCCGGCGTCCAGATCGATGGCAGGTTCGCAGGATCGGCACCTGAGCGTTGCACCGAATAGCCACCGGCATAAATGGAGTCTCCAGCCAGCAACTCCAGTTCACCGTTGAGCGACGGTGCCAGTAACAAGGAGTAGGGAGTGGTCGAGACATTCAGGCTCACGCCTCCCATGTAACCGCTGGAAGGACCGAGATAGATACTTCCTTCCGGGGCAGCCGCACGTACTATCGATGGATAGATGAATCGCCCATCGCTAGGCGACAGGTTTCGGCCTGCCATGGGAATAGCGTTGGTTGCCTCGACCAATTGGGTGCTGGGCGTCAGGTTGCCGCCCGCCGCAAACAGATCGATCGAGGTGTGTGCAGTCCAGAGACTGAACCAACCGATCCCACCCCCTTGGTAGACGCTGCCATCGGGAGCCGTGAAGCCAACGGTATTCGGCACCCCCACCCTACCGGGGTCAGTCACCCCACCCAGGACCAGGTCGCCACGGGTTTCCAGACGCATGCCAGTATCTCCGGCCACCAGGGTGAGGCCACCCGTGGAGCTAGCCAGCGTCGGGCTGAACGCATCCCTGCTGCGCACTTCGGCGGGGTCCCGCAGTAGAGTGTCGTAGCGAGGATCGATGCCTCCCAGCGCACCACTGTACAAGCTCGCGGAACCGCGCAGATTGATGAGGGCCCCCTGCAGATCGTGAATGGTGCCGCCGCTGTAAAGACCGTCAAACCCCGAACTCGAGTAGGTCTGGGTAGCCCGCGCCTCCCGGCTCGGGTTCACCTCCCCGCCAATTCTCACATTCAGGTCACCGCCGCCGCCAAGTTGCAGCGCGCCGTCGGAGGTGAGCCGGCCAGTGCCGGCAACCGCCAAGACCAGTCCCTGGCTGCGCGGATTAAGGTTACCGGATGAAGGTATCGAACCATCTCCGCGTGGCGCGATATTGCCGGCATCACCTCCGGTTCGCATGCTGAGATTGCCGCCTCCCAGAGTGCCGAAACCGGTGAAGCCGACCAGATAGGGAGCATCTCCCTCCGCGCCACGCACATAGCTGCCGAAATTGACCCACCAGGCCGTCGGCACTCCTTCCCTGTCGGCGCTGCCCTGGCGCCAGAGCCAGTTGCCGACTGCAGCGCTGGGGGGCAAGGGGCGAATGGGATCGCTACTTGTCAGTTTCTCGGCCCATTGATCACCAACCACATCACCGCCAACGGCGATATCGAGGTTGCCGCCATGTTCCGGATACCAGGCCTGGTACTGGCTGGTTGAGAGCACTTCGTAATCCGCGCCACCGGCGCCCAGTACCGACCCATTGAACAGACCGCGAGGCTGATTGAATCCCGTCGCGACATCGGCGGCCTGCGTTCCGGCGGTATAGACGCCGTACGGCGACCATTGCGTAAGGTTACCGGCACTGGCCAGGTCAAGATCGCCAGTGCCGGTGCGCAGCACACTGAACAACTGGTTCTGCGGTGTGACCACGGTTTTGCCGAGATTCTCGATACACAGGGACGGATCGACACTGCACCACCACAGATCGCCCTCGCCGATCGCCGTACCAGCAGGCATGCCCAGGTAATTGCCGGGCGCCCAGGTCCAGCGGGGAGGCTCGGCACAATACGGCCCCAGCCCGCAGATCCATTCATTGCTCTCGTCGACCGGAGTTCCCGGGGTCATCCCCCAGTCGGTAGCCTGATCGGTGAACACCAGCCCTCCCGAGCTCTGTTCGATCTTCGCCTGATAGTGCGTATCGGCCAGGTTCAGGCTGGCCGAGGAGTCCGGACGCACCAGACGGTTGTCGGCAGCCGCGAGATCGGCACCGGCGACCAGGCGCATGGACCAGGACTGGCTACCGGCCGGCAGCATCTCGGCCAATGCCCAGTTGCGTCCCTGGCGGACACCGTCGCTGGGCCGCAATTCGATGAAAGGCGCATCGCCAGCCAGTACCACTTCGGTCTGCGAAGGGATCAGAGAACCACGTGCCAAGGCCAGCTCTCCATTGAGCAGCAGGACATTGGGTCTGCTTGGCCCCTCGCGCAGGATGCTCGGCAAGGGCACGCCCGCAGGCCAGGTCATCGCCTGCACGCTGGCCGGTGCAGCCAGCAGGGTACCGGCACCCAGCCGGCTGCCGACCTCCAGCGTCACCCCGTCGCGCAGCAGGCTGCCCGCGGCGTACAGCAGGTTGCCGGCGGCATCGTGGATGTCCGCTACCAGCACGCTGCCGGCGGCCAGGGTATAGGGCTGTTCGAGTACTGCCTCGGTGGCCAGACGGGTGCCGGCGGCCAGGGTGGTGCCCTTGATCGGCAGGTCGTAGTTGAGGGTGCGGCCGCCGAGGAACGCGGTACCGTCGCCGAGCACCACGCCCGGGCCGGGAACCACCAGGTCGCCGCCGAACGGCTGCACCCCCGGGGTGAGGATCCAGCCCTTGTCGTCCGGCGAGTCCGGCGGCGGCGCGAAGCCGTCGTTGATACTGCCGTAGAGGTTCAGGTCACCGCCGGCGCGCAGCACCAGCGCGCCGACCTCGCCGGAACCGTAGACCTCGGTCAGCGGCGTGTTCGGATTGAGGCTGGCGTAGCGGTAGCCGGACAGATCGAGATCGCCCTGCACCACCAGGTCGCCGTCCGCCGTTGCGCTGACGATCTCCACCCCTGGACGCAGGTGGAAAGCATCCGCGTAGGTGGCATTGGTCAGTCCGGCCAGCTTGCCGTCGAGCAACTCGCGGTTGGCCAGCGCCGCGGCGATGAACGCGCTGCTCTCGGCATGCCGCGCATCGAGGTAAGCCTGGTCGATCACCTGGTAGGGCCGCCCGCCGGCCGCCGGATCGTTGCCCCAGGGCGCATCGTCGTAACGCTGCACCGCGTTCAGGGCGATGCTGCCGGCGCCGCGGATGTCCAGCGCGCCGCTGGCATCGATGGCGATGTCACCGGCGCTGACCCCGCCCAGGCGTGGCGCGTTCAACTCCAACGTGCCACGGGCGACGCCATCAACCTGTTCCGCTGGCGCCGCGGTGCCATGGCGCAGGTCGATGCGCGCGCCGCCGGCCAGGACCAAGGTGCCGCTGCCGGAACTCAGCTCGACCATCGCCCGGTTCGGGCTGTCGATGATCTGCCCGTAGCTGTCGCGCCGCAGCAGGCTCCCATGCGCATCCAGCAGCGCGTTGCCGCCCAGGCTCAGGCCGCGGCCACCGGCCAGGCGGATCTCGCCGACCTGCGCGCCGCTGGCGTCCACCGTTCCGCTCACGCCGAGCTGGCCATTGTCGAGGGACACCTCGATGCGATGCGCCTTCAGGCCGTCGCCGATCTGCAGGTCGCCTTGCTTGAGCTGGAAGCGCCGCGCGCCGAAGACCTCGCCCTGGTTCAGGCGCTGGTTCAAGGCGGTGAACTGCTCGCTCAGGCTGCCGCCGTCGCCCAGGCGCTGGGCGCGGATCTCCAGCTCGCCACCGAGGAACGGCACGCGGGTGCCGCCGGCATCGTAGTCGCCGCTGGCGCCACCCAGTATGCGGCCCTGCAGGTCCACCACCCCGGCGTCCTCGGCCAACGCCACGGCGCTCAGGGTACCGCCGCGGTTGTTGCGCGCCGACAGGTCGATCAGCGAACCGGCGGCCTGGCGGATGTCGCCGGCGCGACTGCTCAGCAGCAGGTCGCCACCCCAACTGTATTTATCCACATCGTTGAAGCTGGCCTTGCGTCCGGCCAGGTCGATGCGCGCGCCATCGCCCAGCTCCAGGTCGTCTTCGGCGCTCAGGCTCAGCTTGCCGCTGGGTAGCGAGACCGCGCTATCCAGGCGGATCTCGCGGGCGCTGAGGGACAACTCGGCACCAAGCCCGGCGGTGCCGCTGTCGAAGGTCACCGCGGCAGCGCCCGCCGGCGCCGCCAGGCTGAGGCTACCGCCGCTGCTGATCCGACTCAGCGAGCCGGCCTCGCCGGTCAGCAACGGCGTGCTCAGACGCAGGTCGCCGCCACTGTAGCGCAGGCCTTCGCCGGCGACGTAGCCGTCCAGGCGCTGGTAGACCCGCAAGCTGCCCTTGTGGTTGGCGCTGATCCGCTCGCTGGCGTTCAGTTGCACCTCGGCGAAGCCCAGCGCCAGGCGCGCCTCGTCGGTCTCGCCGGCCGGCTGGGTATTCGCGCCGTAGCCCAGGGTGATGCGCTCGGCATCCACCCGCAGGGTTCCGCTACCGCTACCGGCGCCGCCGGCGACCGGTGCTGCGGCCGGCTGGCTGGAGCCGCTCCAGACCAGGCTGGCGGTGCGAATGCTGGCGACATCCTCGCCGGTGCCATGGCCGTAGATGGCCGGGGTGCCCAGCACCAGGTTGGCCAGGCTGGATTTGCCGGTGGCCGGGTCGTAGGTGTCGAGGCTGACGCTACCGTACATGTTGACCGCATCGCGGGCGCTGAGGATCAGGTTTTCCAAGGCCGGAATACCCGCCCCGCGCTCGCCGCGCAGCAGGCGCTGGAGCACCGTCTGGTCCAGCGCCAGGCCGTTCGGCAACACGCCGCGAGCGGCCGCGTCGGCCAGCGACTGGCTGGAGCCGATATTGATCGTACTCAGCGCCAGGCTGAGATTGCGTGTCCCGTAACGAACGTTGTCGCCAAACGTCACCGTACCATTGGTGGCGATACCCAGAGTGCCCTCCGAATAGAGTTCGGTGTCGGCGCAGCCCGCCCCTTCCGCACAACCTCCGAGCCGAACCGGTAACGAGCTATCCGCTGCGGGTGCCAGCAGGTTCAGCCATCCGTTGGACAAGAGCAGCAGGTTACGGCCGCCGGGTTGATAGATGAAACCATCGGACGAATCGTATGCAGTCTTGCCTTTCCCCAGAGTGCTGATGCCACTCCCGCCTTCAAGGGTGATATCCCTGCCAATGATCACCTCCGGTGCGGAAAGGTGCGCGCCCTTTCGCAGCACAACGGGAAAGAGCCGGTTGCTCCCGCCGAACTGGACGAAGTTTCCTTGCTCGCCGTATTCGACGTAGGGCAGCGTGCCAATGGCGATACGGCTGGCACCTATTGCATTCAGATCGTCCGCAACCAACGACACGCCAGCGAAATCGGAGTCGGGCAGCCCACCTTCAGGCAGAATCTCGATGCCCGCCTCGGCATCCACGATGAGGCTGCCGCCATATCCGCTTTCTTCCGGCGTGAAGTCGACCTTCCCCTCGAAGCTCAGGGCGTTTTCCCGAAGCTCCTCATCCGCGCGCAATCCCAGGTAGAGGGATCTGGCATCCACTGGCAACATCGCTCTGGGGATGTTCTTGCGCGCGGCATCGGCGCGAATGAAATCCGCATAGCTCATTTCGTTGTACTGCGAGTAGCGGCGCAGCGTATCGGCGGAAGACAGGATGACCTGACGGCTCAGACTGTCGCGGATGGACGTGCCGGCAATCGACAACTGCCCGGACGTCGCCCAGGAGCCATTGCGCAACCCCTGCGTCGCCATGGGCGCGCCTTGCCCCGCCAGACCGTTGATCTCGACGCGGAAAGCGCCCGGCAACAGGGCATAGGTCGAAGGCAGCAAGGTGTAGGTACCGGCGGCCAGGCCGGGAACGCCATCCCCGATGGTGACCTGTTGCCCGACCAACGGCTGGATGGCGCCCGCCTCGCCGCCCAATGGCGCACTAACGGCTTGGTGTCCAGGTACGATGGCATACACCGGGTTGCTGGACAGCTCCGGCAGACGGAACCCATCATTGTCCTGCTGCACCAGGGGATGAAAACGCGCATCGGTCGAACCCCCTCTGCCGGAGATGAATCCAGCCCCCGCGAGTTCGCCGCCGCCGGACAGGTCCAGCCGCGCCCCCTGTTGCACATCGACCTCGCTGGCATAAAGGCCGACTCCCGCAACCAGTGTCCCAGCAGCGAGAGCGCCCCCGGCACCGGTCAGTTGAATGGGGACCTGGTTGACCAGATAGTTGATCCCATCGGTCGTGCCTCCATAGGGCATGACCAGCTCAGCGCCGCTGACCGAGGTCAGGCTACCCGGCAACAACCTTACCGTGCCCGGGGCACGATCCAGATTGCTGCCGAACTGGATGAGCCCCAGCGGCGCACGCACCACGCCACCCTGCTCGATATTCGATGCCATGAACGCCAGACTGCCGAATACCGACAGCGGAGTGTCCGGCAAGGACTCGCCGCTACGTTCGATAGCCAAATGCCGTTCGGCATCGAAGACGGCCTGCCCCCTCTCATCCAGTCCATACCCGGCATAGAGGGTCGAACTCGCTCCCGTCACCGGATAGAGTTGGGCCGCAGTCAGTTGCAGATCGCCGTGGGTTATCAAGCGCCCCGACGGATCGCCATTCTCTGGATAGTCGCCAGCGAAACGCAGGTCGCCCTCGCTGCGCAGCGTTACCTTCTCGAAACCTGGTCGCTGATAGCGGACAGCCTCTGCGTTGACCCCATTGATCACCCCGTCGCTACCGAATGACAAGCGCCCGGCGATATCCAGCAGGCGCCCGGCAGAAACCTGCAAGCGAACCTGCTCCGCTGTCGCGGTCGGCCCGTACGTGAGACGCGGACGAAACTCGCCAGAGGCCTGCTGCCCATACATCCCGATGCCGGAAAGGCGGACATAGGGCGCCTGCAACTTCACCTCGCTCGGCCCGCCACCTGTGGCGGCTATCGTCCCCGCGTACAGATTCAGGCTGCGCCCCATCGCAAGATCGATGTTCCCCTCGAACGACAGCGGACCGTTGCTGAACAACGAAAGTTGGTCGAATCCGCCGCCCGTCAGCGACTGCGTCCCAACTCGGCTCTGGCCATAGCGCAGAGCCGAATCGTCCATTCCCGGTTGCAGCAAGGTCGGTAATCCCGAATCGGCATGCCCTGCCGTCAGGATCAGCTCGCGCATGGCCAATACCCGGTCATCCACGACAGTAAAACCTTGGTACAGGGGAGCGTCCGCAATGATCTCCAGGCTGCCGCCCGCCGCTCCCGAGCCGCCGGCTGCGGCGCGCAACGAACCGTCAAGATACAGCCCATTGTAGGAACTGAGAGCGATGCGCCCGCCGTCGCCGGTCAGCAAAACCCTTCCCAGTCCCGGTACATCCAGCTGTGCCTGGCTGCCGGAGGCCTCCAGTCGTGCACCGGGGCGTACGATGACGAACGCATCCGCCGAGGTCGCGATCGCCTTGCCCGGATCGATCTCGCCGCCGATGACGATGCTGCCGCCGGACTGTACTTCTCCATAGCGGCGACCGCGCCCATCCACGGCAGTGACAGCGCGGCCGGCAACATCCAGCAATGCCTGCTCTCCAATCCAGATGGAGCGTGCATGGGGCTGGCCTTGGGCCTTGGGCTGATTGTCCTGGGTAACGTCGAGCGCGCCGAACTGCTGCTGGCGCACGTCGATGCGTCCGCCCCAAGCGTTCAGAGTGCCATCCAAGGTGATCTGTCCGGGACCGCGCAGGACGATGGCGCGCCCCGGATCGACCTCGACCAGCGAACCGCGCCCCAGCTCCAGCGTCTGGCTGGCGGGATCGAGCTGCCCGAGGATATTGCCGTCGCCGCCTGCCTGCAGGTACAGGTCCGCCCCTTCGCGTTGGATCAAGCGTCCGGCCAAGGCATCCTCCAGGTACAGCGGCGGTGTCCAGGCCTCCAGCGCCTCTCGCGGCGCCTCGCCAGCCGCGACCTCGCCGGCCCCGCTGGCGAAACGGTAGACCGGCCGCGCGACCCGCACCTGGGCATCCTCGGCTACCGTCAATCCGGAGCGACCGACCACCCGGTAGCTGGCGAAGCCCTGCTGGAAGAAATCTTCGGCCAGTTGCAGGCTGCCATCCCCGAGGTCGTCGCCGCCGATCCGCACCTTGCCGCTCTGCAGCGACAGCGTGCCGGCGCCGCTCGTGCCGAGACCATTCAATGTGCCGCCCAACTGCAATTGGCCATCGCTGGCCTGCGCCAGCCCGGCACTGGCGTGCAAGGCGATGTCGCCGCCGCGACCGCCCAGTCGCTTGCCGTCGGCCAGCAGCGCCGCCCCGGACGACACGTCGAGCAGACTGCGCTGTCCCAGGCTCAGGTCGCCGCCGCTGCGCAGGGAAATCCGTCCGCCGTCGCGGTAGGCCAACGTATCGTTGTCCTCCGGCGCCAGCAGCAGGTTGCTCCACAAGCCGCTGGCATCCAGCCGTACGCCGTCGCCCACGCGCAAGATGCCGTCTTCGCGGCCGGCATCGACGAAACCATCGATCGTCCCGTTCGGAGAAATCTGCGCCAACACGTTGCCGGCCTGCAGGCTGCCGCCATGGGCGGTGATGTCGGCGTCGATCGCCACGTCGTTGGCGAACAGGATCGCCTCGCCGCCATTGGCCAGGGTCAGCGCGCTGTCGACGCGGATGCTCTCGCCGGCCGCCACCTTCAGGCCGCCCAGCTGGAAGCCGTTGAGCAGTTCGCTGTCCAGGCTCAGGCGGCCCTGGCGCTCGGCGGCCACCGGAGCGTCCAGGGTCGGCTCCTCGGCCGCCACCTCGCCGGTACCGATGACCACCTGCTTGAGGCTGCCGGCATCGGCGCCGAGAGCGTACTCCAGCAGGCCGCTGCTCTTCACGTAGTAGGGGGTGTAGCGCCCGACGACCAGCTGCGCGCCGCGCGCCACGGCATTCTGCGACTGGTTGTAGCCGTCCAGGCCGGCCTGTGGCGCTTCGGTCTGCCGCTCGCCGCGATAGGTATCGCCGACCACCTGGCCGTCGAGCCGCGCATTGGCGCTGCCGATCACCAGACTGCCGGCGTCGCGGCCGACGATGTAGCCGTTCTCGTAGCGCTGGGTCGGCGCGATCAGCGGATTGTAGAAATAACGGGTCTGGTCCCAGCGCTCGCTGTGTGCCTCGTAGCCGCGGTAGATGCCGTCGTAGAGCAGGTCGCCCGGCGCCGACCCGAGTTCGTAGAGGCGTCCGTCCGAGCCCTTCAGCCAGGTCTGGCGGATGTAGCCGCCCTGCACATCGAGGGTTCCGCCGGACAGGTTGATCTGCGAACCGGCCTGGGTCACCACGTCGTTGCCGGTGAAACTGACGATGCCGCCCTGGGCCATCCACTCGCCCGCCGAGTGGCCCTGGGTGCCCAGGTAGCCACCGACCTCCAGCAGGCCGCCGGCGGTGTACCAGCGGTCGCTGGCATAGCCGTTGGTGCCGGCAGGCACCCGTACCAGGTCGCGCACGTCGACCCACACATCCTGGCTGTTCAGACCGCCGCCCTCGCGGTTGACCGAGGCGTCGCGCTGCTCGTTGCCGCGCACGTTGACCTTGATGCTGTTGGTCTCCATCGCCACTTGCACACCTTGCGCGCCGGAGACATCGATCACCGCGCCGTCGCGCAGCAGGGCGCGCTGGCCAGCGTTGACCGCCACCTGGCCGCCGCTGGCGAGGGTGATGGAGCCGTCGCGGAAATCGACGCTGCCGGCGGAGTCGATCTCCACCCGCGACAGGTCGCGGCGGTCGTCGTCGCCCCGACTGACAGCGGCACTGGAGCCGTTCAACGGCTTGAGCAAGGCCTCGCGCTGGCTGTCGAGGGCGGCGCTGCCGCTGCTATCCACCAGGATCGCGCTGGTGGCGCCTTCGGCCAGGGTGATCCGCTCGCTGGCCTTCAGGTGCAGGGTGCCGCGGCTGTCCACCGAACTGCTGGAAAGCAATACACCGGCCTGCTCCACCTCGCGGCCGGTGAGGCTGATATCGCCGGTGGCGGCCTGCACCAGGCCGCTGTTGCGTACCCGGCCGGCACTGCTGTCGGCGGCGAAGCCCGGCAGCACCTCGTTGCCGCGGGTGGTGGAGGTCAGGTTGCCGTCGGTGCCCTGGCCACGGCGGATGACGAAGCTGTCGCCGGCGGACAGGACCGTCTGCCCCTTCGGTGTGACGATGCTGCCGGCGTTGTCCACCTCGCTGCCGAGCAGCAGGACGTAGCCGCCGCCCCTGGTCGAGCCGGACGGCGCTGCCGTACGCAACTGTGCCCCCTGCTCCACGCGCACGGCGCCGGCCGCGTCGGTGAAGGTCGGACGGCTGCCGGCGTTGTCGTAGTAGAGGCCGCGCTGACGGAACTGTTCGTCCGAGATGTTCGCCGCCGCCACCGTCAGGTTGCGCACGTCCACCTGGCTGCTGCCGGAAAACACCACGCCGTTGCGGTTGACCAGCATCACCGTGCCGTCGGCCTTGATCTGCCCCTGGATCTGGCTGGGCCGCGCGCTGGGGTCGTTGACCCGGTTGAGCAGCGCCCAGTCGGCGTTCTGCTGGAAGTCCACGGTGGTGTTGCGGCCGACGTTGAAGGTTTCCCAGTTGAGCACCGCCTTGTCGGCGGTCTGCTCGATGCTCACCGTGGTCTTGCCGGCGGCCTGGGTCTGCACCGGTCCCTTGGCGTTCTGCCAGGCCTGCTCGAACGGCAGCGAGGCGTCGACCTTGAGGCCGCCCTCGCCGAGCCCGTCCGGAACATCCTGCGGGAGGTTCAGCGCCGCCTGGCGTCCGGCGGCCTGGGCGGCCTGCTGGGCGGCAATGGCGGCGACGGTGTTGTTCAGGTTGGCCATCGAACGCTGCAACTGCTGGTTGACCCGCTGCTGCTGCGCCAGCGGCGGCGGCGCCCCCGGCAACTGCGCTCCCGGTCGCGGCGCCCCGGCAGCGCCGCCCTGAGCCGCGCCCTTGGCGGCGAACCAGGCGGCGCTGAACGGCTGCCCGGCGGCCTGGGCGCCCCCTGCGACCAGCAGCAGGGCGATGGCCTGGGCCAGCGGCTTCAGGCGCGGCGCGTAAAGCGCGCGGGAGGAACGGGCGGACGACGGCGAACGGGACGGCATGGCGAAGGGGTCCTTGAGCATGAAGTCGGTCGGGCGCCCGCAACGACGCCCGTTACAGGTAGACGGCCTGGCGGAGGGTGGGCCGAAGACTTGTCATGGAAAGTTCATGGAGCGGAGCGAGGAGCCTGGGCGAACGGAAACACGACGGCAGCCGGATTTCAGCCACCGTCATGACAGGTCACTCATGGACGCCCTTTGCCGTTGCAGACGGAGGGATTGTTGATCGCGAGGTTTTCGCTGGTACCAGTGATGAAGGCGCTCATGATGGCGCTCTTCCAGGAAGCGACCAGGGGTACGAAACGGTGGTCAGCTACCGCTCTATTTGTAGTGGTGCCGCCATAATGCTGGGTAAGGAAGGCACGCAGGTCGGCGGCAACAGTGGCATCCTTGTAGCACTGGCCAAAGACAAAGTTGGTATAGCCGACGATGGAGTAGCCTGCGTTCGGGTTGACGAAGACCGGTATCCACTTGCTCGGATCGGCGCGATCTGCAGCGACACCCGGCGGAGCCACGCTACGAACAGCGATCACGCGATTGGCTAGAGTAGGGAGCAAGCCATTCACTCGCGCGATCTTTGAATTGTCGCTCAGGTCCACACCATCAGGCCCCTCATAGCCGATCGAGCCTGACACATTGTCGACGGCATTCCTGACACTTTCATAAGGCTGTACTGCCACCCAGTTGCTCGGCAGCGCACCGCCGGCCGGCAGACGGGCGTTCGTGAAGATCGAGTTGGTGGCGAAGCGAGTCGGGCAGACCGAGTTCAGGTGGCGGGTCAGCAACTCGGTGGCTCCACTGCCGCCCCGCTGGTAGACGATACGAATCGGCGTACGGTCGGCGGGGTTCCCCAATAGTTGCCCCCAAGTGACCTTGGCGCCGGAAAAGGCATCGCAGAGCTGGGCACTGGTCAGGTTCAGGTCGGTAATATCGGGCTTCTTGTAAGGAATGGTTACTGCGGTACCCGCCAATGGAATCTGGATCAGTGGACCATATGCGCCTCTATAGTTGGTTGAATAGGCGCTCAGTTCGCTGCTACTCAAGATCGAGTCACTACCAATGTAGTGGACGGTGCCGGTAGTAGCGCCAAGCAGCATGGGGTTATTCATCAGGAAAGCGGTCTTGCCAATGCCGCTGCCGCTTGCGGCATAGCTGAAGTTGATTGGCAGGATGCTGTCGGCAGAACCTTTGTACAACTTGGCCGGCATGGAAGCACCACCGCCGGTCACCGTAGCGCCCAGCGTTGTATGACTGGTCAAGAGCGTCAGAGCAACGACGCCAAACATTGGCTTGAGCATGAAAACCTCCTGGGTTCCCCACAAGAAAAAAGACCGGCAGCCATAGGGCTGCCGGTCCTCGTATCGACTCGCCTAGGCGAAGCGCTTACGGGCGGCCTTTGGTGTTGCAGACGTTGGTGTTGCCGATGGCCAGGTTTTCGCTGGTGCCGGTGTAGAAGGCGCTCACGATGGCGCTCTTCCAGGCCGGAGTCAGCGGGATGAAGCCATGGGCGGCAACTGCGGCGTTGGTGGTAGTGCCACCGTAGTGCTTGTTGATGAAGGCGCGGACGTCGGTGGAAACGCTGGCGTCCTTGTAGCACTGGCCGAAGACGAAGTTGGTGTAACCGACGATGGAGTAGCCGGCGCTCGGATTGGTGAACACCGGAACCCACTTGCTGGGGTCCGCACGGTCGGCGGCGTTGGCCGGCGGAGCCACGCTGCCCAGGGCAGTGGAAACGTTAGCCTGGGTCGGCAGGTTGCCGTTCACACGGGAAACCTCGGCGTTGCTGTTGATGTTCACCGCATCCGGGCTGACATAGCCGAGGGAGCCGTTGGTTGCCTTGACGGTCGACACCACGGTGGAAGTGGCGGCGACGCCAACCCAGTTGCTCGGCAACGTACCGCCGGCCGGCAGACGGGCGTTGGTAAAGGTCGAGTTGGTGGCGAAGCGAGTCGGGCAGATCGAGTTCAGGTGGCGGGTGAACAGTTCGGTGGTGCCGCTGCTACCGGTGCGATAGACGATGCGGATCGGCGTGCTGTCGGTGGTGCCCAGCAGTTGACCCCAGGTGGTCTTGGCGCCGGAGAAGGCGTCGCAGAGTTGGGCGCTGGTCAGGTTGAGCGTGGTGTTGCCGTCCTTGCGATAGGGCACGGTGACCGAGGTGGCTACCGACGGGATCTGGATCAGCGGACCGTAGGTGCCGTTGTAGTTGCTGTTGTAGGTGGTCAGTTCGCTACCGCTGAGGACCGAGTCGCTACCGGCATAGTGAACGGTACCGGTGGTGCCGAACAGCGAGGAGTTGTTGGTCAGGAAAGCGTTCTTGCCGGTGCCGCTGCCGGTCACGGCATAGCTGAAGTTGGCCGGCAGGATGCTGTCGGCGGAGCCTTTGTACAGCTCGGCCGGCAGGGAAGCGCCACCGCCGGTGACGGCCATGGCTTGGGCGGATACGAGGGCGGCCACGCTCAGCGAGGCAGCGATCAGAGAGCGCTTGAACATGAAGAATCTCCTTTCATCGTGGTGTTGGTACGTTGAGGAAGTCGTCTTGCATGAGGCGGCGCCGTGCTTGCCGGGCTTTGCATCCCTAGCCGGTCGAAGGGGCCGCTGGGGATAAAACTCGCAAGTTCCGGTGACAGATCGGGGAAAAAATCTCGGGAGCATCGAATTGTTTTCGCAGCCTTTCCTCGGGTGTTCGCAGGCTCTGCGCCGGGCCTTTTCGCGGGACCTGCGAGGTTCCGCGAGCGCCTCCCGGCGGCCGGCCCGCGACGGCCATGGCGCGCCCTCGGGGCAACCTCGCTGAAACATGCACCCGAGCCCTGGCGAGAGGCCACACGGGTTGATGACAGCGAGAGGAAGGCCTGCTTGCACAGGCCCCTCCCGTAGGGCGGATTACGCCAGCGGCGTTATCCGCCGATACCTCTCTTCGGAAGACTGCTGAGACGCCCCATCCCCACGGCGGATAGCCGCGAGCGGTTAACCGCCCAGCACGGGAAGGGCTTGTTCAGGTACGAACTACTGGACCAGTTGGTTCATCTCGATGATCGGCATCAGCACCGCCATCACGATGGTCAGCACCACCCCGCCCATGACCACGATCATCAGCGGCTCGAGCAACGCGGTCATGCCCATGGCGCGGCGCTCGATGTCGCGCGACAAGGTCTGCGCCGCGCGGTCGAGCATCGGCGGCAGCGCACCGGTCTTCTCGCCGCTGGCGATCAGGTGGGTGAGGATCGGCGGGAACACCTGCCGCGTGCGCAGCGCCGAGGCCAGCGAGACACCTTCGCGAACCTGCGCGGTGGCCTCCTCCACCGCCTGCGCGAGGCAGTCGTTGGCCAGCGTCTGGCGCGCCGCATCGAGCGCGCGCAGCAGCGGTACGCCGGCGCTGCCGAGGATCGCCAGGGTGGAGGCGAAGCGCGCGGTATTCACCCCGAGCACGAAGCGTCCGAGCAGAGGCAGGCGCAGCACTCGCCGGTGCCAGCCGAGCCGCGCCTGCGGGTCGCGCAGGTACAAGCGCCAGCCCCAGTAAGCGCCACCGATGGCGCCGGCGCAGAGCCAGCCCCAGGCGCGCACGAAGTCGCTGGCCTGGAGCATCGCCCGGGTCAGCGCCGGCAGGTCCTGGCGCGCCTGGGAGAAGGCGCTGACCACCTGCGGCACCACGTAGCCGAGGAGGAAGATGACGATGCCGATGGAGACCACGCCGACCACCGCCGGGTAGATGAACGCGGTGAGGATCTTGCCGCGCAGGGCGTTGCGTTCCTCGATGTAGTCGGCCAGGCGCTCCATCACCTGGGCCAGGTCGCCGGACTCCTCGCCCGCCGCCACCAGCGCCCGGTAGATTTCCGGGAAGTCCCGCGGCCGTGCGGCAAGGGCGTCGGCCAGGCGCATGCCGCCGCGCACGTCGCTGCGCACGGCGCTCAGGGTCTGGGCGATGTGCTTGCGCTCGGCCTGGTCGAGGGTGGCGCTCAGCGCCGCCTCCAGCGGCAGGCTGGCGGCCAGCAGGCTGGCCAGCTGGCGGGTGGCCCAGGCCAGGTCGCCGTCGGACAGGCGCGGGGCGAACAGCGCGCCCGCCCCTTGCCCGGCCCCGCCGCCGGCCTGCTCGCGGACCTCCAGCGGAGTCAGGCCGCGGGCGCGCAGTTGGCCGAGGGCGCCACGCTGGCTGTCCGCCTCCAGGGTGCCGGTCTCGATCCGGCCCTGGGCGTCGGCGGCTTCGTAGCGGAAGGTCTGCATCAGGCGTCCCGGGTCACGCGGAGGATTTCCTCCAGGGTGGTGGAGCCGCTGGCGATCCAGCGCTCGCCGTCCTCGCGCATGCTGCGCATGCCGGCGGCGCGGGCGGCTTCGCGGAGATCCTGCTCGGCGCGGCCCTGGTGGACCAGGCGGCGGATCTCGTCGTCGATCACGAACAGCTCGTGGATGCCGGTGCGCCCGCTGTAACCGGTCTGGTTGCAGGCAGGGCAGCCAACCGCGCGCCAGCCGCCGTCCTCTTCGACCCGGCAATGCGTGCACAGGCGCCGCACCAGGCGCTGGGCGAGTACGCCAAGCATCGACGAGGCGAGCAGGAACGGCTCGACACCCATGTCCACCAGCCGGGTCACCGCCGACACCGCGTCGTTGGTGTGCAGCGTGGCCAGCACCAGGTGCCCGGTGAGCGAGGCCTGCACGGCGATCTGCGCGGTTTCCAGGTCGCGGATCTCGCCGATCATGATGATGTCCGGGTCCTGCCGGAGGATCGCCCGCAGGGCTACGGCGAAGGTCATGTCGATGCGCGCGTTGACCTGGATCTGGCTGATCCCCGGCAGGTCGTACTCCACCGGGTCCTCGACGGTGAGGATGTTGCTGGTGCTGGCGTCGAGCCGCGCCAGGGCGGCGTAGAGGGTGGTGGTCTTGCCGCTGCCGGTGGGCCCGGTGACCAGCACGATGCCGTGCGGCTGGCGGATCAGGTTGTCCAGCGGCGCCAGCACGCCCGGGGCCATGCCCAGAGTCTCCAGCCTCAGGCGTCCGGCCTGCTTGTCCAGCAGGCGCATCACCACCCGTTCGCCGTGGCCGGTGGGCACGGTGGAGACGCGAATGTCGATCGGCCGCCCGGCTACCCGCAAGGCGATGCGGCCATCCTGGGGCAGGCGTTTCTCGGCGATATCCAGCTGCGCCATGATCTTGATCCGCGACACCAGCGCCGCGTGCAGCGCCTTGCGCGGCGCGACCACGTCGCGCAGGGCGCCGTCGACGCGGTAGCGCACCACCGAATGGGTCTCGAAGGGCTCGATGTGGATGTCGCTGGCCTCATCGCGCGCGGCCTGGGTCAGCAGCGCGTTGATCATGCGGATCACTGGCGCGCCATCCTGGGTGTCGAGCAGGTCGGTAACCTCGGGGATATCGTCCATCAGGCGGTCGAGGTCGACCTCGCTCTCCGCCGCGCCGACCACCGCCGCGGCGCTGCCGGTATCGGAGTAGGCGCTGGCCAGCAGGGTGTCGAGCTCGTCGTCGCGGACGCTCTCCAGGCTGGCCGGCGCATGCCGCTGGCGCACCTCGCTGATCGCCCAGCCGGGCGTGCGCGGGCTGACCAGCAGGGTCGCGCCATGCTCGCCCGGCCGCAGCAAGGCGCGCTGCGCCTTGGCCCAGGCGTAGGGCAGCAGGCTCATAGCGGCGCCGCCTCGCCCAGCGGTACCGCGCGCAGCGGCCGCGGGCTCGGGCGCAAGTCGTAGGCGGCCTGCGGGATGCCCTGCTGCGTCGGCGGCAGCACCGGAGCCTGCATGTCGCCGACGCTCCAGTCGTGGCGCGGCTGCACGCGCTGCTGGGCGCGGCGGATGAAGTCGTAGCGGTTGAGGGTGATGCTGCGGCCGGCGGCGGCGTCGCGGACGATGTAGGGACGCAGGAAGACCATCAGGTTGGT
Source organism: Pseudomonas sp. HMSC065H01 (assembly GCF_001815235.1). Taxonomy (NCBI): domain Bacteria; kingdom Pseudomonadati; phylum Pseudomonadota; class Gammaproteobacteria; order Pseudomonadales; family Pseudomonadaceae; genus Pseudomonas; species Pseudomonas sp. HMSC065H01. The sequence continues at coordinate 16,789 of NZ_KV819906.1, read as the reverse complement.
CTTGGTCCGCGAGCGCTTCTGGTAGCGGAACAGCGAACCGACGCCGGGGAGGCTGGAGAGTCCGGGAACACCGTCGGTGTTGTCCTGCACGTTGTCTTGCAACAGGCCGCCGAGGACCATGATCTGGCCGTCGTCGAGGAGGATGCTGGTATCGATCGCGCGCTTGTTGGTGACCACCCCGGCGGCGGTGCTGGCGCGCTCGTCGACGCTGCTGACCTCCTGGTAGACGTCGAGCTTGACCGTGCCGCCCTCGGAGATCTGCGGACGGATGTTCAGCTTCAGGCCGACGTCCTCGCGCTGGATGGTCTGGAACGGGTTGTTGCTGGTACCGCCGCCGTCGGTGACGTACTGGCCGCTGACGAAGGGTATGGTCTGGCCGACCATGATGCTCGCCGACTCGTTGTCCAGGGTCAGCAGGTTCGGGGTCGACAGGACGTTGGTGCCGCCGCGGCTCTTCAGCGCCCGGGCGAGCACCTTGAGGTCGAGGATCTTGCCGATCCCGGGGATGTCCACGGTGCCATCCACCAGGCCGATGTTGAGCCCCTTGGGCAACACGTCGATGGTGTTCTTGCCGGCCGTGTTCAGCGCCGACTGGCCGAAGTTGACCCCGCCGAACACGCCGTTGCCGCCGAGGTTGCCGGCCTGCCACTGGATGCCGAACTCGCTGGAGTCGTCTTCGCTGACCTCGACGATCAGGCTTTCGATCACCACCTGGGCGCGGCGCTGGTCGAGCAGGTCGATGACTTCGCGGAGGTTGCGGTACAACGGCTCGGGTGCGGAAATCAGCAGGGTGTTGGTGGTGGCGTCGGCCTGTACGGTGACCCCGCCGGCGGAGAACGCCGAGTTCTCCTCGCCCATCGCACCGGGTCCGGCGCCGCCCTGGCCGCTGCCCATCGCACCATAGGCGCCGCCGCTGCGGTTGCTGCCGCCCAACCCGCTGGAACCGCTGCCCGTGGTATTGCCGCTGGTTCCCAGGCCCTGGCTACCAGTACCGCTGTTGCCGCCACCGAGCATGCCGCCGCCGCTCAGGCGCGCGCGCTGCTGGTCGCCCTCGCTTCCCTCGCCGCCGCTGTCGCCGGTGATCAGCCCGCGCAGGGCCTGGGCCAGGCGGGTCGCCTGGGCGTTGCGCAAGTAGACCACATGGAGGTTGCCGGGATTGCTTTGCACGCTGTCCAGCTTGCCGATCAGGTCGCGCGCCAATTGCGTGCGCTCGGGGCTCGGCGAGCGGATCACGATGCTGTTGGAGCGTGGGTCGGCGAGCACCACGGTCTTCTGGCCCTGCTCGGCGCCGCCGCTGCCCTGGCTGTCGAGCAGTTCGGAGACGGTGCTGGCGATGTCCACCGCGATACCGTTCTGGATCGGCACCACGTCGGTGTCGCTGGCGCTGGGGATGTCGATGCTGGCGATGATCCCGGCGACCCGGTCGAGGTTTTCCGCGTAGTCGGTGACCACCACGGTGTTGTTCCCCGGATAGGCATTGATCGGGTTGTTCTGCGCGACGATCGGGCGCAGCACCGGGATCAGGTTCACCGCGTTCTCGTAGCGCAGGCGGAAGGTCCGCGTGACCATGCCGTTGGCCGCCGGCCGGTCGGCGCCGTAGACCGGCCCGCCGAGCAGCTTGGCGTCGGCCTCCGGCACCACCTGGCTGACCCCGTCGACGTCGACCACGCTGAAGCCCTGCATGCGCAGGGCGCTGGTGAGCATGCGGTAGGCGGTGCGCGCCGGCACCTGGCCTTCGGAAACCAGGGTCAGCTTGCCCTTCACCCGCGGGTCGACCAGGAACTGCCGGCCGGTGGCGCGCGACAGCGCGCGCACCACCGCTTCCACCTCGGTATCGACGAAATTCAGGCTGACCGGCTGCTCGCCGAGTTCGGCCGCTGTCGCTGAGACCGGAGCCACGCCACCGGAGCGCGCCACGCCGCGTCCGGCACTCAGCGCGCGGCGGGCCTGCTCGGCCTGGGGCCGCTCGCGGACGTCGGCGCTGCGCAACGGCGCACCGGAGCGGACACTGCTCAGCGGCCGGCCGACTTCCTCGTCGGCCGGGGGCACGCCGGGGACCTTCGGCGTCTCGCTACACGCCGCGACCAGCAGCGCGCCCAGCGCCACGCCCAGTACAGGCCAACGACGCCGGGCATGGTGGAAAGCTGATTGCCTCATGGGGAATCCTTGGGAGCGGAAGTCGACTGCAAATGGATCGAGGCGGACACCAGCCCGCCGGACGGCTCGTTCGAAGAGCCGGAGCGCTCCTCGGAAGGAGCGTCGAGACGCGTCACCTGCGCCTCGCTGACGCTCAGGCGCAACGCTGCCGGGCTGCGCGCCAGCCAGCGCAGCAAGGCCTCGCCGGACACGCTGGCGAAGTCCAGTTGCCATTGGCCCGGTTGCGGGGCGTCCAGTTGGAAACCGTCGAGTCCCTGATCGCGCAGGCTGCGACGGATCGCCTCGGCGTCCGCCGTACCGCTCAGGGTCGGACCGCGCAACGCCTCGACCTCACGCAACACGCCGTCCACCGCCGCGGCCTGCGCACGCAGGCGCGGCAGCTCGGCTTGCCAATGCTCGATCCGCGCCAGCGGCGGATCGACGAACACTTGCCAGGTCAGCGCCAGGCATAGCGCCAGGCCACCGCCGGCGAGAATCTTGCGCTCGCGCGGCGCCAGTTGCCGCCAGTAGGCCTGCAACCGCAGCAGCAGGGGACTCCAGCGCTGCGCCGGGGTATTCAGCAGGCCCGCCAGGCGCTTATTCATCTTCATCGGCAGCCGCCTCGGCAGTGCCACTGTCTGCCGCGCCAGCGGCCGGCGCTGGCGGCGCTTCCATGGCGCGCACCTGCCAGCCCTTGTCGGAGGCATCGGCCTGCAACCCGTGCTTGCCCAACTCGCCCTGCCAGGCAGCGGCATCGCCGCCTGGCGGTCCCGGCAGCAGCTCCAGGTCCAGTTCGCCGGCGTGGTAGTCCAGTCGTTGCAGGCGTCCGGCGAGGAACGGCATCGCCTCGCCGGCGCCATGCAGCAGCGCGGCCAGCCCCGGTACGGCATCGCCATCGGCCTTGCCGGCCAGATAGGCGTCGCGTCGCTCGCGAGCCTGGCGCAGCGGATCGAGCACCACCGGCAGTTCCGGGAAGGCCTGCTGCACGCGTTGACTGCTCTGCCGTTGCAAGGACTGGCCCTGCCCGGCCAGTTGCCCGGCGTACAGGTTCAGACCGGCGACCCACACCAGCAAGGCCAGGGCAGCGCAGAACAGGGGCATCTTCCAGGTGCCGTTGCCGGCGCTCGTCGCCGGCGCTTTCAGCGCCAATCCCCACGGACTGGCGGGCCCGCTCCAGCGCAGCGCTTCGTCCAGCGCCTCGGCCCGCTCCAGGGCTGCGGAGCGCCACGCCGGTCGCTCGCCCAGCCAGAACAGCCGCAACTCCTGCGGGACCTCAGCGAGGCCCTGCTCCGGCAAGGGATGGACCACAGCGTCGCTCAGCGAGCGGCGCAACAGCAGATGACCGTCCCACTCGCCGGCCACCCAAGCGTCATCGCGCAACGGCAGGAGGAACGGCGCGGCCTGCACCTCCCGCACGTCGAGCCGCAGCCGCTGTACGGCCTGCTCCAGCGAGGCCAGCGCCGACGCCTCCAGCCACTCCAAGGTCAGGCGCCCGTCGGCGCCGCGCGGGCCGTGGGCCAGGCGTAGCTGCGCCGGATCGCCGAGGACCAGCGCCTCGGCCGCGCAGTTCACCGCGGCGGCAAGCTTCGCCGCAGGCAGCGCCGGCAGTTCGAGACTGACCAGGCGGCAATCGCGCGGATGCAGGAACAGCGCCACCGGCAACCCCTGGCGCCGCCGCGCCAGTTCCGCGAGCGAGACCTCGATTCGTTCCTGCACCGCGCCGCGCGCATCCAGGCGCAAACAATGCAGCGGCGCCGCCTCGGCGAACTCGCTCAGCGGCGGCAGCAGGCAACGCCAGGCGGCCTTCATGAGCCCACCCTCATCCAGTTGACCGCCGTGCTTTCACCGGCCTTGCGCTGCACCAGGGCTTGCAGGCGCACCTCTTGCCGGTCGCGCCGAGCATAGGCGGTGAGCAGGAACCAGTCGCTGGTGATCCCGACCTTCACCGACTGCGCCTGCAATTGCGGCATGTTCAGGCGGTTGACGAAGTCGCCGCGATTGAGGAACCAGCGGCCCCGGTCGCGCTCGCCGAGCACCCGCCGCGCCTGGTCCAGCCCGAGGCCGGGGACACAGGCGGCGAGCACTTCGGCGCGCGCGGTGTTGCCGTTGATCCAGGTGGTTTCGGGCAGGATGGTGACGTAGGGTCGCAGGCGTTCCAGGGTCGCCGGCGGAATGCCCAGCCGGGCCAGGTCGTCGAGACGCCTGAGCGCCGGCATGCGCGCCGGAAGCGCACGCAACACGGCGCCCGGCGAAGTCTCGCGGCCGCTGTCGAAGCCTGCGGGTTGCGTCTCGGCCGGCGGCGCTTCGGCGGGCAGCCGTGCATAGGAGGCGAGGACCCGCTCGACGATCAGCCGCGTCTCCTTCGGGCGCACGCCGAGCAGACCGGCGAGGCGTTCGAAGTTCGCTCGCTCCTGGAGATCGGGGCGCTGGTCGACCAACAGGTTGCGCAGGTTGAACTTGCCCTGCTCGTCTTCCAGTTGGCCGTTGAACGGCAATTCGGCGCTGCTCAGACGCAAGCCACGCATCGGTTGCGCCCAGCGCTGGTCGAGGCGGGTCAGCGGGTCGCGGCGGCTGTCCTCGAGCAGCAACTGGCGGCTCCATTCCAGGCCGCCGCGCAGCATCCAGCCGGCCTGGATGCGTAGCTGCTCGCTTTCCAGGGCGCGGATGAATGCGCTCTGGCGGGCGATCAGGCCGGCGGCTATGACCGCAACCACGGTGACGATCAGCAGCGCGCTGATGATCGCCATGCCGCGCTGGCGATGACCGTTCATGGCGCGCTCAGAGCTGCCAGGAGCCGATGTCGGCGTTGATGCCCTCGCCGCCCGGCTGCCCGTCGGCGCCGAGGGAGAACACGTCGATCTCGCCGTTCACGCCGGGATTCAGGTACTGGTAGGGCTTGCCCCAGGGATCGTTGGGCAGGCGCTCCAGGTACGAGCGCCAGTTGCTCGCCGAGGCATCGGCAGGGCGCTCCGCGAGCACCTTCAAGCCCTGCGCCTGGCTCGGATAGCGGCCCTGGTCGAGGCGGTAGAGCTTGAGCGCCTGCATCAGCCCGGAGATGTCCTGGCGCGCCGCGGTGGCGCGGGCCTGGTCGGGACGGTCGAGCACCTTGGGCACCACCATCGCGGCGAGGATGCCGAGGATCACCACCACCACCATGATCTCGATCAGGGTGAAGCCCCGCTGTCCCCGATGTCCTTTCGGGCTGGAGCTGAACTGCACGACATCCATCTCGACACTCCTCGGCATGGTTCGATTCGCCGCGGATTGTTTCAGGAAGATATGTCAACGATATTGAAAATCCTCGGGTGCGCCGCTCTTCCGGAGGCGCCCGCAAGGCCCTGGAGCCGGGCTTTCCGGCAGGCGCCGGGGATGGCTCGCGGGGGCGCCCTCCCGAGCTTTTGTCAGGGATCGGTCAGATTTCCCGGCTAGCCTGGAAGTCCCCTTTCGCCGACCTTTCCGCGATGTCCACGCGCCTGTCTTCCCGCGGTTTCACCCTGATCGAAGTGCTGGTCGCGCTGGCCATCGTCGCCATCGCCCTGGCCGCGGCGATCCGCGCGGTGGGCCTGATGACCGACGGCAATGGTCTGTTGCGCGACAAGTCGCTGGCCCTGCTGGCAGCGGAGAGCCGGCTCGCCGAGCTACGCCTGGGCGTCGGCGCGGCTCCGGGAAACAGCGATTTCGAATGCTCCCAGGGCCGCCTGCGGTTGTACTGCGAACAACGCGTCGAGGCCACCGACGACCCCGCGCTACTGTGGGTGGAAATCCGTGTGCGCACGCAGCGCGAACAGGCGGTGCCGCTGGCGCGCCTGAACACCCTGCTGAGCCGCTCCCGGTGATCTCAACCGCGCTTGAGGGTAGCCAGCGGCGGCGGTTCGGCGAGCCGCTGCATGGCCACCCGGCGAACCTCGCCGTTCTGCTCGATGAGCACCGCGTCGGCCTCGATCCGCCGCACCTTCGCCGCACGTGCCAGGACCTCGCCCTCGCGATAGGCCTGGGCCGGCGCGCCGTTCACCGAGAGGATGGCGATCGCCGCGGGACCACCGCTGATCAATCCCGCCAGTTGCACCTCGACCTCACTGGAAGGCGTCGCGAACCAGCGTTGAGCGGCGTCCTCGCCGCTGGGCGGCGGAACGTCGGCGACATCGGCCTGGACCACGCCGGGAATCGGCGCCAGCAACAGATAGCCCCAGAACAGCAGGCCGGCGAGGATCGCCAGCACGGCGGCGAACTGGACCAGGCGGGGCGGATCGATACGGGGCATGGCCGGCATGGCGGGCTCTCCTGGCGTATGGGCGACGGGCGCCACGAACGGCGCCCCGGCACCAGCCTAGCGCGGAATTCTCTCCGTTATGTTTCACACGCCGATCATCTTCGTCGGGCACTCTGGAAACCTCTCTCTTCGCGGAGCGGCATCCGGTGAGGCGACCCCGGCAAGGCGGTTTCACCCTGATCGAACTGATGGTGGTGCTGGTAATCGTCGGCATCGCCACGGCGGCCATCAGCCTGAGCGCCCGCCCCGACCCGACGGGCCTGCTGCGCCAGGATGCCGCGCGCCTGGCGCGGTTGCTGGAAATAGCCCAGGGCGAAGCGCGGGTACGCGGTACGCCGATCCTCTGGCAGCCCAGCGCCAAGGGCTATCGCTTCAGCCCGCAGGCCTATCGCGGCAAGACCGACGCCTTCGCCGCCGACACCGAATTGCGCGCGCGCGACTGGCAGGCCGCGCCGCTGCGGGTCAGCGTGCGCCCGCCGCGACCGGTGTTGCTGGACGCCGAATGGATCGGCGCGCCGTTGCGGATAACGCTCTCCGACGGCCAACACAGCGTCACCGTGCTGCGCGAGGCGAACGGCCATGTCCGGGTACGCTGAACGCGCGACGACGCGGCGCCGGCAAGCCGGCTTCACCCTGATCGAGGTGATGGTCGCGATCATGCTCATGGCCATCGTCAGCCTGATGGCCTGGCGCGGCCTGGACAGCATCGCCCGGGCCAGCGCGCACCTGGAGGACAGCACCGAGCAGGGCGCCGCGCTACTGCGCGCGCTGAACCAACTGGAGCGCGACATCGCCCTGCACAGCGCCATCCGGGAGGAGACCGGCCTGCCCAGCGGCGACGAGCCGATCCGGGCCGGCGACAGCCTGCCGCCCGGACTCGCACTGAAGCGCCTGAGCGAGATCCCATTGCGCCTGGACATCGTCCGCGCCAGTACCGAGCCAGGCGCGCCGCTGCAGCGCGTGCGCTGGTGGCGACAGGGCAAGGTCCTCTACCGCGCCGCCTCGCCCAGCGGCGACCGCCTGCCGTTGCCGCCGCTGGCGGAGCGGGTGGCTGTGCTGGACGACGTGAGTCGGTTCGAGATCCGTGCCTGGGTGCCGGGAAAGGGCTGGACGCGCCTGCCAGCACGCAGCAAAGTCCGCGCCAGCGGACTGGAGATCAGCCTGGCGCGGGTCACCCGCAACGGCGTGGAGCGCTATCGACGGGTGGTGGCCCTGCAATGAAGCGGTGGCTCAGCCGAGCAGCACCACCCCGCCCGGCAGGCGGGTGACCTCGATGCCATAGGCATCGCGGATCAGGGTCGCGACGTCGGCCAGTTGATCGAGGCTGAAACGGGCCTGGACCCGGCGTCGGCCAAGGGCCTTGTCCAGCAGCAGGAGCATGCCGGGACGGTAGCGGTTGATTTCGTCGATCACCGTGGCCAACGGTACGTCGTTGAACACCAGCATGCGCTCGCGCCAGGCCATCACCTCGGCAACGTCGAAAGGCACCGGCGGACCGTTGCGTCGCTCGTCGAAGGTCAGCTGCTGGCCGGCCTGGAGGTCCAGGCGCTGGCCGAGGTGTTCGAGCCGCACGCTGCCCTCCAGGCAGGTCACCACGCAAACGTCACCGCTGCTGCGCACATTGAAGCGGGCCCGGCTGGCGCTCAGCCAAGCGCTCCCGGCCATCACCCGCAGGCTGCTCTGCGGCGGGTGGCTGGCGATGATCTCGGCCTCGCCGCCGAGCAGTTCGATGGTTTCCTGCTGCTCTTGATTGCGCCGCACGTTCAGGCGGGTGCGGGTGTTCATCTCGATCCGCGTCTCGCCGCTCACCTGCACCTGGCGTTGCTCGCCGACCGCCGTGACGTAGTCGGCGCCGCCCAGGCCATGGTCGAGCAGCGACGGGCGCAAGACGAACAACGCCACCGAGGCGGCCAGCGCACCGCCGACGAACCAGCGACGACCGAAACGCCTCGGCGCGATCTGCGCCACGGCCGGCAGCTCCAGCGGCAGAGCGGCGGCACTGCCGAGTACCTGCCAGAGATCGCGCGCCTCGACGAACGCTCGCAGGTGTTGCGGGCTGCGCGCACACCACTGGCGGAAGGCCCGCGCCTCGCCCTGGGTGACGCGTCCGGAGGTCAGGCTGATCACCCAGGCGTGCGCTTCGTGGCGAAGGTCGCCGGTTTCATCGGCGGCGGAGTCTGAGGCTGTCATGACTGTGCTGTACGGACACCGGAATGGCTCATGGGAGGGATATGGCGGCGGTTTTCCACCTGCTTATGCTTATGACGGTTTTCCGGCCCCGGGACCGAACCTCTGGATGACTTTTCTTTCCAGGCGCTCCGCGCAGAACCACAGGGCGGCCTTGAGTTCCTTCTCCACGGTGCGGGTGGAAATGCCGAAGCGACGGGAGATTTCCGCATGCGGCGTCTCTTCCAGGCGCGAGGCGATGAGAATCTGCCGACGCCGCGCCGGCAGTTCGCAGAGCGCCTCCAGCAGGCGACGGATCTCGGCGTGACCGCCGACGATGCGCTCCGGGTCGAGGCCTTCGTCGGCCACCTGCAACAGTTCCGCCACCTCCTCCCCGGTGAGCAGGCGGGCGTCGCCCTCGCGGCGGTCGGCGGCAATGTTCAGGGCAATACGGAACAGGTAGGCCTGGGGCTTCTTGACCTCCAGGGCATCATCCAGCCGGTCGACTCTCAGGTAGGTTTCGTGCAGCACGTCGCACGCCAGGTCCTCGGAGCCCAGGCGCCGTTTCAGGCGCGCCTTGAAGTCGTCGTAGGAGGCGAGGAACAGCTTCACCATCGCGCTTTGCCGCGAATCGCTCATGACCCTCCCACTCCCTCCGTCAGCTTGCATTCCATGGCCTTGCCCGTCGTCTTCGGCAGCAACAGGATGGTCAGCGGCTGGGCCAGCGTAGCGGGCGTCGCCTGCATCACCCGCACGCCGCGCAGGCTTTCCACCAGGGCGCTGTCCCGCTGCGGGTCGCCGGTCGAGCCGAGCAGGCGACTGTGGCGAACCTCGCCGAAGCGACCGATCCAGAGTTGCAGCACCGCGCGATAGGTACCCGGACGAGTGCGCGGCGAGCGGCACAACTGTTCTTCCAGCGCCGCCTGGACCGCTCCCGCGTAGCGCCGATCCAGCGGCTGCTCGACCTTCGGCATCTCTGCCGGCAGCGGCGCAGCGTTCCTGACGGCCTGCGCCGGCAGCAGGGTGAACGCTTCCTGGCTGGTGTAGCGCGCCATCAGGCCGGTTCCGCCGAGCAGTCGGGTCAGGGCGTCGCTGGCGGTGAAGCGCCCCTGCAAGCGGGCCGAGCGCCGTCCACGGGCCAGTTCGCCATCCACCAGAACCGCCATTCCCGTCACCCCGCTGTAGGTCACCAGCGCCGATGCCAGGCTCTGCGGAGGAATATCGAACGCGTGCACCGCCAGGCGCAACGGCGGCCTGCCGCCATCGCCCGGCACGGCGCCGGACGCCGGCAGCAGCATGCCGAGACCGAGCAACGACACTGCGCACGACCTTGCCACCCCGAGGATCGACATCAACGGATTCCAGTCCGAACTACCCGGTTCAGGCCAGATGGCCATCACCCAGGAGGGACATCCTGATGGCACTGTGTGACTGTGGTGTGACGGTACCTGCGGTGACATGTTTTCACCGATTGCCGTATAAGCGGGAAACCACCATCCCAGCGCGGGAGAATCGCCATGCACCGTTCATCGCAGGTTCTGCCGGCCCTGATCCTGGGCCTGGCCATGAACGCCACCCTGGCCGACGAGCCGACGCCGCCGGCGAACTGCATCAACACCGAGGTCAACGGCTACCAGGCTTTGTCCTATGAATGCCTGAGCCAGCAGATGGCCGATCCTGACAGCGCGGCCAGGGCCCGCCGCGAACAGGAGCTGGATTCCGCCGCCATCGTCCGGCGTCCGCCAAACCAGCTCGGCCTGTACAACCAATCGGCGACGCGCATTCGCCTGGGCACCTCGTTCGGCAACTCAGTGGAAGCGCAGCGGCCGCCTCGCTAAGGGCTTCCGCAGGTCCGCGTTCCTGGCCGGCGGCGCAAGACAAAAAACCCCGGCAACCAGGCCGGGGCAATCGTCGTCGGCGAGGTTGGCCGCCGATCAAAGGACAAGGAACGCCCCTCAGGCGAAGGTACGCTCCAGCAGGTCGCCGAAACGATTGAAGGCATCGCTGGCGCCCTTGGCGGCCAGGCGCTCTTCCTCCTCGTTCAGCTCGATGCCGTCGAGGATCGCCACGAAGCTCTTCCAGCCTTGCGCGCGGCCGCCTTCCGGCTCGGCCAGATGGCGGGCGCCGAAGTTCTCGTCGAGTTCGAGCGCGGCGGCTTTCTTGAACAGGAACGCAGCGCCCAGCTTCGAACCTTCGGAAACGAACAGCCAGCCCAGTGCCTCGGCCAGGCTCAGGTCGGCCTCGCGCACGCTCTGGTCGCCCTCCGGTACCGGATGGCCGAGGTCCGCCAGGTCTGCACGAGCGGCGTCGTCGCGGGCGCGGGAAGCCAGGCCGGGGAACAGGCGGGCCAGCGCTTCGTTGCGATAAAGCGGCTCCAGGTCATGCTGGAAGAGGTACTGGGCGGCGACGAAGCGGGCGAAATTGTCCCGGCTGGCGAAGGGTTCCTTGCTTTTCACCAGGCTCTCCAGGCGCTGGTGCGGCTCGTTGGTCAGCAGGTTGAGGCGTTGCGAACGCAGGTTTTGCCGAGTGGATTCAGGGGCCAGGGTATCCATAGGGGAATTCCTTTCGAGGGACGGAACGCACTGGGCCGACATAGCGCGCCCAGGATCAATAACGATTCTCAATTATATTCGTTATTGAATCTCAGTGTCACATGAAAGGATGCCGACCGACTGCCATTGACCAGAAAAGGACTACAGCAAATACTGTATTTACATACAGCATTCGAGTTATTTCCTTGGCCTCCCTTTCATCCGTAGCCGACATCTCCCCACCCGCAGCCGTCGCCGGACGAGGCAATGGCATAGCGCTGAGTGCGCTGCTCGACGCGCGTAGGATCTGGAAAGGCCAGTCCGCCGTACCGGCCGGCGCTTCCCTGCCCACCGGGCATGCGCGCCTGGACGCACTGCTGCCCGGCGGCGGTTGGCCGGAGCATGCCCTGAGCGAAATCCTCCATGCCCGCGACGGTGTCGGCGAACTGCAACTACTGATGCCGACCCTCGCTCGCCTGACCCAGGCGCAACGTCGTGTCGTCCTGGTCGGCGCCCCCTACGTACCTTATCCGCAGGCCTGGCTGGCCGCCGCGGTCGACCTGCGCCACCTGGTCCTGTTGCAGGCCAGCGGACGCGACGCCTTGTGGGCTGCCGAACAGTGCCTGCGCTCGGGCAGTTGCGCCGCAGTGCTGTGCTGGCCGCAGCAGGCCGACGACCGCGCCCTGCGCCGCCTCCAGGTCGCCGCCGAAAGCGGTCAGGCCCTGGGTTTCGCCTATCGCCCCCTGCGCGAAGCGGTCAACCCTTCGCCGGCAGCGCTACGCCTGTGCATCGAAACCCGCCCCCCACGCCTGCGCATCCTCAAGTGCCGGGGCGGCCTCGCGCCGGCGACCGCCCTGCCAGCCAGCGCCTGGCAATGAGGCGGCCATGCTCTGGGCTTGCATTCTCCTGCCGCAACTGGCCATGGACAGCGCGCTGCGTCAACGGAGCAATCCCGACGCACCGCTGGCGCTGCTCGGCGGCCCAGCGCAGCGCCGGCAGTTGCAGGCGGTCAACCCAGCGGCACGCGCGCTCGGCCTGAGGCCCGGTCAATCGCTGATCGCCGCCCAGGCCCTGAGCCGGGACTTCGCCACGGCGGAATACGACCTCGCCGCCGTGGAGCGCTGGCAGGCCTTCCTCGCCGCCTGGGCCTACGGTTTCAGCTCGCAGGTCAGCCTGCACTATCCGCGTGCGCTGCTGCTGGAAGTGCAGTCCAGCCTTGCCCTGTTCGGCCCCTGGCCACGCTTCGAGGCCCGCTTGCGCAAGGAACTCACGGCGCTGGGCTTCCGCCATCGCCTGTGCCTGGCGCCGAACCCGGTGGCGGCGAGGGTCCTGGCGAACAGCCACGACGGCCTGGCCATCGAGGACGAGACAGCGCTGCAACGCCAGTTGTCCGCCCTTCCGCTGGACCGCCTGGGACTCTCGCGGGAGCTGGCTGTCGCCCTCGGACGCATGGGACTGCGCTATCTGCGCCAGGTCCTCGAGTTGCCGCGCGCCGCCCTGGCCCGTCGCTTCCCGGCCGAACTGCTGTTGCACATCGACCGCCTCTGCGGCCGCAGCCCACTGGCGCTGGAGCACTACCGGCCGCCGGACACCTTCGACCTGCGCATCGAACTCAATTTCGACGTGGAATCGCACCAGGCCCTGCTCTTCCCCCTGCGACGGCTGAGCGCCGATCTCGCCGCCTTTCTCGCCGGACGCGACAGCGGCGTGCAGCGCTTCACCCTGCACCTGGAACATCACGGGCGCGCCGACAGCCAGGTCACGGTCGGCCTGCTCAGCGCCGAACGCGAGGCGGCCATGCTCTTCGAACTGACCCGCGGCCGTCTCGAACAGCTGCAACTGCCCGCCCCCGTGCATGCCGTGCGCCTGGAGGCCCGCGAGCTGCCTCCTTTCACGCCGCAGCACCGCGAACTGTTCGACGAGCGCCCACAGCAGTATCTCGGCTGGGAACAGTTGCGGGAACGCCTGCGCGCGCGGCTGGGCGACGAGGCGGTACAGGGCCTGAGCGCCGTCGCCGAACACCGTCCGGAGCGAAGCTGGCGGCCGCACAGCTGCGACAGGGCGCAATCGCCGGCAGCCTGCGGCCTCCGCCCCGGCTGGCTGCTGGCGGAGCCACGCCCCCTCGGCGAGGCCTTGCCCACCGTGCTGGCCGGCCCGGAGCGGATCGAGTCGGGCTGGTGGGATGGCGAAGACATCCGCCGCGACTATTACCTGGTGGAAACCCGCAGCGGACAACGTGCCTGGGTCTATCGCGAGGTCGGCAGCGAAGGGCCGCTGTGGCTGCATGGCTGGTTCGCATGAGCGCCTACGCCGAACTGCATTGCCTGTCCAACTTCAGTTTCCAGCGCGGCGCCTCCAGCGCCGCGGAACTCTTCGCCCGTGCAGCGCGCCTGGGCTATCGGGCCCTGGCGATCACCGACGAATGCAGCCTGGCCGGTATCGTGCGGGCCTGGCAGGCGGCGCGGGAGCATCAGGTACAACTGATCGTCGGCAGCGAAATCCGCCTCGAACAGGGGCCCAAGCTGGTCCTCCTGGCGGAGGACCTGGAGGGCTACCAGAACCTCTGTCGCCTCATCACCCGCGGCCGGCGACAAGCCGACAAGGGCCACTACCGGCTGCTGCGCGAAGACCTGCAACAGCCGCTCGCCGGCCTGTTGGCGATCTGGTTGCCGAACGACCATGAGGACGTGCAGGCTGCCTGGCTCCGCGAACGCTTCCCCCAGCGCCTTTGGCTGGGCGTCGAGTTGCATCGCGGCGCCGATGACGATGCCCGCCTGGACAAACTGCTCGCGCTCGCCTCGCATCTCCGGCTACCGCCCGTGGCCTGCGGCGACGTCCACATGCACGCCCGCGGCAGGCGAGCCCTGCAGGACTGCATGACAGCGATCCGCAACCATCTGCCGGTCAGCGAGGCCGGCGCCTATCTCTTCCCCAACGGGGAACGCCACCTGCGTACCCTGGAGGCCCTGCAGGGTATCTACCCGCAAGCCCTGCTGGCGGAAACCCTGAAGATCGCCGAACGCTGCCGGTTCGATCTGGAACAGCTGAAATACCAGTATCCACGCGAATTGGTACCGGCCGGATACGACCCGGCGTCATGGCTCCGCCATCTCACCGAACAGGGCATCGCCAGGCGCTGGCCGAACGGCGCGAGCGCCAAGGTCCGCAAGCAGATCGAGAGAGAACTCGAGCTGATCGCCGAACTGGGCTATGAAAGCTATTTCCTCACCGTGCAGGACATCGTCGCCTTCGCCCGGGGCCGGGAAATCCTTTGCCAGGGCCGCGGCTCGGCGGCCAATTCAGCAGTGTGCTTCGCCCTCGGCATCACTGAGTTGGACCCGGACCGGACCAACCTGCTGTTCGAGCGCTTCCTTTCCCGCGAGCGCAACGAACCACCGGACATCGACGTGGATTTCGAACACGAGCGCCGCGAGGAGGTCATCCAGTACGTTTTCACACGCTACGGACGCCAGCGCGCGGCGCTGACCGCGGTGGTCAGCACCTACCACGGCGCCGGCGCGGTGCGCGACGTAGCCAAGGCCCTGGGTCTGCCGCCCGAGCAGGTCGACGTCCTGGCCAACTGCTGCGGCCGCTGGAGCGACCAGGCCCCCAGCGCCGAACGCCTGGAAGAGGCCGGCTTCGATCCGCAGAGTCCGATCCTGCGCCGGGTGCTGGCCCTGACCGGCGAGTTGATCGGTTTTCCGCGCCACCTCTCGCAGCACCCCGGCGGCTTCGTCATCTCCGAGCAGCCATTGGACACCCTGGTCCCGGTGGAGAATGCCAGCATGGCCGAACGCACGGTGATCCAGTGGGACAAGGACGATCTCGACGCGGTCGGCCTGCTCAAGGTCGACGTCCTCGCCCTGGGCATGCTCAGCGCCCTGCGCCGCAGCTTCGACCTGATCCACGCGCTGCGCGGCGGCAAGCGGTTGAGCATCGCCAGTATCCCGAGCGAAGACCCGGCCACCTACGAAATGATCAGCCGCGCCGATACCATCGGTGTGTTCCAGATCGAATCGCGCGCACAGATGGCCATGCTGCCACGCCTGCGCCCGCAGAAGTTCTACGACCTGGTGATCCAGGTCGCCATCGTCCGGCCGGGGCCGATCCAGGGCGACATGGTGCATCCTTACCTGCGCCGGCGAAACGGTGAAGAGCCGGTGGCCTATCCGTCCGCCGAACTGGAGGAAGTCTTCGAACGAACCCTGGGCGTCCCGTTGTTCCAGGAACAGGTCATGGAACTGGCGATCGTCGCCGCCGACTACACGCCGGGCGAGGCGGACGAACTGCGTCGTTCGATGGCCGCCTGGAAGCGTCATGGCGGCCTGGAACACCACCGCGAGCGGCTGACCCGGGGCATGCTCGCCAACGGCTACGAGGCCGACTTCGCAGCGCGCATCTTCGAGCAGATCAAAGGCTTCGGCAGCTACGGTTTCCCTGAATCCCACGCCGCCAGCTTCGCCCTGCTCACCTACGCCAGCAGTTGGCTGAAACGTCACGAGCCGGCGGCCTTCGCCTGCGCCTTGATAAACAGTTGGCCGATGGGCTTCTACAGCCCCGACCAGTTGCTCCAGGACGCCCGCCGCCACGCCCTGCAGACACGCCCGGTGGATGTCCGCCACAGCGGTTGGGATTGCAGCCTGGAGCCGTTCGGCCAGGCGCAACCGGCCATACGCCTTGGCCTGCGGATGATCCGAGGCTTTCGCGAGGAGGATGCCAGGCGTATCGAGCAGGTCCGGGAGGCCCAGCCGTTCCTCGACGTGCACGATCTTGGCCGACGCGCCAGGCTCGACGCCCGGGCCCTGGAGTTGCTGGCCGATGCCGGCGCCCTGCGCGGTCTCGCCGGACACCGGCACAAGGCGCGCTGGGCCGTCGCCAGCGTCGAGCCGCAATTGCCGCTGTTCGCCGAAGGGACCGTCATCGAAGAGAGCACGGTCAGCCTGCCACTGCCTTCGCGCGGCGAGGAACTGCTGAGCGATTACGCTCTCCTCGGCACCACCCTCGGCCCGCATCCGCTGAAACTCTTGCGTGGACAGCTCAAGGCCCGCCGCTGCCGCGACTCCCGCGAACTGGCGAAACTGGGACATGGACGACCGATACGGGTCGCCGGCCTGGTGGTCGGCCGGCAGCGCCCACAGACCGCCAGCGGCATCACCTTCATCACCCTGGAGGACGAGTTCGGCATGCTCAACGTGGTGGTCCGGCACGACCTTGCCGAACGGCAGAGGCGGCCATTCCTCGAGTCCCGGCTGCTGCAGGTGGAGGGCATCCTGGAGTCCTCCGGCGAGGTGCGCCACGTCATCGCCGGGCGCCTGCATGACCTGACCCCTCTACTCACCGGCCTGGACGTCCGCAGCCGGGATTTCCATTGAGCCAAAGAAAAAGGCAGCTCGAGAGACGAGCTGCCTTGGGATGGCCAACAGGGATGGCCACGAAGGGGGGAGCGCTCAAGACACTGTTTATTCATACAGTAAATCAAGCGATTCCCTTCACCGGAAGCCATCTTTTGTCTTTCTCCTCGAAGCGAGGCTCTAACTCGCGGATCGGGATCGGTACGGCGAACGCAAGAGCGCCAGCGTCATGCGGATCCGCCCGGACTCTCGCTACGCTAGACGCGAAAGAGGACATGCCAGGAGGGGTTCGGCAAGGTGAACAGGAAGCACGCCTTTTTCCGCGCGCAAAAGCA
>NZ_KV819905.1:0-202 GCF_001815235.1 Pseudomonas sp. HMSC065H01 | reverse complement strand
AAAAGTTTCAAATAAGTGTTGACGCCAGTTTCTATCTCCCTATAATGCGCACCACTCCCGGCGACGACGAAGAGTAAATGCTTGAAAATCAAGGATTTACGGATTCTCTCCCAGGGGTGGTGAAGCGCTTCGGCAGGTTGCTCGCCGCAGCGGTTCGGTCCCGAAAGGGGTTCGAAACGAAGCTTCATCGAGGTGCTTGACA
>NZ_KV819904.1:0-243 GCF_001815235.1 Pseudomonas sp. HMSC065H01 | reverse complement strand
CGCGCACCGAGGCCGCCGGCACTGCGCAGGCGCGCACCATCACAACCGACTGGCACCCGACCCTGTTCCTCCCGGTGCAGGTCAGCGAGCCCGGCCGGATCACCCGCTACCAGTACGACGCCGAGGGACGCAAGACCGGCGAGACCGTCACCACCCGCTGACAAGGACGACACCCATGCGCATCCCCCCATACTTTCCCCGCCTCGGCGCCCTCGCCCTGGCCTGCGCCCTCGCCCTGCCCGC
>NZ_KV819903.1:0-323 GCF_001815235.1 Pseudomonas sp. HMSC065H01 | reverse complement strand
CCAGCAAGCGGGTCATGCAGGCGCAGGGCAGCGGCCTGACCAACAAGTATGCCGAGGGCTATCCGGGCAAGCGCTACTACGGCGGCTGCGAACACGTCGACAAGGTCGAGCAGTTGGCCATCGACCGCGCCAGGCAGCTGTTCGGCGCCGACTACGCCAACGTCCAGCCGCATTCCGGTTCCTCGGCCAACGCCGCGGTGTACCTGGCGCTGCTCAACGCCGGCGACACCATCCTCGGCATGAGCCTGGCCCACGGCGGCCATCTCACCCACGGCGCCAAGGTGTCCTCCTCCGGCAAGCTGTACAACGCCGTGCAGTACGGC
>NZ_KV819902.1:0-226 GCF_001815235.1 Pseudomonas sp. HMSC065H01 | reverse complement strand
CGAAGTCGCGATCGCCCTCCAGGTACTCACCGAGCCAGCCGCTGAACGGGTAGGCCCCGGACTCGCCCTGGAAGAAGCCCCAGGCCTTGTTCTTGGCGTTGTAGCTTTCGTTGAGGTCGGCCAGCAGGTTCTCGATGGCCTGGGAGTCGCCCAGCTCGGCGTCGCGCGCGTGGAGCACGGCCGGGGTGCCGTCGGGCTTCTTCTCGATCAGGTGGACGATGGCGTG
>NZ_KV819901.1:0-215 GCF_001815235.1 Pseudomonas sp. HMSC065H01 | reverse complement strand
TCGTCGAGGATGACCAGATCCATGCGCAGCAGTGCCTGGGCGATCCGCCCGGCTTTGCCGTCGTGTTTTTCGCGCTCCAGCAGATTGACCAGATCGACCGTGGAGTAGAAGCGCACGCGCTTGCCGTGCCGGGTGATGCCGGACACGGCCAGTGCGGTGGCTAGGTGGGTTTTACCGGTGCCTGGCCCACCGATCAGCACCACGTTCTGCGCGGT
>NZ_KV819900.1:0-331 GCF_001815235.1 Pseudomonas sp. HMSC065H01 | reverse complement strand
ACCGCGCAGAACGTGGTGCTGATCGGTGGGCCTGGCACCGGTAAAACCCACCTGGCCACTGCGCTGGCCGTGTCCGGCATCACCCGGCACGGCAAGCGCGTGCGCTTCTACTCCACGGTCGATCTGGTCAATCTGCTGGAGCGCGAAAAACACGACGGCAAAGCCGGGCGGATCGCCCAGGCACTGCTGCGCATGGATCTGGTCATCCTCGACGAACTGGGTTATCTGCCCTTCAGCCAGGCCGGCGGTGCGTTGCTGTTTCACCTGCTATCCAAGCTGTACGAACACACCAGCGTGGCGATCACCACCAACCTGAGCTTCGCCGAATGGT
>NZ_KV819899.1:205158-268921 GCF_001815235.1 Pseudomonas sp. HMSC065H01 | reverse complement strand
CCGACAACCACCTGATGCTGATCAGCCTGGTGCGCCAGGGCCTGACCGGCAAGGAAGCCGACGCCGCCCTCGGCCGGGTCGGCATCACGGTGAACAAGAACGCCGTGCCGAACGATCCGCAGAGCCCGTTCGTCACCTCCGGCATCCGCATCGGCACCCCGGCCATCACCACCCGCGGGCTGCAGGAAGCGCAGAGCCGCGAACTGGCTGGCTGGATCTGCGACATCCTCGACCACCTCGGCGATGCCGACGTGGAGGCCAAGGTCGCCACCCAGGTCGCCGGTCTCTGCGCGGACTTCCCGGTCTATCGCTGAGCCCCCCGAAGACGGTCGGGGAGCCCGACGCGCCCCGGCCCAACCCTCTCCGCGGGAGAGGGAGCAACAGTTCAGGAGCATCCACATGCAACGCTACTCCGGCTTCGGCCTGTTAAAGCATTCACTGAGCCATCACGAGAACTGGCAACGCATGTGGCGCACGCCCACGCCGAAGCCGGTCTACGACGTGGTCATCGTCGGCGGCGGCGGGCACGGCCTGGCCACCGCCTACTACCTGGCCAAGGAACACGGCATCAGCAACGTGGCGGTAGTCGAGAAAGGTTGGCTGGGCGGCGGCAACACCGCGCGCAACACCACCATCGTGCGCTCCAACTACCTGTGGGACGAGTCCGCGCTGCTCTACGAACACGCGATGAAGCTGTGGGAGGGCCTGTCCCAGGACCTCAACTACAACGTGATGTTCTCCCAGCGCGGGGTCTACAACCTCTGCCACACCCTCCAGGACATGCGCGACGGCGAGCGCCGGGTCAGCGCCAACCGCCTCAACGGCGTCGACGGCGAATTGTTGAACGCGCAGCAGGTGGCGGAGGAGATTCCCTACCTGGACTGCAGCAAGAACACCCGCTACCCGATCATGGGCGCGACCATCCAGCGTCGCGGCGGCGTCGCCCGCCATGACGCGGTGGCCTGGGGCTTCGCCCGCGCCGCCGATGCCCTCGGCGTGGACCTGATCCAGCAGACCGAAGTCACCGGCTTCCGCAAGCAGGACGGCGCGGTGATCGGCGTCGAGACCAACCGCGGCTTCATCGGCGCGCGCCGTGTCGGAGTGGTCACCGCCGGCAACTCCGGGCACATGGCCAGGCTCGCCGGCTTCCGCCTGCCGCTGGAGTCGCACCCGTTGCAGGCGCTGGTCTCCGAGCCACTGAAGCCGATCATCGACAGCGTGATCATGTCCAACGCCGTGCATGGCTACATCAGCCAGTCGGACAAGGGCGACCTGGTCATCGGCGCCGGCATCGACGGCTACAACGGCTACGGCCAGCGCGGCTCTTACCCGGTGATCGAGCACACCCTGCAAGCCATCGTCGAGATGTTCCCGGTGCTCTCGCGGGTACGCATGAACCGCCAGTGGGGCGGCATCGTCGACACCACCCCGGACGCCTGCCCGATCATCGGCAAGACTCCGGTGCAGAACCTGTTCTTCAACTGCGGCTGGGGCACCGGCGGCTTCAAGGCCACTCCCGGCTCCGGAAACGTCTTCGCCGCCACCCTGGCCAAGGGCGAACCGCATCCGCTGGCCGCGCCCTTCTCCATCGAACGCTTCCACAGCGGTGCGCTGATCGACGAGCACGGCGCGGCGGCAGTGGCGCACTGACAAAAGCCGCCCGAAGGGCGAAATCCGCTGCCCCTCGCCCTTCAGGGAGAGGGTGCCGGTCAACCGGCAAGAACAGTTTCCGGAGGCTACAAAATGCTGAATATCTTCTGCCCCCACTGCGGCGAACTGCGTTCCGAAGAGGAATTCCACGCCAAGGGTCAGGCCCACATCCCGCGCCCGCTCGACCCGAACGCCTGCAGCGACGAGGAATGGGGCGACTACATGTTCTTCCGCGACAACCCGCGCGGCCTCCATCACGAGCTGTGGGTGCACGCCGCCGGCTGCCGCAAGTACTTCAACGTCACCCGCCATACGGTGACCTACGAGATCCTCGAGACCTACCTGATCGGCGAGCAGCCCAGCGTCGTCGCCGACGGTGAGAAGAAACCCGCCGTACAAGGGGAACCGGCATGAGCCAGATCAATCGCCTGTCCAGCGGCGGCCGCATCGACCGCAACCGCCCGCTGACCTTCAGCTTCAACGGCCAGCACTACCAGGGCTATGCCGGCGACACCCTGGCCGCCGCGCTGCTGGCCAACGGCGTCGACATCGTCGGCCGCAGCTTCAAGTACTCGCGGGCGCGCGGCATCGTCGCCGCCGGCGCCGAGGAGCCCAACGCGATCCTGCAGATCGGCTCCCGCGAAGCCACCCAGATCCCCAACGTACGCGCCACCCAGCAGGCCCTCTACGGCGGCCTGGTGGCCACCAGTACCAACGGCTGGCCGAACGTGCAGAACGACCTGATGGGAATCTTCGGCAAGGTCGGCGGCAAGCTGATGCCGCCTGGTTTCTACTACAAGACCTTCATGTACCCGCAGTCGATGTGGATGACCTACGAGAAGTACATCCGCAAGGCCGCCGGCCTGGGCCGCGCGCCGACCGAGGTCGATCCGGACAGCTACGACTGGATGAACCACCACTGCGACGTGCTGGTGGTCGGCGGCGGCCCGGCCGGCCTGGCCGCCGCCCTCGCCGCCGCCCGCAGCGGCGCGCGGGTGATCCTCGCCGACGAGCAGGAAGAGTTCGGCGGCAGCCTGCTGGACACCCGCGAGACCCTCGACGGCAAGCCCGCCGCCGAGTGGGTCGCGGACGCCGTGGCCGAGCTGCAAGGCCTGCCGGAAGTCATCCTGCTACCGCGCTCCACGGTCAACGGCTACCACGACCACAACTTCCTCACCATCCACGAGCGGCGCACCGACCACCTCGGCGAGGTCGCCCCGCTCGGCCAGGTCCGCCAGCGTGTGCACCGCGTGCGCGCCAAGCGCGTGGTACTGGCCGCCGGCGCCCATGAGCGGCCGCTGGTCTACGGCAACAACGACCTGCCCGGCAACATGCTCGCCGGCGCGGTTTCCACCTATGTACGGCGCTACGGCGTGGCACCGGGCAAGAAACTGGTGCTGGCCACCAACAACGACTACGCCTACCGCGTCGCCCTCGACTGGCAGGAAGCCGGCCTGCAAGTGGTGGCCATCGCCGACGCCCGGGCCAATCCGCGCGGCGAGTGGGTCGAGGAAGCACGCCAACGCGGTATGCGGGTGATCACCGGCAGTTCGGTGATCGAGGCTCGCGGCGGCAAGCGGGTCAGCGGCGCCAAGGTCGCCCGGATCGACCTGCAGGCCATGCGCGCCAGCGGCGGCGAATGGCTGGACTGCGACCTGATCGCCAGCTCCGGCGGCTACAGCCCGGTCGTGCACCTGGCCTCGCACCTGGGCGGCAAGCCGGAATGGCGCGAGGAAATCCTCGCCTTCGTCCCCGGCGAAGGCCTGCAGAAGCGCATCTGCGCCGGCGCCGTGAACGGCGTGTTCGGGCTCGCCGAGGTGCTCGCCGACGGCTACCAGGCCGGGAGTCGCGCCGCCCTCGACGCCGGCTACAAGACCGCCGCCGGCAGCCTGCCGAAGGTCCAGCCGCGCCGCGAGGAAGCGTCCGTCGCGCTGTTCCAGGTGCCCCACGAGAAGCCCACGGCACGCGCACCGAAGCAGTTCGTCGATCCGCAGAACGACGTCACCGCCGCCGCCATCGAACTGGCCTGCCGCGAGGGCTTCGAGTCCATCGAGCACGTCAAGCGCTACACCGCGCTGGGCTTCGGCACCGACCAGGGCAAGCTGGGCAACATCAACGGCCTGGCGATCGCCGCGCGGGCCCAGGGCAAGAGCATCGCCGACACCGGCACCACCATGTTCCGTCCGAACTACACCCCGGTGACCTTCGGCGCCGTCGCCGGCCGCCACTGCGGGCACCTGTTCGAACCGGTGCGCTTCACCGCCCTGCACGCCTGGCACGTGAAGAACGGCGCCGAGTTCGAAGACGTCGGCCAGTGGAAGCGGCCGTGGTACTTCCCGCGCCGCGGCGAGGACATGCACGCCGCCGTGGCCCGCGAATGCCGCGCGGTGCGCGAGGCGGTCGGCCTGCTCGACGCCTCGACCCTGGGCAAGATCGACATCCAGGGCCCGGACGCGCGGGAGTTCCTCAACCGGGTCTACACCAACGCCTGGACCAAGCTCGACGTCGGCAAGGCGCGCTACGGCCTGATGTGCAAGGAAGACGGGATGGTCTTCGACGACGGCGTGACCGCCTGCCTGGCCGACAACCACTTCGTCATGACCACCACCACCGGCGGCGCCGCCCGCGTACTGGAGTGGCTGGAGCTGTACCACCAGACCGAATGGCCGGAGCTGAAGGTGTACTTCACCTCGGTCACCGACCACTACGCGACCCTCACCCTGTCCGGCCCGAACAGCCGCAAGCTGCTCGCCGAAGTCACCGACATCGATCTGGACAAGGATGCCTTCCCCTTCATGACCTGGAAGGAAGGCAAGGTCGCCGGGGTGCCGGCGCGGGTGTTCCGCATCTCCTTCACCGGCGAGCTGAGCTACGAGGTGAACGTCCAGGCCGACTACGCCATGGGCGTGCTCGAAGCGCTCGCCGAGCACGGCGCGAAGTACGGCCTGACGCCCTACGGCACCGAGACCATGCACGTCCTGCGCGCCGAGAAGGGCTTCATCATCGTCGGCCAGGACACCGATGCCTCGGTCACCCCGGACGATCTCAACATGGGCTGGGCGGTGGGCCGCAGCAAGCCGTTCTCCTGGATCGGCTGGCGCGGCATGAACCGCGCCGACTGCCTGCGCGAGGATCGCAAGCAACTGGTCGGACTCAGGCCGAGCAACCCGCAGGAGGTACTGCCCGAAGGCGCGCAACTGGTGTTCGACACCCAGCAGGCGATCCCGATGAAGATGGTCGGCCACGTCACCTCCAGCTACATGAGCGCCAGCCTCGGCCACGGCTTCGCCCTGGCGGTGGTGAAAGGCGGCCTCAAGCGCATGGGCCAGAAGGTCTACGCGCCGCTGGCGGACGGCCGCTTCATCGAGGCGGAGATCTGCTCCTCGGTGTTCTACGACCCCAAAGGGGAGCGGCAGAACGTGGATTGACCGGAGAGGGATGCGCTCCTCTCCCCGGCCCTCTTCCCGAAGGGAGAAGGCAGACAGGCTACCAGGGCGCGCGGCGCCCCAAGGTGAAAACGAATGAGCAAGGCAAACGTCTACCAGCAACGCCCCGAACCCGGCGTCCACGCCGAATCGCCGCTGCACCATGCCGAGCTGCACAAGCTCGCCGGCAAGACCGCCGCGAAGGCCGGTATCGTCCTGCGCGAGAAGAAGCTGCTCGGCCACCTGGTGCTGCGCGGCGATGCCGCCGACCCGACCTTCGCCGCCGCCGTGCACCAGGCCCTCGGCCTGGAACTGCCGGTGGCCCTGACCCTGGTCGCCAGCGGCGAGACCTCGCTGCAATGGCTGGCCCCGGACGAATGGTTGCTGATCGTCCCCGGCGGCGAGGAATACGCCGTCGAACAGCGCCTGCGCCAGGCCCTGGGCGAGGAGCTGCACTACGCGGTGGTCAACGTCAGCGGCGGGCAGACGCTGCTCGAACTGAGCGGAGCGAACGTCCGCGAACTGCTGATGAAATCCACCAGCTACGACGTGCATCCGAGCAACTTCCCGGTGGGCAAGGCGGTCGGCAGCATCTTCGCCAAGTCGCAATGCGTGATCCGCCATACCGGCGAGGACACCTGGGAGCTGGTCGTGCGCCGCAGCTTCGCCGACTACTTCTGGCTCTGGTTGCAGGACGCCAGCGCCGAATACGGCCTGCAGGTAGCGGCATGAGCAGCCTTCCCCTCTCCCCGAGAGGGGATACCGGACCCGGAGCCTCGCGATGAGCCGTACCCCCGACACCTGGATCCTCACCGCCGACAGTCCCAGCCTGCTGGGCACCGTCGACGTGGTGACGCGCTACCTCTTCGAGCAGCGCTGCTACGTCACCGAGCACCACTCGTTCGACGACCGCCTGGCGCAACGCTTCTTCATCCGCGTGGAGTTCCGCGCCGGCGACGGCTTCGACGAAGCCTCCTTCCGCGCCGGACTGGCCGAACGGGTGGCACCGTTCGGCATGCGTACCGAGCTGACCGCGCCGGGCTACCGCAGCCAGGTGGCGATCATGGTTTCCAAGGCCGACCACTGCCTGAACGACCTGCTCTACCGCCAGCGCATCGGCCAGTTGCCGATGGACGTGGTGGCGGTGATTTCCAATCACCCGGACCTGGAGCCGCTGGCGCGCTGGCACGGCATTCCCTACCACCACTTCCCGCTCGACCCGAACGACAAGCCGGCCCAGGAAGCCAGGGTCTGGCAGGTGCTCGAAGAGAGCGGCGCCGAGCTGGTGATCCTCGCTCGCTACATGCAGGTGCTGTCGCCGGAACTGTGCCGGCGCCTGGACGGCTGGGCGATCAACATCCATCACTCCCTGCTGCCCGGCTTCAAGGGCGCCAAGCCGTACCACCAGGCCTACCAGAAGGGCGTGAAGCTGGTCGGCGCCACCGCCCACTACATCAACAACGACCTCGACGAAGGGCCGATCATCGCCCAGGGCGTCGAGACGGTCGACCACGCCCACTACCCCGAGGACCTGATCGCCAAGGGCCGCGACATCGAGTGCCTGACCCTGGCGCGGGCGGTGGGCTACCACATCGAGCGGAGGGTATTCCTCAACGCCAATCGGACCGTGGTGCTGTAAGCGCGCCCTCTCTTCCCAACCCTCGCTGAAGGAAGAGGGCCAGGGAGAGGGGCGCTTCCCACGGCCTCGCGACCCGAGCAACACCGACAGCCCGCCGGCTGCCAGCAGTCTCCGGCCCTGTCGCGCAACAGACGACTTTCCAGTGCAAAGCCGCGCGGCCGTGGACGCCGCGCATTTGTACCCACAACGACAAAGAGGAAACGCGTATGTCTGGCAATCGTGGTGTGGTCTATCTCGGCCCGGGCAAGGTCGAGGTGCAGAACATTCCCTATCCGAAGATGCAGGACCCGCAGGGCCGGCAGATCGACCACGGGGTGATCCTGCGGGTGGTCTCCACCAACATCTGCGGCTCCGACCAGCACATGGTGCGCGGCCGCACCACCGCGCCGGAAGGCCTGGTGCTTGGCCACGAGATCACCGGCGAGGTGGTGGAGATCGGGCGTGGCGTGGAAACCATGAAGATCGGCGACCTGGTCTCGGTACCGTTCAACGTCGCCTGCGGCCACTGCCGTACCTGCAAGGAACAGCACACCGGCGTCTGCCTGACGGTCAATCCGGCGCGTGCCGGCGGCGCCTACGGCTACGTCGACATGGGTGGCTGGGTCGGCGGCCAGGCCGAATACGTGCTGGTGCCCTACGCCGACTTCAACCTGCTGAAACTGCCCAACCGCGAAGCGGCGATGGAGAAGATCCGCGACCTGACCTGCCTTTCGGACATCCTCCCCACCGGCTACCACGGCGCGGTCACCGCCGGCGTCGGCCCGGGCAGCACGGTCTACATCGCCGGCGCCGGTCCGGTCGGCCTGGCCGCGGCGGCCTCGGCACGCCTGCTCGGCGCGGCGGTGGTGATCGTCGGCGACGTCAACCCGACCCGCCTGGCCCACGCCAAGAAACAGGGCTTCGAGATCGCCGACCTGTCCAAGGACACCCCGCTGCACGAACAGATCGCCGCTCTGCTGGGCGAGCCGGAGGTCGACTGCGCGGTCGATGCGGTCGGTTTCGAGGCGCGCGGCCACGGCCATTCGGGCTCGCAGCAGGAAGCCCCGGCCACCGTGCTCAACTCGCTGATGGGCATCACCCGGGTCGCCGGCAAGATCGGCATTCCCGGCCTGTACGTCACCGAAGACCCGGGCGCGGTGGACGCGGCCGCCAAGCACGGCGCCCTGAGCATCCGCTTCGGCCTGGGCTGGGCCAAGTCGCACAGCTTCCATACCGGCCAGACCCCGGTGATGAAGTACAACCGCCAGCTGATGCAGGCGATCATGTGGGACCGGATCAAGATCGCCGACATCGTCGGGGTGGAAGTCATCACCCTCGACGATGCGCCGAAAGGCTATGGCGAGTTCGACGCCGGGGTGCCGAAGAAATTCGTCATCGACCCACACAACCTGTTCCGCGCGGCCTGAACCTCCGGCAACAACCGACGCGGCCCACGGGCCGCGTCGTCGTTGGCGCTATCCGGGGGAACTGCCGGCGATAAAATGGATCGGTGATACTGCTGCCATCCATTCGCCTCCCGGAGACCGCCATGAACACCGATAGCCCGATCAACCGCGTCGAACAGGTACAGGTCGACGACCTGGCCTGCTGGCGCATCCACACCGCCCATGGCGAGGCGCTGATCGCCCAGCAGGGCGCGCAACTGCTCAGCTACCAGCCCCACGAACAGCCGCCGCTGGTCTGGCTCAGCGACGAGGCCGGCTACCGGCGCGGGCAGTCGGTACGCGGCGGGGTGCCGGTGTGCTGGCCGTGGTTCGGTCCGCTGGAGCGCAACCCGCAGGAAGTCCGCGGCCAGGTGGAAGATGGCCTGAAGGCGCCCGCCCACGGGCTGGTCCGGGCAGTCGACTGGGAAATCGACGACATCGCCGAGGAGGACGGCGACCTCTGCGTCAGCTTCCGCCTCGACGCCCCCGATGGCCTCCCCGGCTGGCCGCACCCGGCGGCGCTGCGCATGCTGTTCCGCTTCGGCGAGCGCCTGACCCTGCGACTCACCAGCGAGAACCTCGGCAGCAAGCCGCTGGTGCTCAGCCAGGCACTGCACACCTACTTCGCGGTCAGCGACAGCCGCGAGATCGCCATCGAGGGCCTGGAAGGCGCGCGCTACATCGAGACCCTGGAGAACTGGGAAGAACGCACTCAGCACGGCGCGGTACGGGTCAAGGGCGAACTGGATCGCATCTACCTCGGTCTCGAACGCGACCTGCTGATCAAGGACCCGCGCTGGGAACGCAGCATCCACCTGCACGCCCTCGACTCGCGCTCGGCGGTGGTCTGGAACCCCTGGGTGGACAAGTCCCGGCGTCTCTCACAGTTCGCCGACGACGCCTGGCAGCAGATGCTCTGCATCGAGACCGGGCGGGTCTGGGACGACCTCATGGTGGTCGCCCCCGGGCGCAGCGAAAGCTTTGGCGTGCAGATCTGGAGCGAGCCGCTGAAACGACCCTGAGCGGGTCGGCGAGCGGACGGCGCGGCTCGCATCGTCCGCCATGGACCGTTGCGCAGGTGCCGGCCCTACAGGTCCGCTTCCTCCACCACCTTCACCCGCGCCTTGTCGATGGCGTAGGCGGCATCGGCCAGGTCATTGCTCACCTGCTCGATCTTCAGCGTGCCGCTGACCCACAGCGGGGTGTAGATATCGGTCAGCTTCAGCCCCTGTGGATAACGCACCAGGACGATCTGGTTCGGCGGCGGCGGCGGCACGTGGATGCAGGCGCCCGGATAGGGCACCAGGAAGAATTCGGTGACGCGGCCCTTGGCGTCGTTCTCCAGCGGCACCGGGTAGCCGCCGAGGCGGATCGCCTTGCCATCCAGGCTGGCGACGGTCTTGGCCGAATACATCACCGCCGGCATCTTCCGGTCCGACTGCTTCAGGCCCCCCTTGCTGGTGAAGGTGCCGGCGGCCTCCGGGGTGTCGTGAACGATGTCGGGCATTTCTTCCAGCGCCTTGCGGTCGGCCGGCGGCATCAGTTCCAGCCAGTCGGTCTCGGGCAGTTCGGCGTGGGCCAGGGGTGAGGACAACAGGGCGAGCAGCAACAGGCGGGCGAACGGGAAGCGGCGCATGATGGCGGGAATACCGGCGAAGTGAGGAAACGCCGGCCCCCGCGGGGGCCGGCCAGAGCCATCAATTCTTCTTGATCAGGCCGTAAATGACCAGCAGTACGACGGCGCCGACCACCGCGCCGATGAAACCGGCCGCCTGGCCAGCCTGGTAGAAGCCGATCGCCTGGCCGCCGTAGGTGGCCAGCAGCGAACCGCCGATGCCGAGCAGGATGGTCATGATCCAGCCCATGCTGTCGTCACCTGGCTTCAGAAAGCGTGCAACGAGACCAACGATCAGTCCGACGATGATGGTTCCGATTAATCCCATGACAGTCCCTCCTTACGGGTGTATGCGCATGTATTGCGCCTGCCATGGGACAGTGTAGAAAAGCCTTGGGTTCAGTGCCGCCCGCCAACCCAAGGATGGGCGGGCGGCAATCGCTCACGCCTCGATCAGCGCCTCGACCTCGGCGATGCGCGCCTGCAGCGTCGCCCGGTCGACACAACGCAGGGTGGCGTGGCCGACCTTGCGGCCGTTCTTGAAGGCCTTGCCGTAGTGATGCAGGTGGCAGTCGGCGACGGCGACCACCTGAGCCACCGGGGGGACCGCGCCGATGAAATTGAGCATCGCGCTCTCGCCGACCTTGGCGGTCGAGCCCAGCGGCAGGCCGGCGACGGCGCGCAAGTGGTTCTCGAACTGGCTGCACTCGGCGCCTTCGATGGTCCAGTGCCCGGAGTTGTGCACGCGCGGGGCGATCTCGTTGGCCTTCAGGCCGCCGTCCACCTCGAAGAACTCGAAGGCCAGCACGCCGACGTAGTCGAGCCGTGCCAGCACGCGGCCGACGTAGTCCTCGGCCAGCGCCTGCAACGGATGCGCGCTGCTGGCCACGGAGAGCTTGAGGATGCCGCTGTCGTGGGTGTTGTGCACCAGCGGGTAGAAACGCGTCTCCCCATCGCGAGCGCGCACCGCCACCAGCGAGACTTCCCCGGTGAACGGCACGAAGCCCTCGAGGATGCACGGCACGCTGCCCAGTTCGGCGAACGCGCCCTGCACGTCGGCCGGCTGGCGCAGGACCTTCTGGCCCTTGCCGTCGTAGCCCAGGGTGCGGGTCTTGAGCACCGCCGGCAGGCCGATGGCGGCTGCGGCGGCATCGAGGTCGGCCTGGGACTGGACGTCGGCGAAGTCCGGAGTGGGAATGCCGAGGTCCTTGAACATCGACTTCTCGAACCAGCGGTCGCGGGCGATGCGCAGCGACTCGGCGTTCGGGTAGACCGGCACGAACTGGGAGAGGAAGGCCACGGTTTCCGCCGGCACGCTCTCGAACTCGAAGGTCACCAGGTCGACCTCGTCGGCCAGTTGCCGCAGGTGCTCCTGGTCGCCGTAGTCGGCGCGGATGTGCTCGCCCAGGGAGGCCGCGCAGGCGTCCGGCGCCGGGTCGAGGAAAGCGAAGTTCATGCCCAGCGGGGTTCCCGCCAGGGCCAGCATGCGGCCCAGCTGGCCGCCACCGATGACACCGATTTTCATGGTTCGAGCCTTACCTTCTCAGAGCCTGTCTCACGCATCGCGCGGGTCGGGATTGTCCAGCACGGTTTCGGTCTGGTTGGCGCGGAACTGCTTCAGCGCCTCGTGGTACTGCGGGTGCTTGGCGCCGAGGATGCTCGCCGAGAGCAGCGCCGCGTTGACCGCGCCGGCCTTGCCGATGGCCAGGGTGGCGACCGGTACGCCGGCGGGCATCTGCACGATGGAGAGCAGCGAGTCGACACCCGACAGCATCGACGACTGTACCGGCACGCCGAGTACCGGCAGGTGGGTCTTGGCCGCGCACATGCCCGGCAGGTGGGCGGCGCCGCCAGCGCCGGCGATGATCACTTCGAGGCCGCGGCCTTCGGCTTCCTCGGCGTACTGGAAGAGCAGGTCCGGGGTGCGGTGGGCGGAAACCACCTTCACTTCGTAGGGGATGCCCAGCTTGTCCAGCATGTCCGCGGTGTGACTGAGGGTGCTCCAGTCCGATTTGGAACCCATGATCACGCCAACCAGTGCGCTCATCGTCGTGCCTCTCTCAAATGCGCCGTCCGGCGCGTCAGAAACCAACAAGCCACGCTTCGTCGAGGGGCGTGGCTTGTACTGGGCCGAGCCGGCGGGCAGTGCCGGTTCGAAGGCGGCGCAGTATA
Organism: Pseudomonas sp. HMSC065H01; assembly: GCF_001815235.1. Taxonomy (NCBI): domain Bacteria; kingdom Pseudomonadati; phylum Pseudomonadota; class Gammaproteobacteria; order Pseudomonadales; family Pseudomonadaceae; genus Pseudomonas; species Pseudomonas sp. HMSC065H01. The sequence goes on along the minus strand of NZ_KV819899.1, from coordinate 256,996 downwards.
CCGCAAAGGCAGGCCGGGCGCGCGCCGGGGGCTACCGTCCGTCCCGTTTTTTCGCGCCATGGCGGGAAACTTGCCGCAACTCAATGCGCGCCTGCCACGAGCGGCCAGACTGGTTGTCGCGGCGCGCTCCGAGGGAGCGGCGGCCGCGCCGGTTCCGCAGCCTGTCGCGGTGCCCGTCAAAGGCACCGCGACAGGCGCTCAGCCCCGTCCAAGGAGATGACCATGACCCTGCCACAGACCATGAAAGCCGCGGTCGTGCACGCCTACGGCGCGCCGCTGCGGATCGAGGAAGTCAAGGTTCCGCTGCCCGGCCCCGGGCAGGTACTGGTGAAGATCGAAGCCTCCGGCGTCTGCCACACCGACCTGCACGCCGCCGAGGGCGACTGGCCGGTGAAGCCGCCGTTGCCGTTCATTCCCGGTCACGAAGGCGTCGGCTACGTCGCCGCGGTGGGCAGCGGAGTGACCCGGGTGAAGGAAGGCGACCGGGTCGGCATCCCCTGGCTGTACACCGCCTGCGGCTGCTGCGAGCACTGCCTGACCGGCTGGGAGACCCTCTGCGAAAGCCAGCAGAACACCGGCTACTCGGTGAACGGCGGCTATGCCGAATACGTATTGGCCGACCCGAACTACGTCGGAATTCTGCCGAAAAACGTCGAATTCGCTGAAATCGCGCCGATCCTCTGCGCCGGCGTCACCGTCTACAAGGGGCTCAAGCAGACCAACGCGCGCCCCGGCCAGTGGGTGGCGATCTCCGGCATCGGCGGCCTCGGCCACGTCGCCGTGCAGTACGCCAGGGCCATGGGCCTGCACGTCGCCGCCATCGACATCGACGACGCCAAGCTGGAACTGGCGCGCAAGCTCGGTGCCAGCCTGACGGTCAACGCCCGGCAGGAAGACCCGGTGGAGGCGATCCAGCGCGACATCGGCGGCGCCCACGGGGTGCTGGTCACAGCGGTATCCAACAGCGCCTTCGGCCAGGCCATCGGCATGGCCCGCCGCGGCGGCACCATTGCCCTGGTCGGCCTGCCGCCGGGTGACTTCCCGACGCCGATCTTCGACGTGGTGCTCAAGGGCCTGCACATCGCCGGCTCCATCGTCGGCACCCGCGCGGACCTGCAGGAAGCCCTCGACTTTGCCGGCGAAGGCCTGGTCAAGGCGACCATCCATCCGGGCAAGCTGGACGACATCAACCAGATCCTCGACCAGATGCGCGCCGGGCAGATCGAGGGGCGCATCGTCCTCGAGATGTGACCTGCGGGGCGGCGTCCCGGCGCCGCCCTTGCCTGTCTACTCGACGCTGCCCAGCCCGCCTTCCAGCTTGCGCCAGAGCAGGCGGATCGCCGCCTTGCGCACCAGCGCGCAGCGGTACAGGCGGATTTCCTGCGGCACGAACCATTGCGGCCCGCCACAGATCGCCAGTTCGCCGCGCTCCAGTTCGTTGACCACGCTCAGCCGTGGCACCCAGGCCACGCCCATGCCTTGCAGCGCCATGCTCTTCAGGCTGTCGGCCATCGCCGTCTCGTAGACCGTGGTGTAGCGCAGGTTGCGCTGGCGCAGCAGCAGGTTGACCCCGCGACCGAGGAAGGCGCTGGCGCTGTAGGCGAGCAGCGGCACGCTCTGGCCGTTCTCCAGGTCGAACAGCGGCTGGCCCTCGGCGTTCACCGCGCAGACCGGCAGCATCTCGGTGCGCCCCAGGTGCAGCGAGGGGAAGATCTCCGGGTCCATCTGCAACGCGGCGTCAGGGTCGTAGAACGCCAGCATCAGGTCGCAGCTACCCTCGCGCAGGGAATGCACCGCCTCGCCGACGTTGGTGGCGATCAGCCGGCTGGCGATGTTCAGCCCCTCGTTGCGCAGCCGCGCGATCCACTGCGGGAAGAAGCCCAGCGCCAGCGAGTGGGCGGCGGCGAACTGCAGCACCTCGCCCTGCCCGCCTTCCAGGTGGTGCAGGTGGCGCACCACCTGGCCGAGCTGCTCGACCACGCTGCGCGCGGTGACCAGGAACAGCTGCCCGGCCTCGGTCAGTTCCACCGGCGTGCGCTGGCGATTCACCAGGGTCAGGCCGAGGGCGTCCTCCAGGCTGCGGATGCGCCGGCTGAAGGCCGGCTGGGTGACGAAGCGCTTCTCCGCCGCCTGGGAAAAGCTGCGGGTGCCGGCCAGGGCGATGAAATCCTCCAGCCACTTCAGTTCGAGGTTCACGACGGGAAAGGCTCCGGTAATGCGATGACACGTCCGCCATCATACCAGCGTCACATCCAACATTATGCCGTTTGTGCATGAGGCAGCGTTTAACAGCATTGGCCACGAAATCGTCACATCCTTAGTCTAGTGGGCATCGCGGCACTGGCCGTGTCCCTCTGAGACAAATCCCGTCATGTCCCCCGTTGCATCTTCCCGTATCGAGAAAGACCTGCTCGGCACCCTCGAAGTGCCCGCTGACGCCTACTACGGCATCCAGACCCTGCGCGCCGTGAACAACTTCCGCCTCTCCGGGGTGCCGCTGTCGCACTACCCGAAGCTGGTCGTTGCCCTGGCCATGGTCAAGCAGGCCGCCGCCGACGCCAACCGTCAGCTCGGCCATCTCCCGGAAGACAAGCACGCCGCCATCAGCGAGGCCTGCGCCCGCCTGATCCGCGGCGATTTCCACGAGCAGTTCGTGGTGGACATGATCCAGGGCGGCGCCGGCACCTCCACCAACATGAACGCGAACGAAGTGATCGCGAACATCGCGCTGGAAGCCATGGGCCACACCAAGGGTGAGTACAAGTACCTGCACCCGAACAACGATGTGAACATGGCGCAGTCGACCAACGACGCCTACCCGACCGCCATCCGCCTGGGCCTGCTGCTCGGCCACGACACCCTGCTGGCCAGCCTCGACAGCCTGATCCAGGCCTTCGCCGCCAAGGGCGTCGAATTCGCCGGCGTACTGAAGATGGGCCGCACCCAGTTGCAGGACGCCGTGCCGATGACCCTCGGCCAGGAATTCCACGCTTTCGCCACCACCCTCGGCGAAGACCTCGACCGCCTGCGTCGCCTGGCGCCGGAGCTGCTCACCGAAGTGAACCTCGGTGGCACCGCCATCGGCACCGGCATCAACGCCGACCCCGGCTACCAGAAGCTCGCCGTCGAGCGCCTGGCCGCCATCAGCGGGCAGCCGCTGAAGCCGGCCGCCGACCTGATCGAAGCCACCTCCGACATGGGCGCCTTCGTGCTGTTCTCCGGCATGCTCAAGCGCACCGCGGTCAAGCTGTCGAAGATCTGCAACGACCTGCGCCTGCTCTCCAGCGGCCCGCGCACCGGCATCAACGAGATCAACCTGCCGCCGCGCCAGCCGGGCAGTTCGATCATGCCGGGCAAGGTCAACCCGGTGATCCCGGAAGCGGTCAACCAGGTCGCCTTCGAAGTGATCGGCAACGACCTCGCCCTGACCCTGGCGGCCGAAGGCGGCCAGTTGCAACTGAACGTGATGGAGCCGCTGATCGCCTACAAGATCTTCGACTCGATCCGCCTGCTGCAACGCGCCATGGACATGCTCCGCGAGCACTGCATCACCGGCATCACCGCCAACGTCGAGCGCTGCCACGAACTGGTCGAGCACAGCATCGGCCTGGTCACCGCGCTGAACCCGTACATCGGCTACGAGAACTCCACGCGGATCGCCAAGACCGCCCTGGAGAGCGGCCGCGGCGTCCTGGAACTGGTACGCGAGGAAAAGCTGCTGGACGAAGCCACCCTGGCCGACATCCTGCTGCCGGAAAACATGATCGCGCCGCGCCTGATTCCACTGCGCGCCTGATCCGATACGAGATCGAGCGCGCCCAGGTCCGGCTATCGACGCAGCCGGGCCGCAGCGCAGCCGATCGAAGAAGGCTCACCGGTAGAGGGGGAGTACTACCCCCTCGACCTTTAGGGATGGATACCCTTCATCCCTTCTTTTATACCCGGCGCCCCGGCCCAGCCGCGGCGCCACGCTCACCGGTCGAGAGGGATACCAACTTTCCCTCTCTACACTCTGAGGGACACGGCGACCTGCGGTGTCCCTTCTTTTTTTCACCGCTCAAGACGGCCCGCAGATCTTCCCCGTTGCCGAGGTGTTGTGTGGCTGCGCTCACCTGTGGATAACGTCCGCGTCATACGTCCTACGAAGACATATCCCCTCTCAACACCCCGTCAACCCTTGCTCCCGCCGCTCCTCCGGGAAGAAATAGGGCCTCAATACCCGTGCCCCGACGCTGTTGCCGGCAAACGCCGCCACCAACCACAACCAGCCATGCAGGCTGCCGGACGCGATCCCGCTGAAATACGCGCCGATGTTGCAGCCATAGGCCAGGCGCGCGCCGTAGCCGAGCAGCAGCCCGCCGATCACCGCCGCCGCCAGCGAACGGCGCGGGATGTCCAGGTTCGGCGCGAAGCGTCCGGCCAGGCCGGCGGCGAGCAGCGCGCCGAGGACGATGCCGATGTCCATCACGCTGGTGATGTCTTCCCACAGCGGCGCGGCCAGCGCCTTGGCGTTCGCCGGCGTCTGCCAGAAGGCCCAGGCGCCGACGTCCAGGCCCACGCCCTGGGCGATCTTCGCGCCCCACAGGGCGAAGGCCGATGTGATGCCCCAGGGGCGTCCGGCGAGGTACAGGGTGAGGAAGTTGAGCAGCGCCAGCGCCAACGCGCCCCAGACCAGCGGCCAGGGGCCGCGGAGGAAGCGCCGCCAACCCCGCCATTCGGCGCTCGGCGGGGTTTCCAGGGTGCCGTGGCGGGCCTTCTCCATGCGTACCGTGACCCCGGCGATGCCGATGAACACCGCCAGGCTCAACACCAGCGCCGGTGCCAGGCCCAGTTCGGCGACCAGCGAGATCGGCGGCAGCGACGGCAGGGCGAACCACCAGCCGACATGCTGGGTGGCGATCAGCGAGCCGAGGATGAAGAACAGCAGGGTCACCAGCATCCGCGCGTTGCCGCCGCCGACGGTGAACAGGGTGCCGGAGGCGCAGCCGCCGCCCAGTTGCATGCCGATGCCGAAAATGAAGGCGCCGACGATCACCGAAGTGCCAACCGGCGAGACGAAACCGCTCACCGGCTGGCCGAACAGGCTGCCCGCCGCCAGCGCCGGGAAGAACAGCAGCACCGCCACGGCCAGCATCACCATCTGCGCGCGCAGCCCGGCGCCGCGCCGTTCGCGGATGAATACCCGCCAGGCGGAGGTGAAGCCGAAGGCGGCGTGGTAGAGGGTCAGGCCCAGGGCGCCGCCGACGATGAAGAGGATGGCCTGGCGCGCGCTGACCGCGTTGAACAGGAACAGCCCGCCGAGCACCAGCAGGGCGAAGGCGATCAGGGGGGCGGCGAGCTTGCGCTCGGGCGCGGCGGAAAGGGCGACACTCATGGCTACTCCTGGGCGCGAGGGTGATCCGGGGGCATTCTAGTCAGTCGCGACGACGGGTCCAACCAGGGCCTCCCGCCGCCAGGCCTTGCGCAACGCCCGCAGCGCCTCGTCGATACGCACCTCGGGTACTGCCGCGAAGCCCAGCACCAGGCCCGCGCGGTCGTCTGGCGCAACGCTGGAGTCGTCCATCCAGTAGTCGCTCAAGGCGCTGACTTCCACCCCGGCGGCTGCCGCCGCGGCGATCAGGGCCCGCTCCCGCGCCAGGCTGTCGACCCGCACGCACAGGTGCAGCCCCGCCTCCACCGCCGGCAACGGCTGGCAACCCGGCGCCTCTGGCCAGCCCCGCAGCAAGGCGTCGCGGCGGGCGCGGGCGGCGCGGCGCATGCGGCGGACGTGGCGCTGGAAATGCCCCTCGGCGATGAAGTCGGCCATGACCCGCTGGGTGCCCACCTCCGAATGGCGTACCTCGATGGCCCGCCGCTGGCGGAAGCGCTCGACCAGCGCCGGCGGGACCACCAGGTAGCCCAGGCGCAACGCCGGGAAGGCGATCTTGCAGAAGGTCCCGACGTAGAGCACCCGGCCCTGTCGGTCCAGCGCGGCCAGCGGCGCCAGCGGCGTACCGCTGTAGCGATACTCGCCGTCGTAGTCGTCCTCGACGATCCAACCGTCGGCGCGCTCGGCCCACTCCAGCAGCTCCAGGCGCCGCGCCAGCGACAGGGTGACGCCGGTGGGGTACTGGTGTGACGGCGTGACATAGGCCAGGCGGCAGCCGGCAATGCCCGCGAGCCGGTCGCTGCGCAGCCCCTCGGCGTCGAGGTCGATCCCGTGCGGTACCGCGCCGGTCGCGGCGAAGGCCAGGCGCGCCGCGCGGTAGCCAGGGTTTTCCACAGCCACCGGATCGCCGTTCTCGAGCAACACCTGGGCGCACAGGCGGATGGCCTGCTGCGCGCCATGGGTGACGATCACCTGTTCCGCCTCGCAGCGCAGGCCGCGCGCGCTGCGCAGGTAGGCGGCGATCAGCTCGCGCAGGCGCGCCTCGCCGGCCGGGTCGCCGTAGCCCAGGCAGTCCGCCGGTGGGTTGCGCCAGAAGCGCGCCTGTAGCCGCGCCCAGGTGTCGAAGGGGAACAGGTCGAAGGCCGGCACGCCGACGCGGAACGCTCGCGGCGCGCCTTCCGGTGGCGGCGCCAGGGCCGCCGGGCCGCGCGGCGCGGGAGCGCTCGGGGCGACGGCGGGGGCCCTGCCTGGGATTTCCTGCAACTCGGCAACGTAGGTGCCGTCGCCTGTGCGCCCGTCGATATAGCCCTCGGCGTGCAACTGTTCATAGGCCCGCACCACGGTGTTGCGCGAGACCTTCAGGGCCTGGGCCAGCTCGCGGCTGGCGGGCATCCGCGTGCGGCTGCCGAGGCGGCCGTCGAGGATCCGTTCGCGCAGCGCGGCGTAGAGCTGGCGGGCCAGGCCCTGGGCGGGGTCGAGGTGGATGCCGGCGGCGTCGAAGGGCAGTACGGTGGCCATGGCGGTCTCGGAGGGAAGAAAGCGCCAGTGTGGATTGGACCTGTGGAATTGACCAGCAATGGATCTTCTAGCGGACCATTTCCCGGCCTAGTCTGGAGGCACCTTTACCCGGACATGGAACCGAGCCATGAGCACGTCCCTGCAGATTCGTCCCGTCGGCGCCGGCGACCACGCCGCCTGGCTGCCGCTGTGGGAGGGCTACCAGCGCTTCTACAAGACCGAGATCGCCGCCGCTACCAGCGACGCCACCTGGCAGCGCTTCCTCGACGCCGACGAACCGATGAACGCCGCCCTCGCCTGGCTCGACGAGCGCGCCGTGGGCCTGGTGCACTGGATCTACCACCGCTCCTGCTGGACCGTCGGCGACTACTGCTACCTGCAGGACCTGTTCGTCGCCGAGGGCCTGCGCGGCGAAGGCATAGGGCGCCGGCTGATCGAGCATGTCTACGCCGAGGCCGGCGCCGCTGGCTGTTCGCGGGTGCACTGGCTGACCCACGAGAGCAACAGCGACGCGATGAAGCTGTACGAGCGCATCGCCGACAAGTCCGGTTTCCTTCAGTACCGCAGGATTCTCTGAGGCCCACCATGCGCGAACCCTTGAACTGGCGCCCCGTCGCCACTCCACCCCACGCCCCGCTCGACGGCCGCTTCGTCAAGCTCGAACCGCTCGATCCGCAACGCCACGGCGACGACCTGTGGGACGCCCTGCAAGGGCCTGGTGCCGACCCGTTGCTGTGGGAATACCTGGCCTACGGCCCGTTCGCCGAGCGCCCGGCGTTCGACGCCTGGCTGGCCGGCCAGGCGGCCAGCCGCGACCCGCTGTTCTTCGCCGTGCGCGAGCGGCGCACGCAGCGCGCCGTCGGCCTGCTCAGCTACCTGCGGATCACGCCGAAGGATGGCGTCATCGAAATCGGCCATATCGCCTTCGGCGCGCCGATGCAGCGCACACCGGGGTCTACCGAGGCGGTCTACCTGCTCGCCGAACTCGCCCTCGGCCGCCTCGGCTACCGCCGCCTGGAGTGGAAGTGCAATGCCGGCAACGCCCGTTCGCTGCGCGCCGCCGAGCGCCTGGGCTTCACCTACGAAGGCACCTTCCGCCAGCACATGGTGGTCAAGCAGCGCAACCGCGACACCGCCTGGTTCTCCCTGCTCGACAGCGAATGGCCGGCGCGACAGGCGGCGTTCGAGCGCTGGCTCGATCCTTCCAACTTCGACGCCGAAGGCCGCCAGCGGCAGACGCTGGAGGCGCTGCGCGACTAGCCCCTGGCAGGGACTGCCGGTCGCTCAACGGTACTCCGGCAGCCAGTGCAGGCTGGCCAGGATGTGCGCGACCGCGTTGGCCACGCCGAACAGCAGCACCAGCACGATCGCCGGCGTGCCGCCCCAGGCGCGGAACAGCGGGCTGCCGAAGCGCTTGCGCGAGGCCCGCGCCATCAGCGCCGGAACGATCACCGCCCAGAACGCCGCGGCCAGCCCGGCGAAACCGATGGCGTAGATGAAGCCGTTGGGGAACAGCAGCCCGCCGATGGTCGGTGGGACGAAGGTCAGCAACGCGGTCTTGAAGCGCCCGAAGTGGCTGTCGTCGAACCTGCACAGGTCGGCCAGGTAGTCGAACAGGCCGAGGGTCACGCCGAGGAAGGAGCTGGCCACCGCCAGGTTGGAGAAGGTGGTGAGCAACGCGTTCAGCGAATCCGACGCGGTGATCCGGTGCAGGTATTCCACCAGGGTGCCGACGTTGCTGCCGCCGGCGATGATGCCCTTGAACTGCTCGCGCGGGATGGTGCCCAGGGTGCTGGCCTGCCACAGCAGGTAGATGGCCAGGGCGATCAGGGTGCCGATCCACAACGAACGGCTGATCCGCTGCGGGTCCTTGCCGTAGTACTTCATCAGGCTCGGCACGTTGCCGTGGTAACCGAAGGAAGTCAGGCAGAACGGCAGGGTCGCCAGCAGGTAGGGCCAGTAAACCGCGTCCGGCTCGCCGCTGTTGAACAGGATCGCCGGCTGGATGCGCCCGAGCAGGCCGCTGATGGAGAGGCCGAAGGTAATGATCATGCCGCCGAGCATCAGCGTGGTGATGCGGTCCACCGCGCGGGTGCTCCACCACACCACCAGCGCCACCGCCAGGGCGAACAGCAGCCCGGCGAGCTTTTCCGGCAGGGTCACGCCGAGGCCGCTGGACAGGGTGTAGCCGATGATCGAGCCGCCGCCGGAGATATAGGCATAGGTGAGGATATAGAGGACGAAGGCGATGCTCAGCCCGTTGACCACATTCCAGCCCTGGCCGAGCAGGTCGCGGGTGATGGTCGAGAAGCTCGAGCCCACCGGGTAGTTGAGGTTGGCCTCGAGGATCATCATCCCCGACAGCAGCATGCAGAACCAGGTGAGCAGGAACACCGCCACCGACCAGCCGAACCAGATGCCGGACATGGCGATGGGCAGGGAGAACATTCCGGCGCCGACGGCGGTGCCGGCGATGATCATCGAACCGCCGAGCAGCGAGGGCCGGCGGCTGGGCGTTTGAGCTGGAGAGGACGACACCTGGACTTCCCGATAGTCAGCGCCTGCGGCGCGACGCGCCGTTGGGCAGAGGCGGCATTCTAGGCGGCGCGCGCGCCGGGCGCACCCTGGCAGGGCGAACAGCCGGCCGACGCGGCAACCGATGCCGATAAAAAAAGGGGAGCATCATGCTCCCCCAGGGACTTTAACCGTCTGTCGCGGTCAGCCCGCAATCTCGATCAGGATCTCGCCCGGGTTGACCCGGTCGCCCTTGGCCACGTGGATCGCCTTGACCGTACCGGCGATGCCGGCCTGGACCTCGGTTTCCATCTTCATCGCCTCGGTGATCAACACCGCCTGGCCGGCCTTGACGCTATCGCCTTCCTTCACCAGCACGTCGACGATGTTGCCCGGCATGGTGGTGCTGACGTGGCCCGGCTCGCTGGCATGCTTGCGGCCGCTGGCGGAGCCGGCGACATATTCGTTGAGCGGCTCGAACACCACTTCTTCCGGCATGCCGTCGATGGACAGGTAGAAGTGCCGCTTGTTGTCGCTCTTCACGCCGACCCCGGTGATGTCGACGCGGTAGGTCTCGCCGTGCACGTCGATGACGAACTCGGTCGGGGTGCCTTCCGCGCCAGCGGCGGCGACGCCCTTGCCGGTGGGAATCGGCAGCAGTTCCTCGGGCTTCAGGGTGCCGGCCTCACGCTCTTCGAGGAACTTGCGCCCGATGTCCGGGAACATCGCGTAGGTGAGTACGTCTTCCTCGGACTTGGCCAGGTTGCCGATCTCGCTGCGCAGCTTGTTCAGCTCCGGCTTGATCAGGTCGGCCGGGCGCACGTCGATGACTTCCTCGCTGCCGATGGCCTGGCGCCGCAGTTGCTCGTTGACCTCGCCGGGGGCCTTGCCATAACGGCCCTGCAGGTACAGCTTCACTTCGTTGGTGATGGTCTTGTAGCGCTCGCCGGCGAGCACGTTGAAGAACGCCTGGGTGCCGACGATCTGCGAAGTCGGCGTCACCAGCGGCGGGAAACCGAGGTCGGCGCGGACCCGCGGGATTTCCTCGAGCACCTCGCCCATACGGTTCAGCGCGCCCTGCTCCTTGAGCTGGTTGGCCAGGTTGGAAATCATCCCGCCCGGCACCTGGTTGACCTGCACGCGGGTATCCACGCCGGTGAATTCGCTCTCGAACTGGTGGTACTTCTTGCGCACCGCGTGGAAGTACATGCCGATCTCCTGGATCAGCTCCAGGTCCAGGCCGGTGTCGTAGGGGGTACCGCGCAGCGCCGCGACCATCGACTCGGTGCCCGGGTGGCTGGTGCCCCAGGCCATGCTGGAGATCGCCGTGTCGATACGGTCGGCGCCGTTTTCCACGGCCTTGAGCTGGCACATGCTGGCGACACCGGCGGTGTCATGGGAATGCACCACCACGTCCAGCGGCAGGGCGTCCTTCAGGGCCTTGACCAGGTCGCCGGTGGCATAGGGGGTGAGCAGGCCGGCCATGTCCTTGATGGCGATGGAGTCGACGCCCATGTCGGCCATCGCCTTGCCCTGGGCGACGAAGGCCTCGATGGTGTGCACCGGGCTGGTGGTGTAGCAGATCGTGCCCTGGGCGTGCTTGCCGGCGGCCTTCACCGCCTCGATGGAGACGCGCAGGTTACGCACGTCGTTCATCGCGTCGAAGATGCGGAACACGTCGATGCCGTTGACCGCCGCCTTGGCCACGAAGGCGCGCACCACATCGTCGCTGTAGTGGCGGTAGCCGAGCAGGTTCTGCCCGCGCAGGAGCATCTGCAGGCGGGTGTTGGGCAGCGCCGCCTTGAGCTTGCGCAGGCGTTCCCACGGGTCTTCCTTGAGGAAGCGCACGCAGGCGTCGAAGGTGGCGCCGCCCCAGACTTCCAGCGACCAGTAGCCGACGCGGTCGAGCTTGTCGCAGATCGGCAGCATGTCCTCGGTGCGCATGCGGGTCGCCAGCAGCGACTGGTGGGCATCGCGCAGGATGGTATCGGTGACGCCGGTCTTCTTCGCTTGGATGGTGTTGCTCATGTTCTGCTCCTTCCCTTACAGGCCGGCGTGGGCCGCGATGGCGGTGGCGATGGCGATGGCCAGGTGCGACGGGTTGCGCTTGATCGAGTACTGGGTCAGTTCCGGGTGGCTTTCGACGAAGCTGGTGTTGAACTGGCCGCTGCGGAATTCCGGGTTGCGGAGGATTTCCTGGTAGTACGGCGCGGTGGTCTTGACCCCTTGCACGCGCATGTCGTCGAGGGCGCGCAGGCCGCGATCGAGGGCCTCTTCCCAGGTCAGCGCCCAGACGATCAGCTTCAGGCACATCGAGTCGTAGTACGGCGGGATGGTGTAGCCGGTGTAGATCGCCGTGTCGGTACGCACGCCGGGGCCGCCGGGGGCGTAGTAGCGGGTGATCTTGCCGAACGAGGGCAGGAAGTTGTTCTTCGGGTCCTCGGCGTTGATGCGGAACTGCAGGGCGTAGCCGCGATGGACGATGTCGTCCTGCTTGACCGACAGCTCCAGCCCGGAAGCGATGCGGATCTGCTCGCGGACCACGTCGATGCCGGTGATCTCCTCGGTGATGGTGTGCTCCACCTGGACCCGGGTGTTCATCTCCATGAAGTACACCTCGCCGTCGGCGAGCAGGAACTCCACGGTGCCGGCGTTCTCGTAGCCCACCGCCTTGGCCGCGCGCACCGCCAGGTCGCCGATATAGGCGCGCTGCTCGGGAGTGAGCTGCGGGCTCGGGGCGATCTCGATGAGCTTCTGGTTGCGGCGCTGGATCGAGCAGTCGCGCTCGAACAGGTGCACGGTGTTGCCGAAGGAATCGGCGAGGATCTGCGCCTCGATGTGCTTGGGATTGACGATGCACTTCTCGAGGAATACCTCGGCGCTGCCGAAGGCCTTGGTCGCCTCGGAGATCACCCGCGGGAACGCCTGTTCCAGCTCCTCGCGGCTGTTGCAGCGACGGATGCCGCGACCGCCGCCGCCGGAGGTGGCCTTGAGCATCACCGGGTAGCCGATCCGCTCGGCTTCGCGCAGGGCCTCGGCGAGATCGGCGACGTTGCCTTCGGTGCCGGGGGTGCAGGGCACGCCGGCGGCGATCATGCTGCGGCGGGCTTCGGTCTTGTCGCCCATGCGGCGGATCACTTGCGCCGACGGGCCGATGAACTTGATACCGCGCTCGGCGCAGATTTCCGCCAGCTCGGCATTTTCCGAGAGGAAGCCATAGCCGGGGTGCAGGGCGTCGCAGCCACTTTCCACCGCCAGGTTCACCAGGGCGCGCGGGTTGAGGTAGCCGGCCAGCGGGTCCGCGCCGATGCTGTGGGCTTCGTCGGCGCGCTTGACGTGCAGCGCGTGGCGATCGGCCTCGGAGTAGACGGCCACCGAGCGGATGCCCATCTCGGCGCAGGCGCGCACGATGCGGACGGCGATCTCGCCGCGGTTGGCGATCAGGATCTTCTTGATCACGGAGGTCTCCCTCTTCGGGGTTGGGAACCTGGTACGGTCGATCCGGATATTCCGGTCGCTGCATGACCGGCAGGCAGCTCCCGGTCGCGCTTTTACCCTACCCCCGTGAGGGTGATTAACAAAAATCAATAATTATTGGGATAGCCATTAGAAAAGCTTTATAGTCGCCCGACCGATCTCGGTCAGAGTGTGACTGGAATGCGTAAGTCGTTGATGCGTATGACATTACGGCAGCTTCAGGTTTTTCGTGCCGTATGCGAGAGCCGCTCCTACAGCCGGGCGGCGGAGGAAATGGCCCTGACCCAGCCGGCGGTCAGCCTGCAGATCCGCCAACTGGAAGAGCTGGTCGGCCAGCCGCTGTTCGAGTACGTCGGCAAGAAGCTCTACCTGACCGATGCCGCCGAAGCCCTGCTGAAGACCAGCACCGACCTGTTCCAGCGCCTGGAAAGCCTGGACATGCAGCTCTCGGACCTGAAGGGCTCGCTGCAGGGCCAGTTGCGCCTGGCGGTGGAGTCCAGCGCCAAGTACATCACCCCGCACCTGTTCAAGGCGTTCCAGAACCTGCATCCGGAAGTCAGCCTGAGCCTGACGGTGGTCAACCGCACCCAGGTGATCAAGCGCCTGGCCGACAACCGCGACGACCTGGTGATCATGTCCCTGGTACCGCAGGACATGGCCCTGGAGTTCCTGCCCTTCCTGAACAACCCGATCATCGCCGTGGCGCCGCCGGACCATCCGCTGTGCAACGCCGCGAAGCTGGCCCTGAAGGACCTGGAGCCCTTCCCGCTACTGGTCCGCGAACCGGGCTCCGGCACCCGCAAGGCTTGCGAGGAGTTCTTCCAGCAACGCCGCGCGCACTTCTCGCAGATCCAGGAGATCGCCTCGCTGGAGTCCCTGCGCGAAGGGGTGATCGCCGGCCTCGGCCTGGCCCTGCTGCCGCGCCATGCGGCGCACCAGGAACTGGCCAACGGCCTGCTGCGCGAACTACCGGTGGAGGAATTGCCGCTCTATCGCAGCTGGTGCCTGGTGCACGCCAAGGGCAAGCGCCTGAGCCCGGTGGCCCAGGCGTTCGTCGCCTTCGTCCGCGAGGAGCGGGCGCTGATCAGCCAGCTCGCTGGGCGCTTCGCCGGCCCTGGCGGTTCGAGCTGAGGTAGGCGGCGGCTACCAGCTCGGGGTAGTCGGCCAGTTCCTGGCGCAGGCGCAGTTCTTCGCAGTGGTCCTCGATCGCCCGGCGGAATTGCATGCGCCGCTGGTCTTCGAGCTTGCGGCGGGTTTTCGAATCCACGTGCTGGGCATTGGCATCGCTATGACGGGGCATCTCGCGTCTCCCATGGCCGACTGGCTGGAGTCGCGAGCATCGCGCAGCAATGTGACGGTTTGGCGGCAGGCCGGTGAAGACTGCGTTATGCCTTCCCGGCGGCGCCTCAGGACGGCTCGCCGCGCTCTTCCTGGTTCTTCATCACCTTCGGCGACAGGCGCAGGCTGCGCAGGCTGCGCTTGACGCTCTTGAGGTGGTTGACCAGGTCCGGGCCGCGGGCCATGGCCACGCCCATCGCCAGCACGTCGATCACCACCAGGTGGGCGATGCGCGAGGTCAGCGGGGTGTAGATGTCGGTGTCCTCGTGCACGTCGATCGCCAGGTTGACCGTGGCCAGGTCGGCCAGCGGGGTCTGGCTCGGGCACAGGGTGATCAGCGTGGCGCCGGCCTCGCGCACCAGGTTGGCGGTGATCAGCAGGTCCTTCGAGCGACCCGACTGGGAAATGCAGATGGCCACGTCGCTGGGCTTGAGGGTCACCGCCGACATCGCCTGCATGTGCGGGTCGGAGTAGGCCGCCGCCGACAGCAGCAGGCGGAAGAACTTGTGCTGGGCATCCGAGGCCACCGCGCCGGAAGCGCCGAAGCCGTAGAACTCCACGCGCTGGGCGTGGGCGATGGCGGCGATGGCGCGCTCCAGGGCGTGGGTGTCCAGGTGCTCGCGGACTTCCATCAGGCTGTGCAGCGTGGTGTCGAAGATCTTCAGGCTGAAGTCGGCCACCGAGTCGCTCTCATGGATCGAGAACTGGCCGAAGCTGGCGCCGGCCGCCAGGCTCTGCGCCAGCTTCAGCTTGAGGTCCTGGAAGCCGCTGCAGCCGATGGCGCGGCAGAAACGCACGATGGTCGGCTCGCTGACCCCGACCCCATGGGCCAGTTCGGCCATGGAGCTGTGCATGACCGACGCCGGATCGTTGAGAACGTGATCGGCGACCTTGAGTTCCGACTTGCGGAGCTGTTGGCGGGACTGGGCTATGTGCTGCAGCAGGTTCACAGGCTGGGCTCGATTCTCTGTAGTAACCTTGTAGTTATACTACAAACAGTCAGCCACGCCCAGCCAACGCCGTCGGGAGCTTGCCTTGAGTACACCAGCCACTCCAACGTCCTGCGACATCCTGGTCTTCGGCGGTACCGGCGACCTGGCCCTGCACAAGCTGCTGCCGGCGCTCTATCGCCTGCACCGGGAGGACCGCCTGCCGGCCGATACACGGATCTTCGCCCTCGCCCGCAGCGCGCTGGACAACGCCGCCTTCCTCGCCCTCGCCGAGCGCAACGTCCGCGCGGTGGTGGCGCGCAGCGAGTTCGCCGCCGAACAATGGAAAGGCTTCGCCGCGCGCCTCGACTACCTGGCCATGGACGCCTCGCAGAGCGCCGACTTCGGCCGTCTCGCGCGGCACCTGAAGAGCAGCGAGGGCCGGGTGCTGGTGCACTACCTGGCGACCTCGCCGAGCCTGTTCGCGCCGATCGCGCAGAACCTCTCCATCGCCGGCCTCGCCGGGCCGCAAGCGCGCATCGTGCTGGAAAAACCGCTGGGCCATTCGCTGGACTCGGCGCGGGCGATCAACCAGTCCATCGGCCGGGTGTTCGACGAGTCGCGGGTGTTCCGCATCGACCACTACCTGGGCAAGGAAACCGTGCAGAACCTGATGGCCCTGCGCTTCGCCAATGCGTTGTTCGAGCCGGTCTGGCGCGCGGCGCACATCGACCATGTGCAGATCAGCGTCAACGAGACCCTTGGCGTGGAGAACCGCGGCGGCTACTACGACCACGCCGGGGCGATGCGCGACATGGTGCAGAACCATCTGCTCCAGTTGCTCTGCCTGGTGGCGATGGAGGCGCCGGTGCGTTTCGACGCCGAGGCTGTGCGCAACGAGAAGCTCAAGGTGCTGCAGGCGCTGAAGCCGATCTCCGGGCTCGACGTGCAGGACAAGACGGTACGCGGCCAGTACGCCGCCGGCAGGATCGGCGGCCAGGAGGTGCCGGCGTACTACTTCGAGAAGAACGTCGACAACGACAGCGATACCGAGACCTTCGTCGCGCTCCAGGCCGAGGTCGAGAACTGGCGCTGGGCCGGGGTGCCGTTCTACCTGCGCACCGGCAAGCGCATGGCGCGCAAGTGCTCGGAAATCGTCATCCAGTTCAAGCCGGTGCCGCACAGCCTGATCGACGGCGGCGGCGGGCCGGCCAACCGCCTGTGGATAAGGTTGCAGCCGGAGGAGCGGATCAGCGTGCAACTGATGGCCAAGACCCCGGGCAAGGGCATGCAACTGGAACCGGTGGAGCTGGACCTCAACCTGGCCGAGGCCCTCAGCCGCAACAAGCGGCGCTGGGACGCCTACGAGCGCCTGCTGCTGGACGTGATCGAGGGCGACTCGACGCTGTTCATGCGCCGCGACGAGGTAGAGGCCGCCTGGGGCTGGGTCGACCCGATCCTCGCCGGCTGGCGCGAGCACTACCAGAGCCCGCGGCCCTACCCGGCCGGCAGCAACGGCCCGGAACAGGCGCAACTGCTGCTGGAACTGCAGGGTCGACGCTGGCTGGAATGACGCGGACATTGATCCGGCTCAGGATCGCCCGGCGCGCGCTCGGCTAGAGTCGCGCGCCCACGTCGTTGCGAGCCCGAACCATGACCGCCACCACCCTCCGCCCCGAACTGCTGTGCCCCGCCGGCACCCTGAAAAGCATGCGCTATGCCTTCGCCTACGGCGCCGATGCCGTCTACGCCGGGCAGCCGCGCTACAGCCTGCGGGTGCGCAACAACGATTTCGACCACGCCCAACTGGCCGAAGGCATCGCCGAGGCCCACGCACTTGGCAAGCGCTTCTACGTGGTGGTCAACATCGCCCCGCACAACGCCAAGCTGAAAACCTTCCTGCGCGACCTGGAGCCGGTGGTCGCCATGGGTCCGGATGCGCTGATCATGTCCGATCCCGGCCTGATCATGCTGGTTCGCCAGCATTTCCCGCAGATGCCCATCCACCTGTCGGTGCAGGCCAACGCGGTGAACTGGGCCGCGGTGCAATTCTGGCGGCAGCAGGGCCTGACCCGGGTGATCCTTTCCCGCGAGCTGTCGCTGGAGGAGATCGAGGAAATCCGCCAGCAGGTGCCGGACATGGAGCTGGAAGTGTTCGTCCACGGCGCCTTGTGCATGGCCTATTCCGGGCGCTGCCTGCTGTCCGGCTACATCAACCGCCGCGACCCCAACCAGGGCACCTGCACCAATGCCTGCCGCTGGGAATACAAGGCGGTGGAGGGCCGCGAGGACGAGCTGGGCAACGTGGTGGCGCGGGAGCCGACCCTGGGACGCGGCGCGCCGACCGAGCAGGTGTTCCTCCTCGAGGAAGGCAACCGTCCCGGCGAACCGATGGCCGCCTTCGAGGACGAACACGGCACCTACATCATGAATTCCAAGGACCTCCGCGCCGTGCAGCACGTCGAGCGGCTGGCGCGGATCGGCGTGCACTCGCTGAAGATCGAGGGCCGCACCAAATCCCACTACTACGTGGCGCGCACCGCCCAGGTCTACCGCCAGGCGATCGACGACGCGGCGGCCGGCAAGCCGTTCGACCGCGGCCTGATGGACACCCTGGAGTCCCTCGCCCACCGCGGCTACACCGAGGGCTTCCTGCGCCGCCACGTGCACGACGAGTACCAGAACTACCAGCACGGCCATTCGTTGTCCGAGCGCCAGCAGTTCGTCGGCGAACTCACCGGCGAACGCCGCGACGGACTGGCCGAGGTGGAGGTGAAGAACCGCTTCCAGCGCGGCGACAGCGTCGAACTGATGACTCCGCGAGGCAACCTGAGCCTGCGCGTGGAGGACCTGCGCAACGCCGCCGGCGAGGCCATCGAGGTGGCGCCGGGCAATGGCCACGTGGTCTACCTGGCGCTGCCGGAAGGCCTGGACCTGTGCTACGCGCTACTGATGCGCGATCTCCAGCCCGGCCAGGATACCCGCCAGCCGCAGGCCGAACGCAGCGGCGGGTGTGCCGGCAAGGGCGCTTGCGGCTGCGCTCACTGAGGGTTGAGCAGGAACACCACGTAGCCCCTGAACCAGGGGCTCTTTTCCAGGTAGTCGGGGGCTTGCCAGTCGCCGCCCTGGACCAGGCCGATCCGGTACGGCAGCTGCAGGCGGCTGACCCGCGGGAGGTAGGCGGCGTGGTTGGGAATGCTGTGGCGCCCCTGGTAGGTCTGCACCACCACTTCATCGACCACGCCCTTGAGCCGGTTGATCGCCGCCGGCTCGGCGTTGCTGCCCCAGTCGAGCAACCCGGTGATGCTCAAGCGGTATTCGCGGGGCAGGCGCCGGCGCAGGTCGCGGAGGAAATCGACGTACTCGTCGAGGTAGCGGGTACGCGCATCGAAGTCGATCTGGATGCCGACCACCGGGTTGCCGGCACGCTTCCAGCGCTGCACCTGGTTCAGCACGGCCTGGTAGATCTGCGGCGTCCAGCGCAGGGTATGGGCGCGGTACACCACCCAGACCTCACCCCGCGCCAGGCGTGGCACCGAGATGCCCTGGGCGATCAGCCGCACGCCCTCGCCGGGGCGCCGGCGCGACTGGCTGATCTGTCCCTGCAGGATGTACAGCGTCTCGGCCCGCGCCAGCACCGGCTGCGGCGCGACGCCGCTCCACAGCCAGAAGGCGCCGTAGTCCTCGGCGCGCACCGCGGCCTCGACGGACGGCAACAGCGGCAGGCCCAGCAACAGGCCCGCCAGCCAGGCTCGCCAGCGCCTCACCAGTAGTACTTCAGTTCCTTGGCCCAGGAGCTGTCGGCGTAGGTCGACTTGAGCGTACGGAACCATTGCTTGCGCTCGGCCTGCGGGATGTCCTGCTGGCCGCAGGTGTTGTAGCCGGCCGGGGCGAAGCAGTTGATCGCGCGGAACAGCGCGTAGGCCTTGTCTTCGCGCGGAGCCTTGGGGTTGTCCATGACCAGGCGATAGCCATCCAGCCGGGAGTACACCTCGCCCTTGAAGCCGCTCGGGGTGCCGCCCAGCTCGTTGGCCTCGGGCTGGCTGTCCAGCGGCATGCCGTCGAGACCGTTGCGCAGGATGAATTCGCCCAGGCAGTTCAGGCCCTTCGGGTCCTTGTCATCGGCGGCCAGCGCCGCGGCCGACTCGGCGATGGCCGGGCAAACGTAGCCGGACTCGGCCTTGTCGCCCTTCCAGCGGAACAGCTCCAGGCTGTTACCGGCGCCGTAGACATAGCCGAGGCTGGTGCCCAGCTTGGTCTGCGAGGGGGTTTCGCCGAGCAGCGCGAAGTCCTTGCCGAAGTCGGCGAAGCGGCTGCGGCGCAGGTCCTTGTAAAGGAGAGTGAACAGCGCGGTATCGCGCTCTTCCGCCGTCGCGCCCTGCTTGGCCTGGCGGCGCAACAGCGCGGCGTCGGCGACGTTGCGCAGGAGGATGCTGCGCAGCAGCGGCTCCTGGACCGGCGAACCTTCGGCGAAGACCTTTTCCAACTGGCCGCTGCGCTCGTAGTTGAGCGCCAGGGCCAGCTGCAACTGGCCCTTCTGGTACGGCTGCGCGGCCTGCGGCAACAGTTCCAGCCAGAGCGCCTCGGCGGCTTTCCAGTCCTTCTGCTGCTCCAGCGCCAGCCCGCGCAGGGTCTGCTGGCTGAAGCCGACGTAGTCGAGGCTGCCGACCTTTTGCGGCAGCGCTTCGAGGGTCTTCGCCGGATCCTGGTCGACATAGAAGCGATAGGCCGCCTGCAGGTAGGCGAACAGTTCGGGATGCGCGGCGAAGCTGGCCTGTTGGGCCTGCAGCGTTTCCCAGGTGAAGCTGCGCGGGGTCGACGGATCGTGGGCGCGCATCTGCACCAGGTCGGCCACCGCCAGCAGCAGCGGAGTCTGGATGTCGCCGAGCTGGATACCGGTCAGGAGCTTGTTGTCGACCTCCTGGACCAGGTCTTCCAGGGCCATGTTGCGCTGCCCTTGCTCGGCTTCGGCGAATTGCGCGGCATAGTCCTGGGCCAGCAGCTTCTGGTCGCCGGCCAGCCAGTGCACGCGCCGTTGCAAGCCCTTGGCCGAGGCGGCGTAGAGCCCCTTCGGATACGCCTGCAGGTAGGCCTCGAGGGCGCTGCGGGTCTGTTCCAGGCGAGCCTTGTCGACATTCTGCAGCTCGGGGAAGCCCATGTCGTCGAAGGCGTTCTGCTGGGCGGCGTTGAGCAGGGTGCGCGCCTGCAGGTACAGGGCGGTTTCCTTCAGCCAGGGCTGCGACACGTCCTGCAACGCCTTGAAGCCCTGTTCGGCTTCGTCGAAGCGACCGCTGTAGAAGTTGGCCGCAGCCTCCAGGTACGTGGCGAAGGCCTTGCCTGCGGCCGACTCGACGCCTTGCGCGAGCACACCGCCCAGTTCCTCTTGTTCCCAGCCGCAGGCACCGAGCAGGTCCAGGCGGCCGTTGGCCAGGGCCTTGGTCTCCGCCTCGCCCAGCCCGGCGTCACGCACCTGGCGAAGAAACGCCAGCGCGCTGTCCTGGTCGTTGCTGCGGCAGCGGCTGCCCTCGCCCTCGAAGAATTCGGCGCCGGCGATCTTTTCCGGTAGCGCTTCGGCGCCCATCTGCCGGGCCAGTTCGGCGAGCGGCGAGGGCGCTGGCGCAGGCGGCGCGGGCGGCTGGCTGCCGTCGCCGGGCAGCAGGCGGAACAGGCCGAACGGTACCAGGCCGTAGCCTTCGAGCTTCTCTTCCTCCGACGGCGGCGCCTCCACCAGCCGCCAGTGGCCGGCGTCGGCCAGCAGCAGGCGCAGGTTGGCGCGGGTGTCGTTGCCCGGGGCGAGGAACGGCAGGGTATCGCAGACACCGCCGCCGACCAGCGACCAATCGGGATAGCAGGAGTCGTCGCTGCTGGCCTGGGCCAGCGGGGAGAGACCGGCGCCCACCAGCAGGAGGGCGGGAAGAAGCGGCTTCGAGCGCATGAATCGTCCTTAATTCGTGGGAGTCGAAAGTGCTACAGCATACTCCGCCGGATCGCGTTCAACGAGCCTGGCGCAAACCTTCCTCCAGGGCATGGGCCGGCAACGGCCGGCCGATCAGGTAGCCCTGCAGCTCGTCGCAACGCTGGGCCACCAGGAAGTCCCGCTGTTCGATGGTTTCCACGCCTTCGGCGACCACCTTCAGGTCGAGGCTGTGGGCCATGGCGATGATCGCCCGGATGATCGCCGCATCCTCGCTGTTCTGGGTCAGGTCGCGGACGAACGACTGGTCGATCTTCAGGTAGTCCAGCGGCAGGCGCTTCAGGTAGCTGAGCGAGGAATAGCCGGTGCCGAAGTCGTCGACCGATAGCTTCACCCCCATCTCGCGCAACTGGCGGAAGGTCGCCAGGACACTATCGAGGGCGTCCAGCCACTGGCTTTCGGTCAACTCCAGCTCCAGTTGCGCCGCCGGCAGGCCGCTGTCGGCCAGCGCCGAGCGCACTACGTCGAGCAGGTCGCCCTGGCGCAACTGGTGGACCGAGAGGTTCACCGAGACCCGCAGGTTCAGGCCCCGCTGGCTCCACTCGGCGGCCTGCAGGCAGGCCCGGCGCAGGACGAATTCACCGATCTCGCCGATCAACCCGCACTCCTCGGCGAGGCCGATGAAGGTCGACGGCGGGATCATGCCCTCCTCCGGATGGTGCCAGCGCACCAGCGCCTCGACCGAGTCCGCGCAGCCGCTGGCCAGGCACAGCTTGGGCTGGTAATGCACGTCCAGCTGGCCCTCCTCGACCGCCTTGCGCAACCGGGTTTCCAGGCGCAGGCGTTCGAGGGTGCTGTCCTGCAGGTTGTCGCGGAAGAACTGGAAGGTATTGCCGCCGAGTTGCTTGGCATGTTGCATCGCCAGGTTCGCCTGGCTCATCAGCACGGAGATTTCCCGTGCCTGCTCGGAAAACAGGCTGATCCCCAGCGAGGCGCCGAGGATCAACTCGTGGCCGAGCACGCTCACCGGCTGGCGCAACTGGACCAGCAGGCGTTCGGCCAGGCGCGACAGGGCCGCGGTGCCGGTGCCGCCATCGAGGAGGATGGCGAACTCGTCGCCGGCCAGACGCGCCAGGGTGTTGGCTTCCGGCGCGGTGCGCCGCAGGCGCTGGGCCATCTCCCTGAGCAACTGGTCGGCGACCTCGTGGCCGAGGCTGTCGTTGAGCAGCTTGAAGCGGTCCAGGTCGATCAGCAGCAGGGCCAGCCCGCCCTCCTCCTGGCGCGCCCGCTGGGCCGCCTCGTGCAGCCGCTCGCGGAACAACCGGCGGTTGGCCAGGCCGGTCAGTTCGTCGTAGTGCAGCAGGTGACGCAGGCGCTCCTCGACGTCGCGGCGGGCACTGAGATCGGTGAAGAAACCGACGATGTGGGTCGCCTCGCCATTGCCGTCGCGCAGCAGGTTGAGCTGCAGCCATTGGGGATAGGGATCGCCATTCTTCCGCGTATCCACCAGTTCGCCCTGCCACTGCCCGTGCTGGCGCAGCTCGGCGCGGATCTGCCGGTAGTGGCGCTGGGCCTCGGGGGTATTCACCAGCAGGCTGGCGTTGCGCCCGACCACGTCCTCGCGGCGATAGCCGGTGATGCGACTGAAGGCCTGGTTGACCGCCAGCAGGTTGTAGGCCGGATCGAGGATCACGATGCTCTCGCTGGCCGCCTCGAACACTGTCGCGGCCAGTTGCTGCTGCTCTTCCAGGCGCTTGCGCGCGCTGATGTCGCTGCGCGTGCCGAGCATCCGCGTCACCCGTCCCCGCGGGTCGCGAGCCATGGCCCGGCCACGATCCTCCAGCCAGCGCCAGCCGCCCTCCCGGTCGCGCACGCGGTACTCCACCCGGTATAGCTCGCTGCGCCCCTTGAGATGTTCGGCGAGGGCGCGACGGATGCGCGGCAGGTCGCCGGGGTGGATGCTTTCGATCAGCCTGCGATAGTCCTCGGGACCGTCCCCGGCGTCGCTGAAGACCGCCTCGAGATAGGAATGCTGGACCCGGCCGCTCTCCAGGTCCCAGTCCCACAACCCCAGTTCGCTGGCCTCCAGGGCCATGGCCAGGCGCGCCTCGCTCTGGCTGAGCGCCTGGCTGGTCGCGCCAAGCTCCTCGGTGCGCGCCTCCACCCGGCGCTGCAAGGCATCGCGGGCGGCGCGCAGCTCGCGTTCGACCAGGCGTCGCTGGCCGACCTCCTGGGCGAGCTTGCGATTGAGCGCTTCGGCCTCGGCGTTGACACGCTCCAGGTGCAGGTTCAGCGCCTGGGTCTGGAAGCGTCGCAGCAGCGCGCCCTGCACCAGCCGGTGGATCTGCCCGGCGACCACCAGCAGCGCCACCAGCAGGATCAGGCCGAGCACGCCCCAGCCCTGCAACAGGCTATGCGGCTGTAACAGCAGGAAAACGATGGATGGCAGCAGGCCCGGCAAGGCGAAGGTGAGGAAGGCCGGCAGGCTCACCGCATAGGCGACGCTGGCGGAGAGGATCGCCGCCGCCACCAGGCCGAACACCAGCACCTGCTGGAGAAAGGCATCGGCCGGGACCAGCATGATCACCGCGAACGCCAGGGTCAGGCCCGAGGCGCCGGCGCCGCACAGGAAGGTCCGCCGCCAGTGGCGGCTGGCCTGGCGACGGCTGTCGGCCTGCTGGAAGGCGGCGACCTGCAGCAGGCGCAGGACGGCGAGCAACACCAGCCAGACCAGCCAGCCACCGAGCAGCCAGCTGCTGACCTTGCCCCACACCAGGCAGGCGCTGGTCACGCCGCCGAGCAGCATGAGCAGGGTCGGCGTGCGCGAGCCGAGATAAAGGAGCCGGGTACGCTCGATGGCGATTTCGCGGGCGTAGAGCCGCAGTACATCGGTGCTGCCGCCCGGCAGCGCCAAGGGCTCGACATGGACGGTCATAGGCGCTTGTTCTTGTAGTGGTTTGCCTTGAAGTGGCCGGAGCATAACCGAGCAGGGGCAGGCTGCCCAAGGCCGGGATAGAGCATTTTTCCGCAGCCAGGCCCGACGCTGCGCCGGCCTGCGCCGAATGGCGGCCCGGTTTGCCCGGCTTTTCCCCGCCCCGGTAGAATGCCGCGATGAACGACGACCTCTCCCTCCTGCTGAACTCCCTCAACGACCCGCAGCGCCAGGCCGTGGCCGCGCCGCTGGGCCGCCAACTGGTCCTCGCCGGCGCCGGCTCGGGCAAGACCCGCGTGCTGGTGCACCGGATCGCCTGGCTGATCCAGGTCGAGCACGCCTCGCCCTACAGCATCCTGTCGGTGACCTTCACCAACAAGGCGGCGGCGGAGATGCGCCACCGCATCGAGCAGTTGCTCGGGATCAATCCGGCGGGCATGTGGGTCGGCACCTTCCACGGCCTCGCCCATCGCCTGCTGCGCGCGCACTGGCGCGAGGCCGGGCTGAGCGAGAACTTCCAGATCCTCGACAGCGACGACCAGCAACGCCTGGTCAAGCGGGTGATCCGCGAACTCGGCCTCGACGAGCAGCGCTGGCCGGCGCGCCAGGCCCAGTGGTTCATCAACGGGCAGAAGGACGAGGGCCTGCGGCCGCAACACATCCAGCCCGGCGGCGACCTGTTCCTCGCCACCATGCTGAAGATCTACGAAGCCTACGAGGCGGCCTGCGCCCGCGCCGGGGTGATCGACTTCTCCGAGCTGCTGCTGCGCGCCCTGGACCTCTGGCGCGACCATCCCGGCGTGCTCGAGCACTACCAGCGGCGCTTCCGCCATATCCTGGTGGACGAGTTCCAGGACACCAACGCCGTGCAGTACGCCTGGCTACGGATTCTCGCCAAGGGCGGCGACAGCCTGATGGTGGTCGGCGACGACGACCAGTCGATCTACGGCTGGCGTGGCGCACGGATCGAGAACATCCAGCAGTTCAGCGACGACTTCGCCGACGCCGAGGTGATCCGCCTGGAGCAGAACTACCGTTCCACCGCGTCGATCCTCAAGGCCGCCAACGCCCTGATCGCCAACAACCAGGGACGCCTGGGCAAGGAGTTGTGGACCGACGGCGAGGACGGCGAGTCGCTGAGCCTGTACGCCGCGTTCAACGAGCACGACGAGGCGCGCTACGTGGTCGAATCGATCGAGAGCGCGCTCAAGGGCGGCCTGGCGCGCAGCGAGATCGCCATCCTCTACCGCTCCAACGCCCAGTCGCGGGTGCTGGAGGAAGCCCTGCTGCGGGAGAAGATTCCCTACCGCATCTACGGCGGCCAGCGCTTCTTCGAGCGTGCCGAGATCAAGAACGCCATGGCCTACCTGCGCCTGCTCGACGGCCGCGGCAACGACGCGGCGCTGGAACGGGTGGTCAACGTGCCGGCACGCGGCATCGGCGAGAAGACCGTGGAGAGCATCCGCGAATTCGCCCGCGGCAACGATGTGTCGATGTGGGAGGCGATCCGCCTGATGATCGCCAACAAGGTCCTGCCCGGCCGCGCCGCCAGCGCCCTGACCGGCTTCGTCGAGCTGATCGAGAATCTTTCGGCGAAGGTCATGGACATGCCGCTGCACCTGATGACCCAGACGGTGATCGAGCAGTCCGGACTGATCAGCTACCACAAGGAAGAAAAAGGCGAGAAAGGCCAGGCCCGGGTGGAGAACCTCGAGGAACTGGTCAGCGCCGCCCGCGCCTTCGAGAACAGCGAGGAAGAGGAAGACCTCACCCCGCTGCAGGCCTTCCTCAGCCACGCATCCCTGGAGGCCGGGGAAACCCAGGCCGACGCCCACGAGGACAGTGTCCAGCTGATGACCCTGCACAGCGCCAAGGGCCTGGAGTTCCCGCTGGTGTTCCTGGTCGGCATGGAGGAAGGGCTGTTCCCGCACAAGATGAGCCTGGAGGAATCCGGCCGCCTGGAAGAGGAACGCCGCCTGGCCTACGTCGGCGTCACCCGCGCCATGCAGCGACTGGTCCTGACCTACGCGGAGACCCGCCGGCTCTACGGTAGCGAGACCTACAACAAGGTTTCGCGCTTCATCCGCGAGATCCCGCCGGCGCTGATCCAGGAAGTGCGCCTGTCCAATACCGTCAGCCGCCCCTACGGCGGCACTTCGCGCAACGCCGGCGGCAGCCTGTTCAGCGGCGCCGGGGTGCCGGAGACGCCCTTCTCCCTCGGCCAGCGGGTGCGCCACGCGCTGTTCGGCGAAGGGACTATCCTCAACTTCGAAGGCGCCGGCGCCCAGGCCCGGGTGCAGGTGAACTTCGAGAGCGAAGGCAGCAAGTGGCTGATGCTCGGCTACGCCAAGCTGGAAGCCCTGTAGCGGCGCAGCCGCTGGAGAAGGCCCGGAGGAGGACGACATGCTGGCATCCTGGGCCTTCTGGGCACTGCTTTCGGCGCTGTTCGCCGCGCTGACCGCGATCTTCGCCAAGATCGGCCTCGACCGGGTCGATTCGGACTTCGCCACCTTCATCCGCACCCTGGTGATCCTCGTCACCCTCGGCGGCATCCTCGCGGTCCTGGGCAAGTTCCAGGCCCCGGGAAGCATCCTGCCGCGCAGCTGGCTGTTCCTGGTGCTCTCCGGGCTGGCCACCGGTGCCTCCTGGATCTGCTATTTCCGCGCCCTCAAGCTCGGCCCGGCGTCGCTAGTGGCGCCGCTGGACAAGTTCAGCGTGGTGCTGGTGGCACTGCTCGGCGTGGCCTTCCTCGGCGAACGCCTGGACCTGCGCCAATGGCTCGGCGTAGCCCTGGTGACAGCGGGCGTGGTGGTCCTGGCAATCCGCCCATAAGCCCGCTGAATGGCGCTTCGACCTTGGTATAAAGGCGAAAAATCGCGGAAACCCTAGACTGGCGGCCTCTAATAATTCGTCGTCTGAGGTTCGTTCCATGTACCGTGATCGCGTGCGCCTGCCCTCCCTGCTCGACAAGGTGATGAGTGCGGCCGAAGCCGCCGACCTGATCCAGGACGGCATGACCGTCGGCATGAGCGGTTTCACCCGCGCCGGCGAGGCCAAGGCCGTACCCCAGGCGCTGGCCATGCGCGCCAAGGAACGTCCGCTGCGTATCAGCCTGATGACCGGCGCCAGCCTCGGCAACGACCTCGACAAGCAGCTCACCGAGGCCGGCGTGCTCGCCCGGCGCATGCCGTTCCAGGTCGACAGCACCCTGCGCAAGGCGATCAACGCCGGCGAAGTGATGTTCATCGACCAGCACCTCTCGGAAACCGTCGAGCAGTTGCGCAACCACCAACTGAAGCTGCCGGACATCGCCGTCATCGAAGCCGCCGCGATCACCGAGCAGGGCCACATCGTGCCGACCACCTCGGTGGGCAACTCGGCGAGCTTCGCGATCTTCGCCAAGCAGGTCATCGTCGAGATCAACCTGGCCCACAGCACCAACCTGGAAGGCCTGCACGACATCTATATCCCGACCTACCGGCCGACCCGCACGCCGATCCCGCTGACCCGCGTCGACGACCGCATCGGCAGCACGGCGATCCCGATCCCGCCGGAGAAGATCGTCGCCATCGTCATCAACGACCAGCCGGACTCGCCATCCACCGTGCTGCCGCCGGACGGCGAGACCCAGGCCATCGCCAACCACCTGATCGATTTCTTCAAGCGCGAGGTCGACGCCGGGCGCATGAGCAACAGCCTCGGCCCGCTGCAGGCCGGTATCGGCAGCATCGCCAACGCGGTGATGTGCGGCCTGATCGAGTCGCCGTTCGAGAACCTGACCATGTACTCCGAAGTGCTGCAGGACTCGACCTTCGACCTGATCGACGCCGGCAAGCTGCGCTTCGCCTCGGGCAGCTCGATCACCCTGTCGCCGCGGCGCAACGCCGACGTGTTCGGTAACCTGGAGCGCTACAAGGACAAGCTGGTGCTGCGCCCGCAGGAAATCTCCAACCACCCCGAGGTGGTCCGTCGCCTGGGCATCATCGGCATCAATACGGCGCTGGAGTTCGACATCTACGGCAACGTCAACTCGACCCACGTCGGCGGCACCAAGATGATGAACGGCATCGGCGGCTCCGGCGACTTCGCCCGCAACGCGCACCTGGCGATCTTCGTCACCAAGTCGATCGCCAAGGGCGGCAACATTTCCAGCGTGGTGCCGATGGTCAGCCACGTCGACCACACCGAGCACGACGTCGACATCCTCGTCACCGAGCAGGGCCTCGCCGACCTGCGCGGCCTGGCGCCTCGCGAACGGGCCCGGGTGATCATCGAGAACTGTGTCCACCCGTCCTACCAGGCACCGCTGCTGGACTACTTCGAGGCGGCTTGCGCGAAAGGCGGCCACACGCCGCATCTGTTGCGCGAGGCGCTGGCCTGGCACCTGAACCTGGAAGAACGCGGACACATGCTGGCCGGCTGAGGCTGAACCGTTTCATCCGCAACTATTCCCAGCGCCCGGACGATTAATTCTTCCGGGCGTCTGGACAGGGCAGAAAAAACCACGTAAAAACATATTTCGGCGGCCTTTTCTCTTGCCGCCATCGCAACACGCCGACCCGGCCCTTCCGCTTTTCCTGCTGTAACACTTCGTTGTTTCTTTCGGTAACGCACCATGACGGTGCAGAGCGGTACAGTTACGCACCGAAACAACCCATACAGTTCGGAAACACACCCCGGTGATCCAACGCAATTCTCCGCAACTGTTCCTATTCTTGTTGACCTGTTAGTCAGATCATATTGCTCAGTTAATCACTAGCAACCTGACTACCCACCACAAGTGGGAAGGATCGACACATCATGGAACGTACCCTCGGTTCCAACACTTTCGACATCGCTCGCTCCAACCGCCGCAGCAGCAGCCTGCTGGGCACCATGAAACTGTGGCAGCGCCGCATCCAGAGCCGTCGCCAGCTGGCCCGCCTGGACTCCCGCCTGCTCGCCGACGCCGGCATCAGCGAAGCCCAGCGCTACGCCGAGCTGAACAAGCCGTTCTGGCGCTAAGCGATACTGTAACGTCCCGGTTCGGCCCAGCCTGAACTGTACCGTAGGCCGCTCCTTACCGAGCGGCCTTCACGTATCTGGAAGAAGCCTTTTCCTCCAGCAGTTCACGGTACAGCTCGCTCCAGCGACGCCCCATCTCTTCGGCGGTGAACAGTTGCCGATAGCGGGCCTCCGCGTTCCTGCCCATTTCCTCCGCCTGCTGCGGATGCTCCCAGAGCCAGCGCATCGCTTGGCGAAACGCGGCCGGCTGGCTGGGCGGCACGACCAGGCCGGTCTCGCCATGGATATTGATGTAGCTGGTGCCGGTGCCGATCTCGCTGGAGATCATCGGCTTGCCGTACATCGCGCCCTCCAGCAGGGAGATACCGAACGCCTCGGAACGCAAGTGTGACGGAAAGACCATGGCGTAGCTGAGTTGCAGCAGGGCGACCTTGTCCTCGTCGTCCACTCGGCCGAGGAAGTGCACGTTGCGCAACCCCAGCGCCGCGGCCTGGGCATACAGCTCGGCCTGCAACGGCCCGGCACCGACGATCACCACCGGGTAATCGGTGCCCTGCAACGCATCCAGCAGGATATGCAGGCCCTTGTAGTAGCGCATCACCCCGACGAACAGGAAGAACCGCGGCCCGAGTTTCTCTCGCCAGTGCTCCAGACGCTGTGCCGCAGGCTTCGGGTAGCAGGCCTTGTCCAGGCCGTAGGTGATCACCCGGGTCTTTTCCCGGTACTGGCGGAGCACGTCGCTGGTGCTGAAGTAGTTGGGCGACGCCACCGCGATCCGATCGACGCTATGAAGGAAGCGCCCCATCAGCGGCCGGTACAGTTTCAACAGGACGCGCTGGCGGATGATGTCCGAATGGTAGGTGACCACGCTCGGCTTGTTCATACCGGTGAGGAAATGCACCAGGTCCATGAACGGCCAGGGGAAGTGGTAGTTGACCACGTCCGCCTCCGCCGCCAGCTCGCGGAACTGCTTGAACACGCTCAGGGAAAACCCGGTGGAAGCGAGCTGCAGGTCGAGCCTGGCGCGATGCACCACATGTCCGCCGAAGGGCACGACAGGCGGATGCGGGTCGCTGCTCAGGGTCAGGACGTGGTTGTCGATCCCCCACGACCCGCTGCTCTCGCAAAGCTGGAAGATCACCTGTTCGATCCCGCCTACCGTTTCGCTCAGGTAGGTCTTGTAGAAGTGCAGTACCCGCATTCAGCCCTCCACGGCACGACGATAGGCTGCAGCGGTGAGATTCGCGCAACGCTTCCAGGAAAACTGCTCCGCCCGTCGCAGGCCGGCTTCCCGGCAGCACTCCCAGTAGACGGTATCCTCGGTCATGCGGACCAGCATGTCAGATAGCCCATTGGCATCATCCGGGTCAATATAGCTGCCCGCCTCGCCGGCCACCTCCGGCATTGCGGAGAGTCGCGTGAGCAATACTGGCGTGCCGCTGGCCATGGCTTCCAGCACAGGCAGGCCGAAGCCTTCGTAGATCGAGGGGAAGACCAGCGCCCGAGCGCCCGACATCAACTCGGCGACCCGCTCGTCCGGCAGGTAGCCGAGCAGCCGCACCGTTCCCGAAGCCAGCGCCTGGCGCAGTTCGTCGTCGAGCGAGCGACTTTCCCATCCCGGCATGCCGACGATCATCAGCGGAAAACGCTGGCGGACCGCCGCCGGCAGTTGCCCATGGGCGCGCAGGGCCAGCGACAGGTTCTTGCGCGGTTCGAGGGTTCCTACGCAGAGGAAATACCCGCGCGGCACCAGGCCATGCGCGCGCAAGGGCTCGCGCAGGGACTCCCGGTCCCGCGGACGGAACCGCGCGGCATGGCCGAGGGGCGCCACCACGAAGCGCTCGCGCGGCAGGCCGAAATACGCCTGCGCCTCGTCGGCGATCGCCTGCGAGTCGGTCAGGATCAACCGCGCCTTTTCCATCCCGCGCGCCAGCCGGCGTTCTATTTCGCGCAAGCGGGCGGCGGGTTGCGTCGCCGGATAATGCAGGTGGGTCAGGTCGTGCAGGGTCATCAGCATCGGCCCGTCGAAGTCCAGCGGCCAGAGACTGGGCTCATGGTAGAGATCGACCGGCGGCCGACCGCTATCGAAACGCCGCTGCTCCAGCCAGCGTCGTGCCCGGTAGGCTCCAGGCAGGTTGCGCAGCCAGGGCGACAGACGCGAATAGCCGGGCAGCGCCGCCGCCGGCAGGTCGCCGCTCCAGCCCCAGCCATGGAACAGGGAAAACTCGAAGTCCGCATGCGCCTGCAACGCGCCCAACAACTCGACCAGGTAATGTCCGATGCCGGTCCGCGGCGCCTGGAGAATCCGCGCGTTAACCGCAATCCGCATGTACTGCCTCGCCATGCGTCGGGGCCTTGCCGAGGGCGAGCAGGATCCGCGCGATCAGTTGCCGACTCGCTTCGTGCCAGCCGATCCAGCGCCATTCGCCGACCGGTCGCTCGGCCGGGAACTCGCCCGTGGCTTCGAAGCGGGTGACCAGGTTCGCCAGGGTCTGCGGATCGGCGAGGTCGAAGTAGGCCATGAATTCGCCGCCGATCTCGCGGAACACCGGGATGTCGCTGCCCATCGCCGGCAGGCCGCGCTGCATGGCCTCCACCAGCGGCAGGCCGAAACCTTCCACATAGGACGGGAAGACCAGCGATGCGGCATGGGAGTATGCGTACTCCAGGCTCTTGTCGGAGAGGTCGTTGAACATGAACAGGCGCTTGTTCAGCTCCGGATGCTGCCGCACCCGTTCCACCAGCGCCTCGCACTTCCAGCCGATGCGTCCGGCGATGCACAACCGCACCTGCGAACCCTGGGCCCAGGCGCGCTCGAAGGCATCCAGCAGGTAACCGTGGTTCTTCCGCGGCTCGATGGTGCTGACCATCAGGAATACCGGCGCCTTGGCCTTGAACATGCGCAGCAGGTCGGGCTCGACGGAGGCGCCGTCCTCCACCAGGTCCAGCTCCGAACCCAGGTGGAAATAATCGAACCAGCGTTGCGCGACCTTCTCCGGGCCGATGCGCCGCAGCATCTCCGCGCGCACTTCGTCGCGGATGGTCTCGGAAATCGCGACGTAGCCGTCGGCGGTGGCCGCGATCCAGTCGAACCAGTGGTTGAACACCTTGACCAGTCCGGCATCGCAGAATTGCGGATGGGTCAGGGGAATCAGGTCGTAGATCACCGAGACGATGCCCACGCCCTCGCTCTTGAGGCGTTCCGCCAGCGGGAAGAAATCGGCGTGCCAGGAGGAGTCCAGCAAGACCAGTTGGTCGCCGGCCCGATGTTCGAGCGGGGTCGCGCGCACGGGTGCAGGCTGCTGCTTGCCGAGGATGCGGTCGAGCAGGCGCAGCGGAATGCTGAGGAAGGCAAAGGCGAACAGGCGGCAGGCTACATAGAGAAGGCGCCGGGCCCACGGCGAGGAACGGAACGGGCGGCGCTTTTCCAGGGTGCGCTGGCCCAGCCAGAAGTAGTTGGCGGCTCGCTCCACCAGGATGCGCAGGCGTACCAGCGGCGAATGCGGCCGCGGGTCCAGCGGCGCCAGGCTGTGGACCTGATACAGGGTGCCGTCGAGCATTGCCACCGGGATGCACTCCACCGTCTCGTCGGCTTCCGGCAACTCGCGGATGACGTTGCGCACCACCCGCTGAATACCGGAATTGACCTTGGGATGCTCGAACACATAGGTGCATTCGACCAACAGACGCGTCATGGAGTGCTCTCCGCGGAAGTGGGGTCCAGAGCCGCCTCGCCGGAGCGGCTGATATGGGTTTCGGCGCCCAGCCAGGAGCAACCGACGAAGTCTTCCTGGCGGTTGTTGATGACATGGAAGACCAGGCCGTAGTCGCGCCATTCGAAGTTGCGGTCCAGGTGCGAGTCCAGCCGCGACAGGCTCAGCGCCACCGAGTAGTGCCCCTTGCCCAGGCGCATGTCGAAGGCGAAGCGGTAGGTGATGCGCTCGCCGGCCTTCAGGTCGGTGAGCGCCTTGTCCAGGCGGTGGGTATTGATCCCGTACATCGGCTGGCCGAGGCGGTCCTTGATCATGAAGCCGAGGATCAGCCGCTCGATGTCCTGGCGAACCTCGACCTCGACTTCCAGCGTCACCGCCTGGCCTACCTCGACCACCTCCAGCGCGCGCTGCCGCTGGTCGACCATCCGTACGTCGAGGATCGCTGCCTCGCCGGTGCCGGAAATCGTCCGCACCTGGCCGTCGGCGAGCATTTCCTGGCGCACGGTCTGCCCCTCGCGCTCGGCGAGCAGGGCGTTGTAGTAGTCCATCACTTCTTCCGGCCGCCCGCGCATGGCCATCCGTCCCTGCTCCAGGAGGATCGCGGAGTCGCAGATGGACTGGATCGCCGAGCGGTCGTGGGAAACGATCAGCAGGGTGGTGCCGGCCTTGCGGAAACTGCGGATGCGCTCGAAGCTCTTGTGCTGGAAATAGGCATCGCCGACCGACAGGGCCTCGTCGACGATCAGGATGTCCGGCCGCCGGGCAGTCGCCACGCTGAACGCCAGGCGCATCTGCATGCCGCTGGAGTAGGTGCGCACCGGTTGCTCGATGGCCTCGCCGATTTCGGCGAAGGCCTCGATATCCGGCATCAGCGCCTGGATTTCCTCGACCTGCATGCCCAGCAGTTGCCCGGCCATGAAGACGTTCTGCCGGCCGGTGAAGTCCGGGTGGAAGCCCATGCCCAGCTCGAGCAGCGCGGCGACCCGGCCGGCCACGCGGATCTCGCCGCAGGTCGGCTGGGTGGTGCCGGCGATCATCTTCAGCAGGGTGCTCTTGCCGGCGCCGTTGACCCCGACGATGCCGACCGCTTCGCCCGGCTCGATGGTGAACTCGACCTCGCGCAGGATCCAGTGCAGGTGGTGGCGCGGAGGGCTGAAAGGCACCAGCCATTCGAACAACCGGCTCCAGCGATTGGGATACTGCTTGTAGGCCTTGCCGAGGCCGGATACGCGTATCTGTCCCATCAGAGTTCATCCACCATTTCGCCGACCCGCTGGCGGAACAGACGCAGGCCGAGCGCGCACAGCAGCAGCGCCAGCAGGGTGATCGGCAGCAATGAAGGCCAGTCCGGCCATTGCCCGTGGAGGAACAGCTGCTGGTAGCTGCGCATCAGCGCGGTCATCGGGTTGAGTTCGATCAGCGAGCGGATACCCTCGGGCAGGATGCCGATCGGATAGACGATCGGCGTCAGCCAGAACCAGAACTGCAGGCAGATGCCGAACAACTGGCCGACGTCGCGGAAGAACACGTTGAGCACCCCGAGGATCATCCCCAGTCCCGCCGCGAACAGCACCTGGATCGCCAGCAGCGGCACCAGCGCGAGCAATGCCGCGCCCGGCAGGCGCCCGCTGAGGGCGAGAAAGCCGAGGAACAAGGCGAGGATGATGGCGAAATTGACCCCGGCGTTGAGCAGTACGATGACCGGCAGGCAGATGCGCGGGAAGCTGATCTTCTTCAGCAGGTTGGCGTTCTCGATGAACATGCTCTGGCTGCGCGAGGTGATTTCCGCGAACAGGCCCCAGGTCAGCAGGCCGGCGCAGAGATAGACGCTGTAGGCCAGGCCGTCGTCGACCCCCGGCAGGCGCGCGCGCATCACCTGGGAGAAGATCACCGTGTAGACGACGATCATCGACAGCGGATTGAGCACCGTCCACAACGCGCCGAACAGCGACCCGCGGTAGCGCGACTGGAACTCGCGCTTGACGCTGCCGAGAACGAAGCCACGATAGCCCCACAAGGAACGAGACAAGCCAAGAAGCATCAGACCACCCTGCCGTACTGGTCCTCGAAGCGGACGATGTCGTCCTCTCCCAGGTATTCGCCGCTCTGCACCTCGATCATCACCAGGTCGATGACCCCCGGGTTTTCCAGGCGATGCCGGTGGCCCGCGGGAATGTAGGTCGACTCGTTGCTGTTGACCAGCCGCGCGCCATCGCCATTGGTGACCCTGGCCATGCCTTGCACCACGATCCAGTGCTCGCTGCGGTGATGGTGCATCTGCAGCGACAAGCGCTCTCCCGGCCTGACCACGATTCGCTTGATCTTGAAGCGCGGCCCCTCCTCGAGGACGGTATAGCTGCCCCAGGGACGGTTGACGGTCCGATGCAGCCGATAGGCCTCGTGCCGCTCGTCCTTCAGCCGCTGCACCACCCTGCGCACCTCCTGGACCCGGTCGGCGCGGGCGATCAGCAGCGCATCGGAAGTATCCACCACGACCAGGTCGTCGACCCCGACCGTGGCGACCAGGCGCCCGTCGCTCTGCACGAAGGTGTTACGGGTGTCGACGAACAGGGTGTCGCCGCTGCCGCGATTGCCCTCTGCGTCCGCGTCGAGCAGCGCGCTCATCGCGCCCCAGGAACCGATATCGCTCCAGTCGAAGGCCGCCGGCACCACGGCGACCCGCGCGGAGCGCTCCATCAGCGCATAGTCGATGGAAATGTCCGGCAGCGCGGCGAAGGCTTCGCCCGCCAGCTCATGCTGGATGCCATCGGCCATCTTCACCGCCGCACTGGCGGCCAGGCAGGCCCTGGCCTGCTCCAGCAGGGCCGGGGCATGCTGCGCCAGCTCGTCGACCAGGGTCGAGGCCGTGAAACAGAACATCCCGGAGTTCCACAGGAAACCGCCACTTTCCACGTAGCGACGGGCGGTTTCCTCATCGGGTTTCTCGACGAAGCGGCGCACCTTGGCCGCCCCCTGCTCGTCCAGCCGGTCGCCCAGCTCGATATAGCCGAAACCGGTTTCCGCTGCGTCCGGCACCACGCCGAAGGTAACCAGGTGCCCGGCGACGGCGAGACGCGCGGCATGCCCCACCGCCTGGCGGAAGGCCTCCTCGTTGCGGATCAGGTGATCCGCCGGCATCACCACCAGTACCGCCGCGTCGCCATGTTCGGCTTGCAGCGCCAGGGCGGCGACGGCAATCGCCGGAGCGGTGTTGCGTCCGGTCGGTTCGAGGATGAAATGTCCCCGATGCCGCCCCAGGCGGGCCGCCTGGAACTGGTCCTTGCTCTGGAAGTAATGCTCGCGGTTGGTCACCGTGACGATTTCGCCATGCCCGGCCAGGAGCCCGGCGGCACGTCGGTAGGTCTTGCCCAGCAGGGTCTGGCCATCGGGCAGGCGCATGAACGGCTTCGGCTGTCCTTCACGCGACACCGGCCAAAGGCGGGTACCGGCGCCGCCGGAAAGCACCACGGGAATCAGCATGGCTTACTCCCGGGAAACGCGTCGCAGGTCCGCCTCGACCATCATCCGGATCAGCTCGTCCAGGCTGGTCCTGGGCTTCCAGCCGAGCACACGCTGGGCCTTGGCCGGATTACCCAGCAGCACGTCGACCTCGGCGGGCCGGAAGAACGCCGGGTCGATCTTGAGGAAGTCGCGGTAGTCCAGGCCCACATGCTCGAAAGCGATCTGGCACATGTCGCGCACGGTGGTAGTGACACCGGTGGCCACCACGTAGTCGTCGGCCTTGTCCTGCTGCAACATCAGCCACATGGCTTCGACGTAGTCCCCGGCAAAGCCCCAGTCGCGCTTGGCGTCGACGTTGCCCAGGCGCAATTCCTGCTGCTTGCCGAGCTTGATGCGGGCCACCGCGTCGGTAACCTTGCGCGTGACGAACTCGATGCCGCGCAGCGGCGATTCGTGGTTGAACAGGATGCCGCTGGAGGCGTGCAGGCCGAAGCTCTCGCGATAGTTGACGGTGATCCAGTGGCCATAGAGCTTGGCCACGCCGTAGGGGCTGCGCGGGTAGAACGGCGTGTTCTCGTCCTGGCGCTCGGCCTGGATCAGGCCGAACATCTCGCTGGTGGAGGCCTGGTAGAAGCGCGTTTCCGGGCTGAACTGGCGGATCGCCTCGAGCAGGTGGGTCACGCCCAGGCCGTCGACGACGCCGGTGGTCACCGGCTGGTTCCAGGAAGCCCCGACGAAGCTCTGTGCCGCCAGGTTGTAGACCTCCTGCGGCTGCGCCTTGATCACCGCGCGCTGCACCGAACAGGCATCGGCCATGTCGCCGTCCTCGTACTGGATATCGCCTTCGATCCCCAGCTCGCGCAGGCGCCAGCGCGTGTCGCTGCTGCGCCGCGCCACCAGGCCGTGGACCCGGTAGCCCTTCTCCAGCAGCAGCTTGGCCAGGTACGCTCCGTCCTGACCGGTGATCCCAGTTACCAGTGCACTTCTTGTCATTCTTCTCGTACCCGTGACTCCCAGTCGGACAGGATCGCCCGCAGGGACTGTTTTATGGTTATTTCAGGCTTCCAGCCCGTGGTGTCATGCAGTCGCGCATGGCTGCCGCGAACCCGCCGCTGTTCCGCGCGGCGCATCCTGGCAGGGTCCTGAACGATTTCCAGCTCGACCTGGGCGATGTCCGCCAGCAGTTCGATCAGCTCGCGAATCTTCTGCTCCTGCCCGGAACAGACGTTATAGACGGCGCCCGCCTCGCCGTGGGAGAGCAGGCGCAGATAGGCTGACAGCACGTCCTGGACATCGAGGAAATCACGGCTGACGTCGATGTCCCCCACTTCCAGCCGATTGGCCTGCAAGCCCTGCTTCATCCGGGCGATCTGCCGCGCGGCGCTGGCGATCACGAAGCTGTCCTTCTGCCCCGGCCCGATATGGTTGAACGGTCGCGCCACCAGCACCCGCCAGCCTTCGGTGATACCCCACTGCAGGCACAGCGACTCGGCCGCCAGCTTGCTGACCGCATAGGGATTGCGCGGGTGGGGGATGAGTTCCTCGTGGATCGGCAACGCCGCCTCGGCCACCTGGCCGTAGACGTCGCCGGAGCTGATGTACAGGAAGGTACCGGAGAAACCCCGCGCCTTAAGCGCCTGGAGCAGGTTCAGGGTGCCAAGGAGGTTGATCTGCAGGGTCCGCGCAGGATCGCGGAAGGCCTCCGGCACGTAGGTCTGCCCGGCCAGGTGGATGACCGCATCCGGCAGCTCCGGCCAGAGGTCGCCCAGCGAATCCGGCTCCAGCAGGTCGTAACGATGCGGTACGGGAAGGAGCGCCCACGGCGTGTGGGCCGCTGCCAGATAAGCTTGAAGATGCTTGCCTACGAAACCGGAGAGCCCGGTGACGAACAGACGCTGAGTCAAGGAAGCGGGCCTTTTATCTGATGCTACGCTCGGCGACGCTCTTCCTAGGAATACGACGTTCCAGAGGTCATGCCGGATAGCGTGTTGTTCTGATTATCGCGCTCCAATCTGTGCCAAGAATGCGCCGATTTCAACCGCTTATTCGTGACCGGTAGGTTCTCATTCGAACGGCATGACGTTTTCTCCGTCAGCCTTCACGTTTTTGCGAAAGGTATGTTTAGAATGCCTCTCGATTTCGTGCTTGACTGCCTCCTGTTCTGTTGATCGAACAGGTCGCGGTCGCGATAACAGAACAAGAACACGATGGGTCGACCAGTCCGCCGGGAAGGCTTCCGGACAACGAAGCAGCGCCTGGCCTCGCTCATCACCACCAAGCTGTCGAACGGGCAGTTTCATCACGAGATGCCATGAATTTCATCCTTTACTCGGATATCAACGAGCGCTCGATCGGCCACAACCTCGGTCGCCCCGAATACAGCTACTACTTCGTCCTCAAGGCCTACCGGCCAATCCTCGAATCGCTGGGACAGGTCCACCTGGTACAGAGCACGGACGAAGTCGACCCGCTCTACCGGCAACTGCATGAACAGGGCGAAGACTGCCTGTTCCTCTCCTTCACCCCGCCGCACAAGGCGGCGCGGGGCCTGCAATGCCCGATGCTGTGCGTGGTCGCCTGGGAGTTCGAGTCGATTCCCGACGTGGCGTGGGACGGCGATCCGGCGCAGGACTGGAGCCAGGTCCTGGCCGGCCATGGCGCAGCCATCACCCTCTCCGAGCAGACTGCCCGCGCGGTTCGCCGGGTGCTGGGCGAAGACTTTCCGGTACTGGCGCTGCCGACGCCGATCTGGGAGGACTTCGCCGCGATCCGCCAGCAAGGCGAACGGAATCCGGTCAAGTCCGGCGAGACCCTGCAACTCAAGGGCTGCGTCATCGACAGCCGCCTGCTGGGCCTTTCCGCCGACGGCCTCATCGCACCGATCAGGGAAGAGACCGAGGACGAGATTCTCGAGGTCCTCCCCGAGACGCCCGCCGAGCCCGAGCCCGAACCGGTCCCTGAGCCAGAACCAGAGCCGGTTCCTCTCGACTGGAGGCGCCGACTGGTCATCAGCAAGCACTACCTGCTGCTGTGGTACCGGGAAGCCGTCAGCGACCTGCTACCCATACCGGTACGCCGCTGGCTGTTCCGTCACCTGCGCCGGCCGCTGCCGCCCCCGCCAACGGCGCTGGAAACGCTGCCGGAGCCATTGCCCCAGGCCATCGAGCCGATACCGCCCGCCGAGCCCGAGCATCCGCCGGCGCTGCTGCCGGACGTCGACCAGCACCAGCAGGTCGTCGTGGACGGGGTGGTCTACGTCTCGGTGTTCAATCCGCTGGACGGGCGCAAGAACTGGCATCACCTGATCACCGCCTTCTGCTGGGCATTCCGCGACACCAGCGATGCCACGCTGGTGCTGAAGATGACCCAGAGCGACCTGACGACCTACCACGTCGAACTGCTCACCCTGCTTTCCCAACTGTCGCCATTCGCCTGCCGGGTCATCGCCCTGCACGGCTATCTCGATGCCGCGGAGTACGCCCGCCTGTACGGAGCCGCCAGCTACTACGTGAACGCCTCGCGCTGCGAGGGCCTGTGCCTGCCGCTGATGGAATTCATGTCCTGCGGCACCCCGGCGATCGCTCCGGACCATTCGGCGATGGCCGACTACATGGACGCCCAGGTGGGCTTCGTGGTCCGCTCCAGCCAGGAGCCCGCGGCCTGGCCGCAGGATTCGCGCCGGTTGTACAGCACCCGGCGCTACCGGCCGAGCTGGGAGTCCCTGAAGGAGGCCTACCTGGAGAGCTACCGGGTAGCCCGGGAACAGCCGGAGCGCTATCGGCAACTGTCCGCCGCGGCCAACCAACGCATGCGCGGCTACTGCGCCGGCGACGTGGTCCGCCAGCGCCTGGAACCCTTCCTTTCCGCCCGCAAGGCAACCCCTGCGCCCGGCGTCGAACTGGCGGCCACCGCCACAGGCAACGTTCCATGCTGATCATCATTCACTCCGAGACCAACAAGACCACCATCCGGCAGAACCTCGGGCGCCCGGAGTACAGCTATTACTTCGTCCTCAAGGAATTCCGTCCGCTGCTGGAAGAGATCGGCCAGGTGGTCGAAGTCAGCGATCCCGACGAACTGGTGGACCGCCTCTACCACGACTGCCGCAAGCGCGGCGAACCCTGCGTCTTCCTCTCCTTCTCGCCGCCCCATCGCACGCCGATCCACCATGCCTGCCCGACCATCCCGGTGTTCGCCTGGGAGTTCAGCACCCTCCCCAGCGAAACCTGGCACGGCGAACCGCGCCACGACTGGCGACATGTGCTGCGCCACAGCGGACGGGCCATCACCCACTCCAGCTTCACGGTCGACGTGGTGCGCGCCGCCATGGGTCGCGACTACCCGGTACTGAGCGTGCCGGCGCCGGTCTGGGATCGCTTCGCCAACCGCGCCTCGCAGCAGGCGGGCCGTCCCGAAGCCCGGGATGTGCGCCTGCGCCTGGACGGCCTGCTGGTGGACAGCCGCCAGCTGGACCTGGCCGTCCATGCCGACCCCGAGCCGTCGGCGGAGGTCCTGGCCCTGCCGGACCGCGCGGCGAAACAGGTCGAGCTGAGCCTCGACGGGGTCATCTACACCTCGGTGTTCAACCCCTACGACGGGCGCAAGAACTGGCAGGACATGATCAGCGCGTTCTGCGCCACCTTCCGCGACGAGCCCGACGCCACCCTGGTGCTGAAACTGACCCACCACAACGTCGGCGAAGCGCTGGCCGACATGCTTCACCACCTGTACAAGAACCAGTCCTACCGCTGCCGCATCGTGCTGATCCACGGCTACCTCGCCGACCCGGACTACGAGCGGCTGGTCGAGGCCACCAGCTACGTGGTGAACACCTCCTACGGCGAAGGCCAATGCCTGCCGCTGATGGAATTCATGTCCAGCGGCAAGCCGGCCGTGGCTCCGCGCAATACCGCGATGATCGACTACATCGACGCCGACAACGCCTTCATCGTCGACTCCTCGGAAGAAGCCACCGCCTGGCCCCACGACCCGCGCGCGGCCTACCGCACGCTGCGCTACATCACCGACTGGGAGTCGCTGTGCCGGGCCTACCGGGCCAGTTTCGAGGTCGCTCGCCAGGAGCCGGAGCGCTACGCACGCATGTCCGCGCATGCCAGCGCCAGCCTCGAACGCTTCTGCAGCCGCAAGCTGGCCGTGGAGCGCCTGCGTCGCTTCCTCGACGAAGCGGCACAAGGCGACCCCGCCGCCTTGCAAAGCATCCCGGCATGATCCGCGCCCTGCTCCAACGCTGGCGTTCCCGTCCCGCTGCGGCGAGCGAACCGGTGTCGCCACGCATGTGCGGTCTGCGCGATGCGGTGCTGGATGGCTGGTTCCGCAGCGAAACCGGCGAACTGCTCGCCGGCTTCGCCATCGGCGCCCAGGACACCCTGCTCGATCTCGGCTGCGGCGAAGGCGTCGCCACCCTCTTCGCCGCCCGCCAGGGCGCTTCGGTGATCTTCACCGACAGCGAGGAGGACAAGGTGCGAAGCCTGGCGCAGCAGGTCGAGGCGGTGGCCCGGCGGCCCTTCACCGGCCTGGTCAGCGACAGCGACCCGCTGCCGCTGCGCGACGCCTGCGCCGACAAGCTGGTGTGCATGGAAGTGCTCGAACACGTGGCCAACCCAGCGCGGGTGATGGACGAACTCGTGCGTCTCGGGCGCCCTGGCGCGCAGTACCTGCTGAGCGTGCCGGACCCGGTCGGCGAACACCTGCAGCAGGGCATCGCCCCGGCCGACTACTTCCGGGCGCCCAACCACATCCACATCTTTTCCCGTGACGACTTCGCGCGCCTGGTGCAGGACGCCGGGCTGGTCATCGAGCACCGCCAGGCCAGCGGCTTCTTCTGGGTGATGGGCATGATCTTCTTCTGGGCCAGCGAACGGGCCGCCGGCCGTGAGCTCGGCGGCGCCGTCCGCGACCGTATCCAGCCGCCCTACCCGGCGCTGATGGAAGACTGGGCACGGCTCTGGGAAAACCTCCTGGCCCGTCCCGACGGCCTGGAGATCAAGCACCTGCTCGACCGCTTCATGCCCAAGAGCCAGGTGATCATCGCGCGCAAGCCGCTCGACCCCGGATCGTCGCGGACATGAGCGGCAAACGCATCCTCGACATCGAACTGTTGCGCGGGCTGGCCGTGCTCGGCGTGGTATTCCACCATCTGCACGGCAACCTGTTCAGCGGCTCCCCGGCACTGCTGGACGGCATCAACCAGCGCGTCCAGTTCTGGTGGGGCGTGGACCTGTTCTTCGCCATCTCCGGCTTCGTCATCGCCCGCACCCTCATCCCGCAACTGCGCGAGGCGCCCACACGCCAGGCATTCTGGGAACAGGCGCGGTACTTCTGGATCCGCCGCGCCTTCCGCCTGCTGCCCTCGGCCTGGCTGTGGCTGGCGCTGATCCTGGCCTGTTGCCTGCTGCTGAACCGCTCCGGAGCCTTCGGCAGCCTGTCGGCCAACCTCGCGGCGAGCCTCGCCGGTTTCCTCCAGGTCGCCAACTTCCGCTTCGCCGACAGTTTCTACCGCTACGAATACGGTGCCAGCTTCGTCTACTGGAGCCTTTCCCTGGAGGAACAGTTCTACCTCCTGCTGCCGCTGCTGATCCTCTGCCTGCGTCGCTACCTAGGCTGGGCCCTCCTGGCGCTGGTGCTGGTCCAGTTCTTCAGCCTGCGCACGCCGCTGCTGATGGTATTGCGCACCGACGCCCTGGCCATCGGCGTACTACTCGCCCTCGCCTCCCTGCAGCCTGGCTATGCCCGCTGGAACCCCA
The DNA here is from genome assembly GCF_001815235.1 of Pseudomonas sp. HMSC065H01. Classification (NCBI taxonomy): domain Bacteria; kingdom Pseudomonadati; phylum Pseudomonadota; class Gammaproteobacteria; order Pseudomonadales; family Pseudomonadaceae; genus Pseudomonas; species Pseudomonas sp. HMSC065H01. The sequence continues at coordinate 214,063 of NZ_KV819899.1, read as the reverse complement.
CCCTGCTGGGCCGCGCCTGGAGCGGGCCGTTGCTGCTGGCCGCCGTGGCCGCGGCCCTGGGCGTGCTGGCCAGCGAAGCGTACAGCCTGGTCACCGTGCGGATCGGCGCCATCGCGCTATTGTGCGGACTGCTGGTGTGGATAGCCTCCTACGACCGCGACTACCTGCTCTCCAACGGGCCGCTGAAGCGCTTGCTGGTCTGGGTCGGCGCGCGCTCCTATGCGATCTACCTGATCCACATCCCGGCGTTCTATCTCAGTCGCGAACTCTGCTTCCGCCTGGGCTGGGACGCCGGCGAGCGGCCCCTGTCGCTGCTCGGCACCAGCCTGGTCCTGATCGTCGTACTCAGCGAGCTCAACTACCGCTTCGTCGAGAGCCCCTGCCGCGACCTGGGCTCCCGCCTGGTCAAGCGCCTGAGCGCCGCCCGCCGCGTCGCCACCACTTCCGGAGCCACCTCATGCTGAACTTCCTCAAGAAGATCGTCTCGCCGCCCAGCCCCGCCACCGAGCCCGTCGCCGCGCCACCCGCCCCCGCGCCGGTCGACCCGTACATGCTCGGGTTGCGCGACGCGGTGCTCAGCGGCTGGTTCAACCAGGAGACCGACGAGCTGTTCAGCGGCTTTCCGATTTCCGCCGAGGACACCGTGCTCGACGTGGGGTGCGGCGACGGCGGCAACGTTCATTTCTGCGCCATGCGCGGCGCTCGCATCATCATCGCCGACATCGACGCGGAAAAGATCGCCAGGACCCGCGAGCGCCTGGCCGATACCCCGGCCCGCGAACTGGAATGCCTGGTCAGCGACTGCGACCCGCTGCCCCTGGCTGACGCCACGGCCACCCGGGTGGTCTCCACCGAGGTCATCGAGCACGTCGACGATCCGCGGCAGTTCCTCGCCGAGCTGGTACGGGTCGGCCAGCCCGGCGCACTCTATCTGCTCAGCGTGCCGCATCCCACGTCGGAAGACCTGCAGAAAGACTTCGCCGCCGACGAATACTTCCGCAAGCCCAACCACATCCGCGTGCTCGGCGAGGAGCAGTTCGCCGCACTGGTGCGCGAAGCCGGCCTGGAAATCCTCAGCCACAGCCGCTACGGCTTCTACTGGTCGCTGTGGATGCTGCTGTTCTGGGAGGCCAAGGTCGATTTCGGCAATCCCGACCATCCCCTCCTCGAACACTGGGCCAGGACCTGGCAGGCGCTGCTCGACTCGCCGCGCGGCCCGGCCATCAAGCAGGCCCTGGACGCCGTGGTCGCCAAGAGCCAGGTGATCATCGCGCGCAAGCCCGCCCAGGCGTAGAACCACCGGAACAGTTCCGCTACAGCCGGGCGGAACAGTTGCCGGGGCCACCGAACTGTTCCGTCCAACTCCCGCGTGGTTGCCCCTGAGCAAGCCAGCGGTCCCGGCGCATCATGAGGTTCCACACCCCGCCCCCATCCCCGGGATGGGAAGGAACGCACGATGAGGACATCCCCGCACCCGCACGCCGGGAGTTCCAGCGGTCTCCCGGCCGCCCATCCACATCTCGCCGCCCTGCTGGAAAAATTGAATTCCTGGCGACAAAACGCTCGATCGCGCAAGCATCTTGCGCAAATGTCCGAACACGACCTCGCCGACCTGGCAATCAGCCCGAGCGAACGCTACGTAGAGATTTCGAAACCTTTCTGGCGCTGAGCCGCTGGTGACGTGGCGCACAGTTGGTTAGTCTCAGCGTTGACACGGCCGCGCGGATGCGGCCGTCTACGCTGACTTCGTTCGGAGCAACTCACATGAAACGTCTGCGCCTGATCGGTGCCGCTGCCCTGCTCGCCTGCGCCTCCAGCGCGTTCGCCAGCAGCTTCGTGGTCACCACGGATACCCTGGTCCGCGCCACCGGCATGACCTCCAATGCCACTTCGGACATCACCAATTCCTTCCGCGACGACAAGATCGTCCTCGAAGCGCGCGACGACGCCGCCAGCTTCGTCGCCAGCCAGGGCGACATCCGCGGTTCGCACCTGGAAGCCGCACTGCGCCACATCCGTGGCAAGCTGCCGAGCCTGGCCGCCAACGACATGCAACTGGCCCAGGCGATCCTGACCATCTGAGTCGCCCGCCCCGCCGCCGCAGCCGCCCGGCTGCGGCGATGACCTGGCCGACCGGCCACACTGGCTCCGCGCCGCACATTCCGTTAGCCTTGGCGGCTGTTCCAGTCCTATTCCGCCCAACCCCATGCGTTACCGGTTCTCGTTGCTCTTCTGTTGCCTGCTGGCGCCCGCTGCGCACGCCTTCGATACCACGACGGCGTTCACCGCGAAGTCCCTTTACGTCACCAGCAAGCTGACCAGCACGCCGTTCGAGAACAAATTGTTACGCGATGCCCGGGGCGATGCGGCCAGCTTCGTCGCCAGCGATGGCAGCATCCGTGGTGCGCGCCTGGAAGCGGCGCTGCGCTGGTTGCGTGTCGCGCACCCCGAGCTGGCGGCCAGCGATCAGGAACTGGCCGAAGCAATTCTTGCCCAATAGGCGATCACCACCGTTCCGGAGAACCTCCATGCGCCGTAGCTCCATGCGTCATAGCCCCCTGTTCGCCGCCCTGCTGCTGGCGCTCTGCGCCACGGCCGCGGAAGCACGCTCGGTGGTCGCGACCAGCAATATCATCGTCCGCGCCCTCGACCGCAGCATCGACTTCACTTCCGACACCACCACTTCCGTGCGCGACATGAAAGTGGTCACCGAGGCGCGCGACGACGCCGCCAGTTTCGTCGCCAGCGACGGCGCCATTCGCGGCGCCCAGCTGGAAGCCGCGATGCGGACCCTGCGCAGCCGTCTGCCGGAAGCCCGGGAAGCCTCCGACCAGGTACTTGCCGAAGCCATTCTCGCCCTGTGAGGAAGGCCTGCGCCTGGCTGCTGGCGCTGGCCCTCTGCGGAGCCGGCAACGCGACGGCGGCCCTGCGCCTGAAACTCGACGCGCCTGAACTGGACCCTGCGCAGCGCGAGGCCAGCCAGCAACTCTTGGACGAAGCCGCGGACAAGTTGCCGCCGGCCTTCCGCGAACGCCTGGACCGCGAGATCGAGGTCGAGTGGCGCGACGACCTGCCCGCCAACGGCATGGGCCAGGCCCGTGGCCCGCAGCGCATCGCGCTGAACCGCAAGTACCTGGCCGATCTCACCGACGGCAGCGCCGCCAGCCGCCAGACCGGGCGCGTGCACGGCACCGAGCGGCGCGAGCTGCTGGCGACCCTGCTGCACGAGCTGACCCACGTCTACGATCGCGCGCGCCTGTGGTCGGCGGAGGAAAAACGCGAGATCCGCCGCTGCACGCGCCAGGAAGAAACCCTCGGCCGGATCGCCCAGCCCACCGATTGCCGCGGGCAGAGCGGTCGCCGCTTCACGCTCTCCGACGACCCGCGCCTGCTCGATCTCGCCGGCTGGCCGCAGCGCGCCGGCCAGCGCGGGCGGCGCGAGGCGCACAATGGCTTCGTACTGCGCAGCCCGGACGTCTACGAGCTGAGCAATCCGCGCGAGTTCGTCGCGGTGAACATGGAGTACTTCCTCCTCGATCCCAGCTACGCCTGCCGCCGCCCGGCGCTCTACCGCTACTACCAGCAACGCTTCGGCTGGGCGCCGGAACACAGTGCCTGTGCGCAGAGCTTCGCCTACCTCAACGCCGGCCGCGACTTCGGCCAGCAGCCGCTGGGCCAGCTCGACCCCGAGCGGGTCTACGAGGTCGACTACCTGCTGGCCGAGGCCAACGACAACCTGGTCAGCCGCTGGGGCCACACCATGCTCCGCCTGGTGATCTGCGCCCCCGGCCGGCCGCGTGGTCCGGACTGCCGGCTGGACCTCGACCAGCATCTGGTGCTGTCCTACCGCGCCTTCGTCGGCGACCTGCAATTGTCCAGCTGGGACGGCCTGACCGGCGCCTATCCGTCGCGCCTGTTCGTCCTGCCGCTGTCGCAGGTGATCGAGGAATACACCAAGGTCGAGCTGCGCAGCCTCGCCTCGGTGCCGCTGAAGCTGGACCGCGAGGAGGTCGCCAGCCTGGTCGAGCGCGCCGCGCAGAGTCACTGGAGCTACGACGGCCAGTACTACTTCATCTCCAACAATTGCGCGGTGGAAACCCTCAAGCTGCTGCGCAGCGGCATCCCCCGGCGACCGCTGCAAAGCCTGGACAGCATCACCCCCTACGGCGTGCTCGAGATGCTGGAGAACCGCAAGCTGGCCGATCCCAGTGTGCTCGACGACCCCAAGGAAGCCCTGCGCCTGGGCTACCGCTTCGACTCCTTCCGCGACCGCTACCAGGCGATGTTCGACGTGCTCAAGCAGCGCCTGCACATTCCCCAGGACAAGGTCGAGGACTGGCTGGCGCTGCCGGCCAGGGAGCGCCAGCCCTGGTTCGCCAAGGCCGACCTGCGCGCCAGCGCGGCGCTGCTGCTGCTCGAGCAGGCCTCGCTGCGGCGCCAGCTGCTGCTCGCCCAGGACGAGTTGAAGCGCCTGTACCTCGGCCACCTGGACAAGCCGGCCGGCGACCAGCGCCTGGAAGTGGCCGGCAAGACCTTCCAGCAGATCCTCGACGACAGCGGCTTCCTCAGTCGTCCGGCGGAACTCCTGGAGGGCGGCTACGGCCTGCCGCAGGCCGCCGAGTGGAAGCACCTGGAAGAGCAGACCCGCGAACGCCAGGCGCGCCTGCGCCGGCTCAGCGACGACCTCGACCGCGAGGTCCGCGCCCTGCTCGATCCCGAGCGCCGCGCCGAGCTGGAAGCCAACGAGGCCAACATCAAGGAGGTCGGCGCGCACCTGCGCGAGCTGCACAAGGCGGCCGGCGGGCTGATGCTGCCCTGAGGGAGGCGCCTGCAGGACGCATGGTCCCGAGCGCTCTTTCAGCGCCTCGCAGACGGCGGATAACGCTCTGCGTTATTCGCCCTACAGGTGCCACCTCCGGTCTTCGCTCACGGGTCGTCCGCTCCGGCGATGAACTCCTCGTCCTCTTCGGGCAACTGCGGGTCGAGGTGTAGCCATGGCAGGCGGCTGCCGACCCAGATGTGCCGGTTGGCGGGGGCGCGCTCGGGATAGTCGAGGCTGGCCACGGTGAAGTCCAGGGTATCGGCGCTGAGCCGGGTGAACAACGCCAGGTTGGCCCCGCAACGCGGGCAGAAGTAGCGCGTGCAGCTGGCCGACGAGGCATATTCCGCCGGTTCGCCCGCCAGCCAGCGGAACGCCGCGCGCGGCACCGTGGCCCAGGTGGTGACGATGCCGCCTGTGGTGCGCCGGCAGATCGAGCAGTGGCAGTGAGCGACATCGTCCAGCGGCGCGGCGACGGCGTAGCGCAGATAGCCGCAATGGCAACCGCCGGTATGGGTCTCGGGCATGGCGAATCCTCCTCGCGGGAGTGCCAGCATAAGCCGGACTTGCCCTGTGCCGCAGCCACCTCGCAAGATGAGCGGATTCCACTATCCGGGGGTGCCCGTGACCGCTCTGCTCTACTCCCTCTGGCCGCTGTTCGCCCTCATCGTCGGCGGTTACGCCCTGCGCCGCTGGGACTTTCCCGGCGAAGCCTTCTGGCCTGCCGCAGAACGCCTGAACTACTTCATCCTGTTTCCCGCGCTGCTGTTCAGCAACCTGGCGACCGCGCCGCTGGACGACCCCGGCCTGGCCCGCCAGGCCCTGGCCGTACTGCTCGGGCTCGGCGTCGCCTGGCTCGCCCTGCTGCTCTGCAAGCGCTGGCGCGGCTGGGACGCCGGGCGCTTCGGCGCCATCGCCCAGGGCGTATTGCGCTTCAACACCTATCTCGGCCTGGCCGCGGTCGGCAGCCTGTACGGCAAGCCGGGCCTGACCCTGGCCGCGCTGATGCTGGCGCTGATGGTGCCGACGGTGAACGTGATGTCGGTCTGGGCGCTGACCGCCGAGCGCGGCATCAGCCTGCGCGCGCTGCTGCTGCCGATCCTGAAGAACCCGCTGATCCTCGCCTGCCTCGCCGGCGCACTGGTCAACCTGGCCGGCGTCGGCCTGCCCGGCGGCAGCGATCGCCTGCTCAACCTGCTGGCGGTGGCCAGCCTGCCGCTGGGCCTGCTGTGCGTCGGCGCGGCGCTGAAACCCCAGGAACTCGGCGGCGAAGTCGCGGCCCTTGGCTGGAACTGCGCGGCGCGGCTGCTGGCGATGCCCCTGCTGGCCTTCGCCATCGCTCGCGGGCTGGGCCTGCCGAGCATGGAAAGCGCCGTGCTGGTACTGTTCTTCGCCCTGCCGACGGCGCCCACCGCCTATGTGCTGACCCGCCAACTGGGCGGCGACGGCCACCTGATGGCGGGCATCATTACCTTGCAAACGCTGCTTTCCGGCGCCACTCTGGTCGGCGTACTCCTCGTGCTGCAAGGAAGCCCATGACGACAGGACGCGTCGCCGCCGCCCTCACGGCGCTCTGCCTGCTCTGCCAACCGGCCTTCGGTTTCATCAAGGTGTTTCCCGAATTCGACGACGAACCCGGCGCCGCCACCTTCTTCTGGGCGGCCGTCACCACCGTCGGCCCGTTCATCGGCAGCACCGTCAGCGCACAGGAGTCCAGCGCTGACGAGGGCGACAAGCTCGTCCAGGCGCGGGACGACGCCGCCAGCTTCGTCGCCAGCGACGGTGCGATCCGTGGCGCGTACCTCCAGGCAGCCTTGCAGGTCCTGCGCCAAGCCCCGGAATACGCCGGGTACAGCGACCTGCAACTGGCCGCGGCGCTCCTCGCGCGGCAGCCCTGATCGACCATATATCCGAAATTACCCGCACGTTTCCCGCCGTTATCCAGCGAAAGCTGCCTGAAAGCTTCCCGCCGTAGCATCCGCCCACCACCGGCAGAAGACCGGACACGACGGCGCGCCCACGAGACGCCCGCTTACCCGTACAAAAACAACAATGGTGATTGCCATGCCCCGTTCCGCACACGCCTACAGCCGCACTCCGTCCGCGCGACGCCACCCGCCCGCCGCCTGCTGACCGCACGCCGCACGCCCGTCCGCCGTCTTCCCCGGAGTGAACCCATGCTGACCCTGCTCGCCTTCGCCATGGTGGCGACCTTCATGTTCCTGATCATGACCAAGCGCCTGTCCGCGCTGATCGCGCTGATCCTGGTCCCGATCGCCTTCGCCCTGATCGGCGGTTTCGCCGCCGGCCTCGGCCCGATGATGCTCGACGGCATCCGCACCCTGGCGCCGACCGGCGTGATGCTGATGTTCGCGATCCTCTACTTCGCCATCATGATCGACTCCGGGCTGTTCGACCCGGCGGTGCGCAAGATCCTCCGGCTGGTCAAGGGCGACCCGCTGAAGGTCTCGCTGGGCACCGCGGCGCTGGCGATGATCGTCTCCCTCGACGGCGACGGCTCGACCACCTACATGATCTGCGTGGCCGCCGTACTGCCGTTGTACAGCCGCCTGGGCATGAGCCCGCTGGTGATGGCCTGCCTGATCATGCTCTCCAGCGGCGTGCTCAACATGACCCCCTGGGGTGGCCCCACCGCCCGCGCGGCGAGTGCCCTGCACGTCGACCCGGCGGATATCTTCGTGCCGATGATCCCGGCGATGATCGCCGGGCTGCTGGCGATCTTCGCCATCGCCTGGATCTACGGCAAGCGCGAGCGCGCCCGCCTCGGCGAGCTGCACCTGCCCACCGACCATGAGGACCTGGCGGAGATCAGCGTGTCGCAGTATCCGGAGGCGCGCCGGCCCAAGCTGCTGTGGTTCAACGCTATTCTCACCGTGGTCCTGATGGCGACCCTGATCGCCGGCCTGCTGCCGATGCCGGTGCTGTTCATGATCGCCTTCGGCATCGCCATGATCGTCAACTACCCGTGCATCCAGGAGCAGAAGAAGCGCATCGGCGCACACGCCGAGAACATTCTCGCAGTGGTCTCGCTGATCTTCGCCGCCGGGGTGTTCACCGGCATCCTCTCCGGCACCGGGATGGTCGACGCCATGTCCAAGAGCCTGCTGGCGGTGATCCCGCCGGCGCTGGGCCCATACCTGGCGACCATCACCGCGCTGGTGAGCATGCCGTTCACCTTCTTCATGTCCAACGACGCCTTCTACTACGGCGTCCTGCCGATCCTCACCCAGGCCGCCGCCGAATACGGCATCACCCCGGTGGAAATGGCCCGCGCCTCGATCGTCGGCCAGCCGGTGCACCTGCTCAGCCCGCTGGTGCCCTCCACCTACCTGCTGGTGGGGCTGGCCAAGATCGACTTCGGCGACCACCAGCGCTTCACCCTGAAATGGGCCGTGCTGGTGTGCCTGGCAATCCTCGCCATGGCCCTGCTGCTGGGCCTGTTCCCCCTGTTCAGTAACTGACCGAGACGAGTGACCGCTTCATGGAATGGCTGACCAGCCCGGAAATCTGGATTGCGTTCTTCACCCTGACCGCCCTGGAGATCGTCCTCGGCATCGACAACATCATCATGATCTCGATCCTGGTCGGGCGCATGCCGAAGCACCTGCAGCCACGCACCCGCTTCTTCGGCCTGGCCCTGGCGATGGTGACGCGGATCCTGCTGTTGCTGTCGATCACCTGGGTCATGCGCCTGACCGCCGACCTCTTCCACCTGTTCGGCCAGGGCATCTCCGGACGCGACCTGATCCTGTTCTTCGGCGGCCTGTTCCTGCTCTGGAAAAGCAGCTCGGAGATCTACCAGGGCCTGGAAGGCGAGGAAGAAAGCGGCGATGAACCGAAGGGGTCGGCGGGCGGCTTCATCGGCACCATCATCCAGATCGCGATCATCGACATCGTCTTTTCCCTGGACTCGGTGATCACCGCCGTCGGCATGGTCTCCCACGTGCCGGTGATGGTCGCGGCGATCATCGTCGCGGTACTGGTGATGATGCTCTGCGCCGGCGCCATCAGCGACTTCATCGACAAGCACCCGTCGCTGAAGATGCTCGCCCTGTCGTTCCTCAT
>NZ_KV819899.1:0-205058 GCF_001815235.1 Pseudomonas sp. HMSC065H01 | reverse complement strand
CTCGCCCTGTCGTTCCTCATCGTGGTCGGCACGGTGCTGATCGCCGAAGCCTTCGAAGTCCATGTGCCGAAGGGCTACGTCTACTTCGCCATGGCCTTCTCCCTGGCCGTGGAGGCGCTGAACATCCGCATGCGCGGCGCTGCCGCGCGCAAGCGGGGCGAAGAGCCAGTGAAGCTGCGCAAGGAAGTGCTCGGCGACTGAGCCGCTCAGGCCGGCTCGAAACGCTCGCCGCGGAATACCCGGCGAGCCGCGCCGCGACTGATCCGACCGTGGGCCTGGCGGCGCTCCGCGCGCAGCGCGTCGGCCGCGCTGCTCGCCTGGTCCGCGAGGCGCCGGGCGATCAGCAGGATCGCCAGGCGTTTGTTGGCGTGCTGGCTACGCTGGCTCTGCACCCTGACGCTGATGCCGCTGGCCAGGTGGGTGGCGCGCACCGCCGAGTCGGTGGTGTTGACATGCTGGCCGCCGGGGCCGGAAGAGCGCAGGGTCTCGAAACGGATCTCGCCCTCCAGACTGGCCGGCGGCGCGGCGAAGCGCTCCGCGCCGATGAACCAGTTCTTGCGCGCATGCCTTGCCCGGTAGGGGCTGGGGCAGATCCATTGGATACCGCCGCACCAGCGCTCGGCGAGCGCTTCGGCGGCAGTGCCGCGCAGCCCCAGGAGCAGCGAACGCCAGGTGCGCGGACGCTCGCCGGCCACCTCCTCGATTACCTCGACCTCGACGCCGGCTTGCGCCGCCTCGAGGCACAGCCGCTCGAACGCCTTCGCCACCGCCAGGCAGCATTCCGCCGGCCCCTGGGCCGCGGAGAGTTGCAGCAGGATCATCGGCAGCACTCCCCACGGGTCTTGTAGGTCAGCACCGGCTTCAGGCGGGCGACCAGGCGCAGCAGGCCGGCTTCGAGCAGCGCGCCGACCACCGAGTCGATACCCTTGTAGGCTTCCGGCGCTTCCTCGTAGATCAGTTGGCGGTCGCCACAGATCACCCTGCTGCCAAGGCGCGTACGGCCCAACTGGTCGACGCTGAAGCGCGCCGCCAGACGCTCCCGACACTCGCCGCGCTGCCATTTGCGACCGGCGCCGTGGGCCAGGGAGAACAGGCTCTGCGCGCTCGGCACAGGCTCCACCAGGTAGCTGTAGTCGCCGCGCGAGCCGGGGATCACCAGCACGCCCTGGTCGGCCGGGGTGGCGCCCTTGCGGTGCAGCCAGCCGTCGACGCCATCGACCTGTGCCGGCGCCACCAGGTTGTGGTTGATGTCGAGCAGTTCCAGGCCGTCGCAGCGCAAGCGTTCGAGAATGCGCCGGGCGATGAGCTGGCGGTTACCCTCGGCGAAGCGCAGCGCATCGGCGTGGCGCGCCAGGTAGGCGGAAGCTTCCAGGCTGCCGTCGAGCAGGCCGGCGTGGCCATGCAGGCTGACCTGTTCTTGCAGGATCGCCTGGCCGAGACCGCGCGAGCCACTGTGCACCAGCAGTTGCAGGCGGCCGGCATCGAGGCCGAGGGCGTGCAGGGCGGCCTGGTCGAACACGGTCTCGACCTGCTGTAGCTCGGCGAAGTGGTTGCCGCCACCGATCGTGCCGAGCGCGCGCCAGTGCTCGCGGGCCGGTAGATCCAGGGCTTCGATGCAGTCGCTCCAGGTCTCGTCCAGCGGCAGGTCGAGATTGCCCAGGCGCTTTTCCAGTTTGTCCGCCGACAGCTTGCCGGGGGCCAGGCCGGTTTCCCACAGGGCCATGCCACAGCCGATGTCGTTGCCGACCAGCGCCGGATAGAAGCGACCGACGGAGAAGAACGCCGCGCCGACCGGATAGCCGCGGCCGGGATGCAGGTCCGGGAGACCGACGACGCGGCGCATGCCGTCCAGCTCGGCGGTGGTTTGCAGTTGCTGGATCGCCTTGCCTTCGATCCAGGTGCTGTCCGAGGCGATCAGTGCGACGCCCGCGGACAAAGGCTTGATGTAGTTGCCCATAATCCAATCCATGTGATTGAAACGGTAGATCCGGGGGGCAGACCGAAGCCGAGCGGGCACTCGCGGAAGGGCGAAGGGCGTCTAACGGAGAAGTGAAAACCTGGGGAGCGGTGACCGCGGCAGCCGATGACCTCTCGCCGGAAGCTTGCGCGGACGCAAGGGCGGGAATCGTTCAGCGGTGCAGGGGGTCGAGCGGTAGGTTTCGGTGGCCGTTAGGCCAGGCGCAGCCTGCAAAGGGTAGAGAACTGAATCATCGATGTAACCTCCTTTGCGGTGCGTAAGTGGGGGAAATGAAGGGCGAATCCTAGGCGTTTCATTCCCACCGCGCAAGCCCCGGAAAGGCTTCGCGATGGAAATGAGCGGCGCATCACTGCGCCGAAAGAGCCTGCACGGCGCCGGGCACCTCGCTGTTCCAGCGCTGGTAGAGCGCCCGCAGCTCGCCGGACGCCGCCATCTGCCGTACCCGCGCGTCGTAGACCTCGCGCAGGAGCCGGCCGCTGGCGCTGTCGGCGAAGGTCATGAAGGACTCCTTGCCGGGCGGCAGTTGCGCGATCGGGTAGGCGTCGGCCGGCAGATGCGCTTCGCTGCGCTGCTTTTCCAGTTCGTCCGGCTCGTCGAGGAAGAAATCCAGCTCGCCGTTCTGGACCTGCTCGGTGCAACGCTCGGGGCGGACGCACTCGACCAGGGTGAAGTCGCGCTGCTCCGCGGGGATCAGGTTGTAGCTGTGGCGCCAGCCGACGCGCTTGCCGGTGAGGCTGGCGCGGCCGGAAAAGGGCGTCTTCGCCGCATGCATCACGCCGTGGTACTCGATGTCGATCGGCAACTGGGCGTACAGCTTGCCCTCAACGCCGGGGATCTCGCCCGGCACGCCATCGACCATGGAGCCCGCGGTCATCAGCTTGTTGGCGCGGTTCCAGGGCATGTTGATGAATTTCACGTCGAGCCCGTAGGGCGCATAGACCTGCTTCAGCAGGTCCCAGTACAGACCGCTGCCGTCGGCGTTGGTATAGCCTTCCCAGGCCGGCGCGGCGAAGGTCGCCTTGCGGATGTGCGCCTGCTCCAGGCTATCGCCCAGCGCATCGGCCTGAACCACCGGCGCTCCCCCTACCCCGAGCGCCAACACCGCTGCCGAGAGGCAGCCACTGATCCCCGAAAATCGCATCCGCACCACTCCTCTGTATCCCTCTAGACCGGGGCTTTTTAAAAGGTGCAAAGGATACCCTTCCTGTCGGCTAATTCCATGGCCTGTGGCGCAAACGCATGCATCGAACGGAAGGCGAAAAAATCCTCGCCGTTTCGCGGCGCGCACGCTTGAATGAAGGGTAGGCGCCCTGCCGCTCGGGCTGCCGAGACGAACTCCCGCGGGGGGCGCCTGTCCAAATATGACGTTCGTGTTACAACTCGCCTGAACGCTGCCTTTCCATCGTGGCCGTTGGCGCCGTTGTCCGGGCTCCGCGGCGCAACGCACGCGGAACCTGGCGCGAGGTTGGCCATTCGTCGTAGTGCCAGGGGGGCCACGCCATGCTGAAACTGCTCGACCTGCTCTCTGCCGTCGCCCTGCTGGTGTGGGGCACGCATATCGTCCGCACCGGAATCCTCCGGGTCTACGGCGCCGACCTGCGGCGCATCCTCAGTCGCAGCGTGGAAAAACGCCCGCTGGCGTTCGCCGCCGGCATCGGCGTCACCGCCCTGGTGCAAAGCAGCAACGCCACCGCCCTGCTGGCCACCTCCTTCGTCGCCCAGGGCCTGATGGCACTGGCGCCGGCACTGGCGATCATGCTCGGCGCCGATGTCGGCACCGCGCTGATGGCGCGGGTGCTGACCCTCGACCTGTCGTGGCTTTCGCCATTGCTGATCTTCTTCGGCGTGATTTTCTTCCTCAGCCGCAAACAGACCCGCCTCGGCCAGCTCGGCCGGGTATTCATCGGCCTCGGCCTGATCATCCTGGCGCTCCAGCTGATCGTCGCCGCCGCCGAGCCGATGACCCAAGCCAAGGGCGTCAAGGTACTGTTTTCCAGCCTGACCGGCGACATCATGCTCGACGCGCTGACCGGCGCGTTGTTCGCCATGATTTCCTATTCCAGCCTGGCCGCCGTGCTGCTTACCGCGACCCTCGCCGCGTCCAAGGTGATCTCGCTGAAAGTCGCGCTGTGCCTGGTGGTCGGCGCCAACCTCGGCAGCGGCATCCTGGCCATGCTCAGCGCCACCGCGCAAAACGCCGCCGGTCGCCGGGTGGCCCTCGGCAGCCTGTTGTTCAAGGTCGCCGGCTGCCTGTTGGTGCTGCCCCTGGTGGGGCCGCTGGCGGACTGGATGGATCACTGGCAGTTCAGCACAGCCGAACTGGTGATCGCCTTCCACGTGCTCTACAACGCCGCGCGCTGCCTCGCCTGCCTGCCGCTGACCAACGCCATGGCCAGCTTCTGCACCCGTGTGATGCCCGACCGTGCCCTTCCCGACGACGTCGCCCGGCCGCGCCATCTCGACCCCGCCGCCCTCGACACGCCGAGCCTGGCGCTGGCCAACGCGGTGCGCGAGACCCTGCGCATGGGCGACACCGTCGAGCAGATGCTGAACAATCTGATGCAGATCATCCGCGGCGGCGATCCGCTGCTCGGCAAGGACATCCGCAAGCTCGACGACGACGTCGACGCCCTCTACACCGCGATCAAGCTGTATCTGGCAAGGATGCCGCGCGAGGACCTGTCCGAACGCGACAGCCGGCGCTGGGCGGAGATCATCGAGCTGGCGATCAACCTGGAGCAGGCCGGCGACATCATCGAGCACATGCTCGCCGCCGTGCAGGACAAGAAGACCTCGCGCAGCCGCTCGTTCTCCGACACCGGCCTGGAAGAGATCGGCACCCTGTACCAGCAGTTGGTCTCCAACCTGCGCCTGGGTCTCTCGGTGTTCCTCAACGGCGACCTCGACAGCGCCAAGCGCCTGCGCCGGGCCAAGCAGCGCTTCCGTCTGCAGGAACGGCGCTACGCCCATGCCCATGTCGACCGCCTGCACCAGCAGGTGGTACAGAGCATCGAGACCAGCTCGCTGCACCTGGACCTGATCAGCGACATGAAGCGTCTCAACTCGCTGTTCTGCGCCATCGCCTACGCCGTGCTGGACAATCCAGACGCGCCGAGCAGCGCGGCCGACGAGGGCACTCGGCGGGACGAGGACGACTGGGCCGACGAAGTCGACGACATGACCTCGGCGCCGCTGGCCGAGCCAGCGCTCGCCGAGGAGCGAGCGGAAACGCGCCGTTCGCGACATTAGCCGTTCTGCGGGTAGGTTCGTCATGAAGCATCCGCTATTCTCGGTATTTTCAGTTCCAGGCTCGGCCCATGCGTTCGTTGTCCACCCTGCTGCTGTTCTGCCTGCTCTGCCCCTGGTCGTACGCCGACCAGCGCAGCGAGGTCGAAGCCTTCCAGCTGGAAAACGGCATGGGCGTGCTGCTCAAGCCCACCGAGCAGCACCGGCACGTCTCGATCCGGCTGGTGGTGGGGGTCGGTTTCGCCGACTTCTCGTGCCGTGAAAAGCAGCTGCCGCACCTGCTCGAGCACCTGTTCTTCAGCGGCCTGGACGGCGGCGACGAGGCCGACCTGGAAGCCCGCATGCAGGCCCTCGGCGGACAATGGAACGCCTACACCAGCGAAGGCGACACCACCTTCGTCATCGAGGCACCTGCCGCCACCCAGCGGCAGGTCCTAGACCTGCTGCTGGACACCATCACCCGCACCGAACTGGACGAGCCGCGCATCGCCGCCGCCAAGCGAGTGATCGAGCGCGAAGGCGGCGGCCATTACTCGCACCTGCAGCGCTGGCTCGACCGCGAGAACCTGGGCCGTGGCGCCATGGACCAACTGGCGGTGGAACTGGGCCTGGCCTGCTCCCAGCGCGCGCCGCTGGCGCCGCTTGGCGCGGAGCAGCTGGAGCGGCTGCGCAGCGACTGGTACGTACCGGGCAACATGACCCTGATCCTGGTCGGTGACCTCGATCCGCGCCTGCCGGCCTATCTGACCCGGACCTTCGGCACCTTGGAAGACCACGAGCTCCCCGAGCGCCGCGAGCTGCCGGCGGCCAACGGGCATGCCGAGGCCAGGCGCACCCTGATCACCCGGCCATTCGGCGAGGGTGCGATGCTGCACTGGATCTATCCGGAGCCGGACGACGCCGACCCGGACGCCATGGCCCTGCTCCAGGCCTATATGAACGACGCGCTGTACGCCGACCTGCGTGTGCGTCGCGGACTCACCTACGGGCCATCGACCGATCGCCAGGTGTTCGCCAACCAGGGCTTCTTCAGCCTCGACGCGGATGTCGAGCGCAGCGACCTACCCGCCACCGAGGCCGCCCTGCGCGAGTTGCTCGACGGCATCCGCCAGCATGGCCTGGACCCGGGGCGTTTCAAGCGGGTGCAATTCGCCGAGCGCGCCAGGCTGGCCTGGAGCACCCAGGGCAACGCGGCGCTGGCGGACTATTACTGGGGCTCGCTGGCCGACTACGAGGACGGCCATTTCCCCAATGAGGAGCGCCGCCTGGCGAAGGTCAGCCTGCAACAGGCGAACGCGCTGGCGAAGCGGCTGTTCGACGGCGAAGGCTACCTGCGCATCGAAAAGCCGCTATTCGACGACGACATGCTCTACCCATTGCTGCTCGCCGCCGGTCTCCTGGCCAGCGGCCTGCTCTGGTTCAGCCTGCGCCGCCGGCGCGCCTGACCGGGCTACAGGGCCAGGCGGTGGATGACCTGGGTCGAGTCGTCCGGGTCGCGCTGGCCGACAAAGCCCAGTGCGCAACAAAGGTCGCGCATCGCCCGGTTGGCCGCCGAGTCCACCGAATACATCTGGCGGAAGCCGTTGCGCCGCGCCACGTCGATCAGATGGCGCATCAGCACGGCGTCGAGGCCCAGACCCTGGTAGTCGTCGGCGATGGTTACCGCGCATTCGCACTGCCCTTCCTCGCAGCAGGCGGCGTAGCGGCTGATACCGACCTCGCGCAGCTCACCGTCCTCGTGCACCAGGGCAACGAAGGCCATGCTCTGCTGGTAGTCGATGTCCATCAGTTGATCGAGCAGCGCCGGGCTGGCTTCCTTGATCTCGCCGAGGAAGCGGAAGTGGCGAGTCGCCGGGGACAGCCGGTTGATGAACTGGCGTTCGCGCTCCCGGTCCTCCTCGCGCAGGGGACGGATCAGCACGTGGCGGCCATCGTCGAGGGACTCGACCCAATGGTCGCCCTCTACCGCCGCGAACGCGGAAGACCGGCTGGCATTTTGTACATTGGACATGATGCGATCTCCAGGAAGGGAAGGAAGTCGGTACAACCACTTCCTTCCTGTCTACGCGGTTTGGCGCAGCTCCGGTTGATCGACATCAACGCCGCCGCCGCAGCCCCGGCGGGAGCCGACGCACGGCATGCGGCGAAACGCCTCAGGCGTTGGCCAGCTCGGCCTCGGCGATCTCCTTGCCGCGCCGGCGGAACAGCACCAGGGTGGCGAGCAGCCCCAGCAGCGCCGCGCCACTGAGCCAGATGCCCGGGGCCGCGCGGTTGTCCAGGGTGTGGATCAGCCAGGTGCAGACCGCCGGGGTGAAACCACCGAAGGTCGCCGTAGCCAGGCTGTAGGCGAGGGAGAAACCGGTAGTGCGCACGTCCGCCGGCATCACCTCGGTCAACGCCACCACCATCGCGCCGTTGTAGCTGCTGTAGAGGAACGACAGCCACAACTCGACGCCGAGCAGGCCGGCGAAACTCGGCTCGCGGACCAGCCAGGACAGCGCCGGGTAGGCGGTCAGCAGTGCCAGCGCGGAGGCACCCAGCAACAATGGCTTGCGCCCGATGCGGTCGGAGAACGCGCCCATCACCGGCAGCCAGATGAAGTTGGATAGGCCGATGCACATGGTCACCAGCAGGCTGTCGAGGTCCGACAGTTGCAGTTCGTTCTTGCCGAAGGTCGGCGTGTAGGCGGTGATCAGGTAGAACGATACGGTGGTCATCACCACCATCGCGGTACCGGCCAGCACTACGCCGAAGTTCTGCCCGATGGAGCGCAGCACCTGCGACAGCGACGGTCGGTGGGTGCGCGCCTCGAACTCCGGAGTTTCCTCCAGCGAGCGACGGATGACGAACAGCGCCGGAACGATCAGGCAGCCGATGAAGAACGGCACGCGCCAGCCCCATTCGCCCATGTCCTGCGGGCTCAGCCACTGGTTGAGGAGCACGCCGAGCAGGCCGGCGAAGACCACCGCGACCTGCTGGCTGGCCGACTGCCAACTGACGAAGAAGCCTTTGCGTCCTGGCGTGGCGATCTCCGACAGGTAGACCGAAACCCCTCCCAGCTCGACGCCGGCGGAAAAACCCTGCAGGAGCCGGCCGAACAGCACCAGCAACGGCGCCGCCACGCCCAGCGTGGCATAGCCGGGAACGAAGGCGATCAGCAGGGTGCCCATGGCCATCAGGCCGAGGGTGATGATCAGGCCCTGGCGGCGGCCGTGGCGATCGATGTAGGCGCCCAGGAACACCGCACCCAGCGGCCGCATCAGGAAGCCGGCGCCAAAGGTGGCGAGGGACAGCATCAGGGAGGCGAACGGGTTGTCGCCGGGGAAGAAGGTCTTGGCGATGGCGGTGGCGTAGAAGCCATACACCATGAAGTCGTACATCTCGAGGAAGTTGCCACTGACCACACGGAAAATGGCGACACCTTTGGATTTATTAGAGGCCATGGGACACACACTCAGGCAGACACGGGGAAGCGGTCCATGGCGGCGTCGATGGCCACGCAGGCGGGTACGTCATCCATCGACCGAGTTGTAACCATATGTGTAAAAACTGCTGTCGAACAATCTAAAATTGCCCGAAAGGTGCGAATTGAAGGGGTTTGAAAGGCTGTCGAAAGCTTCGCGACCATCGGTCGGGAAAGCGACGCTTTTTTCCCTGGTCGACCTCCAGAAAGGAGAGCGGAGCCTCTGTCGGGCGAAGGAAACATTCGCCACGCGGCAGCTGTCCTTCGTTCATACCCAGGAAACCCGGCCGGGGTTATGCTGCGCGCCCCGGCCGGCTGGCCGAGCAGCTCCGATCGAGAACCCGCTGGTCCCCATGCCCAACCAACAACGCCCCGTCCTCAAGGCCCGCCTGGAGCAACTGATCGCCCTGGTCGGCGGCCTGATGGCCCGCTATCCGCGCACCATCGCCCTGTTCGGCTTCTGTTCGGGCGTGTTCAGTTTCATCATGGTCGACCGGCAGAAGGGCTTCGCCCAGGTGCTGGCGATCATCATGCTGGTCAGCTGGGTCTGGTTGATCCTCGAGAACCTCCTGCGGGAGACCTTCGCCCGCCGCTTCGGCTGGGAGATCCCGGCGCCGCTGCTGCGCTACGCGACCCAACTGATCCACCAGGAAAGCCTGTTCTTCGTCCTCCCGTTCTTTCTCATCACCACCACCTGGAACAGCGGGCAGGCGCTGTTCACAGGGACGCTGGCCGCCGCGGCGCTGATCTCCATCACCGATCCGCTCTACTATCGCTGGCTGTCCAGGCGTCGTTGGGTGTTCCTCGCCTACCACACCCTGACCCTGTTCGCGGTGTTGCTGACCTCGCTGCCGATCCTGCTGCACCTGACCACCCCGGAAAGCTACCGGTTGTCGCTGGGCATCGCCGTCGTGCTGTCCTTCCCCAGCCTGCTCGTGACCTTCCCGCTACAGCACTGGTGGCGCGGCTTCCTGCTTCTCGGCCTGACCCTGGCGGTGGGCCTGGCCGGATGGTTCGGCCGCACCTGGGTACCGCCGGCCACCCTGTGGCTGACCGAAGTGGCGGTGAGCAGCCAGTTCGACGACCAGAGCCGCACGCCCGGCGACAGCCTGGAGCAGGTCGGCGCCGCCCAGTTGCGCAGCCAGGGCCTGTTCGCCTATACCGCGATCAACGCGCCGCGCGGCCTCGACGAGCGCATCTATCACGTGTGGATGTTCAACGGGAAGGAGTTCGACCGCATCGCCCTGGATATCCACGGCGGCCGCAAGGAGGGCTACCGGGCCTGGACCCACAAGCAGAACTTCCCCGGCGACCCGGTCGGCCACTGGCAGGTGAAGGTACTCACCGAGGCCGGACAGATGATCGGCACCCTGCGCTTCGACGTCACCCAGTGACGTCGAAGCCTGGCGACCTCAGGCGAAGAACCAGTAGCACACGGCGATGGAGGCGATGACCCCGGCCAGGTCCGCGGTCAGCGCGCAGCCCACCGCGTGGCGCGCGCGCTGCAGGCCGACCGAGCCGAAATAGACGGCGAGCACGTAGAAGGTGGTCTCGGTACTGCCCTGCACGGTGGCGGCGACCAGCGCCGGGAAACTGTCGACGCCGTGGGTCTGCATGGTCTCCAGCAGCATCGCCCGCGCCGCGCTGCCGGAGAACGGCTTGACCAGCGCGGTGGGCAGCGCTTCGACGAAGCGGCTGTCCCAACCCAGCCCCTCGACCGCCCAGCGTATCCCGCCGAGTACCACTTCCAGCGCCCCGGAGGCGCGCAACACGCCAACCGCGCAAAGCATTGCGACCAGGTACGGCAACAGGTTCCTGGCGACGTCGAAACCTTCCTTCGCCCCCTCCACGAAGCTCTCGTAGACCGGCACCTTCTTCAGCGCGCCGACGATCAGGAACAGCACGATCAGGCTGAACAGCGTCAGGTTGCCCAGCAGCGAGGACAGCTGCGCCAGCGCGGTGGCCGAGAGCGTGCCGAGCACCGCCATGAAGCCGGCCAGCAGCAACGCGCCGGGGATCAGGTAGGCCAGCACCACCGGGTCCCACAAGCGCAGGCGCTGCATCAGCGCCACCGACAACAGGCCGGCCAGGGTCGAGGCGCTGGTGGCCAGGAGGATCGGCAGGAATACCAGGGTCGGATCGGCCGCGCCCTGCTGCGCGCGGTACATGAAGATAGTCACCGGCAGCAGGGTCAGGGACGAGGCGTTGAGCACCAGGAAGAGGATCTGCGCATTGCTCGCGGTGGTGCTGCTGGGATTGAGCTCCTGCAACGCCTTCATCGCCTTCAGGCCGATCGGCGTGGCGGCGTTGTCCAGACCCAGGCCATTGGCGGCGAAGTTCAGGGTGATCAGGCCGATCGCCGGATGCCCCGGCGGCACTTCCGGCATCAGCCGGCGGAACAGCGGTCCGAGCAGCACCGCCAGGCGCTCCACCAGCCCGGCCTTCTCGGCGATGCGCAGGAAACCGAGCCAGAGCGTCAGGGTGCCGAACAGCAGGACCATCACCTCGACCGCCAGCTTGGCCATGGCGAACAGGCTCTCCACCATCGCCGCGAACACCGTCGCATCGCCGCCGATCAACCAGCGCGCCAGCGCACTCGCCGCCGCCACCAGGAAAAAACCCAACCACAAGCCGTTCAGCATTCAGAATCCCCCGCGTTGCGCGGATGATAGCGGCGCAGGCGGTGCCGGCGCCAGAAACGCCGAGGCCCCGGACGATGCCGGGGCCTCCTGGGCGGGAAGCCGCCTTATTCGAGGGTGGCCTGCTTGCCCTTGGCTTCGCCGACCGCCTGCCGCAGGTGCGGCAGCGAATCCCAGTAGCGCTGGCCCTTGGCCGCGTCGTACATGCCTTCCCACTTGGAGATGACCAGCACCGCGAGGGCATTGCCGATCACGTTGAGGGCGGTGCGCGCCATGTCCATGATGCGGTCCACGCCGGCGATGAAGGCCAGGCCCTCGAGCGGGATGCCGACGCTGCCCAGGGTGGCGAGCAGCACCACGAAGGATACGCCCGGCACGCCGGCGATACCCTTGGAGGTCACCATCAGGGTCAGCACCAGCATGATCTGCTGGCCGATGGACAGGTCGATGCCGTAGAGCTGCGCGATGAAGATCGCCGCGATGCTCTGGTACAGGGTCGAGCCATCGAGGTTGAAGGAGTAGCCGGTGGGCACCACGAAGCTGCTGATCGCCTTCGGCGCGCCGTAGGCTTCCATTTTCTCGATGATGCGCGGCAGCACGGTTTCCGAGCTGGCGGTGGAATAGGCGAGGACCAGGTCGTCCTTGAAGATGCGGATCAGGCGCATGATCGAGAAGCCGAACATCCGCGCGATCAGGCCCAGCACCACCAGGGCGAAGAAGACGATGGCCACGTAGACCAGGATCACCAGCTTGGCCAGCGGCAGCAGCGAGGCGAAGCCGAAGTTGGCGACGGTCACCGCGATCAGGGCGAAGACACCGATAGGGGCGTACTTCATGATCATGTGGGTGACCTTGAACATGGTCTCGGAAACGCCCTGGAACACCTTCACCAGCGGCTCGCGCAGGTCGTTGGGCAGGCTCGACAGGCCAAGGCCGAACATCACCGAGAAGAAGATGATCGGCAGCATCTCGCCACGGGCGATGGCGGCGAAGACGTTGGAGGGAATCAGGTTGAGGATGGTCGCGATGAACGCATGGTCATGCTGCACTTCCTGGGTGGTCTTCTGGTACTGGGAAATGTCCACGGTACCCAGGGTGCTCATGTCGATGCCGGTGCCGGGCTGGAACAGGTTGGCCAGCAGCAGGCCGACGACGATGGCGACGGTGGTGACGATCTCGAAGTAGATGATGGTCTTCAGGCCGATGCGGCCAAGCTTCTTCGCGTCGCCGACGCCGGCGATGCCGACCACCAGCGAGGAAATCACGATCGGCACCACGATCATCTTGATCAGACGGATGAAGATGTCGCCGGCCGGTTGCAGCACGTTGGCGATCCACCAGGCCTTTTCGGCGCTGAAATGGTTGAGCACTGCGCCGACGGCGATACCGAGTGCCAGACCGATCACGATCTGCCAGGCGAGGCTTAGCTTGGCTTTACCCATGTTTCGTCACCCTTAATTCTTGTGGAAGTCGGGAGTCGCTCCAACGGGAGAGTCGCTCCCGACAGGCGAAAGGGCGCAATGATTCATGCGCTCCCCTACCCCGTCTAATGCCGTAAGTGACTGCCCCATGCCGAATCGGCATGAGAAATCACTAATGAAACGTCCGTCCCACAGGAAATTGCCCTTGATTTTCGTACAAGAACAGGGAGCGGAAGGCACTCCGTGCAAGGCCCGGGAGCCACGTGCCCATCCTGGGAAGTTGAAAGTCGCTCATCATCGCTGCGATGGATGGTCGCAGGACACGCAACGCCGTCCGGCACGCCATCGCCGGCTGTGGATAAGCGGCATTCTGTGGATAACCGCGCGGTAAAGCCCTTCTGGGAGGGCGCCTCGGAACGCGCGGGCGGTCGATTGTAAAACGACTCCGCCATCCACAGGCATTGATCGATATCAGGGAAGTTCGCGGAGTATCGCTGCGGAAGCCGACGCTCCGCCGGACGGCGGAGCATCGTACCCCTTCTATATATAGAAGCGCGCCGGAAGGCAGCGAGACATCGGTGGCTCCCCTCCGGCGCGTTTTCGCCTGGCCCGACCCCGAAGGAGGTACTCCCTGTACCCCTGGAACCCGCCGGATCGACCTCACCCAGCGCATCCCGGTCCCCTGGCCATGCCCCGCTGCGGGCGGGGCGGTGTCACGCAAGCCCGTTCCGCCTCAGTACCAGTTCGGATCGGCCTTGAGTTGTTCGTCGAGGATCTTCTGTACCGCCGGTTCCGGCTTGCCCAGCCAGCGAAAGCTGGCGTGCTTGCTCGGCGACTTGTCCTGCGGCAGCCCTTCGGGCACCTGCACGTAGAGCCCGTAGGCATGACTCTTGTCCCAATCGAAGGCGACCAGCAGGCGCTGGCCCTTGCAATCGGACTTCTCGCAGAGACCGCCAACCAGATACTTGTCGCCCTGGTCGTCGACGGCATGCATCGGCGTAGCGGTTCCCGAAAGATTCATCACCCAGTCGGGCAAGCGGCTCTCGTCTTCCACCAGGTTCTGCCAGGCCTTGCGGTATCCGGCATCGGTGCTCTGCAGTTCGTTCAGGCGGTATTCGCCGTCCCTGTCGGCCGCCACCGCCAGCGAACTGGCGGCGGCACCGAGCAGCAGTGCGTTCATCAGGTTACGCATGAGTCGCATCGCTTTCTCCTTGGCATCCGGCTAGCCGCGACGGCGTCCGAAGAAGAACGAGACCACGAAGAGCACCAGGAACAGCACGAAGAGGATCTTCGCGATTCCGGTGGCGGCACCTGCGATGCCACCAAACCCGAGGACGGCAGCGATGATGGCGATGATCAGAAAGGTGATAGCCCAACTAAGCATGATGTTTTCTCCTGTGTGCCTTCGGAACTGTCGGTACCGCCTCGGGGCCAGGCCCATCGGGGTAGCGAACCGGCCTGTGTCCATTTTTTCTTCAGGGAGACCGTGACTACCTCATTGCACGCCGCATGCCAGCCTTTCTGAAAAATAAAAACACTTTTAATTCAATAAGTTATAAAACAACCCAGGTAGTCTGCGCAGTTCATCCTGCACGACGCGACAAATTATTCCGGGCGTTTTGCACGATCGGCGCGGTACGCTGTCACATGCAACAGGGAAGCGACCCGGCACCTGCTACCCGGAGCCATCCGTGGAGCCGCCACGGCTTCCCGAAAACCCAAGAACAGACATCGGCAGGTTGCACGCCGCCCTGGCCGCCCGGATGGGCGGCGGGGCGCTCTGCAACTTGCATGGGCTTTCCGGGGACTAACCCAGAAGCCGAATGGCAGTGAATTCCCTAGAGGATAAAAAGCAACGATGGAAACCACTTCCGAAAAACAGGGGCGCATCCTGCTGGTCGATGACGAGTCGGCGATCCTGCGCACTTTCCGTTATTGCCTCGAAGACGAAGGCTACAGCGTGGCCACCGCCAGCAGCGCGCCGCAGGCGGAGGCCCTGTTGCAGCGCCAGGTATTCGACCTGTGCTTCCTCGACCTGCGCCTGGGCGAAGACAACGGGCTCGACGTTCTCGCCCAGATGCGCGTCCAGGCGCCATGGATGCGCGTGGTGATCGTCACCGCGCATTCGGCGGTGGATACCGCGGTCGACGCCATGCAGGCCGGCGCGGTGGATTACCTGGTCAAGCCCTGCAGCCCGGACCAACTGCGCCTGGCCGCCGCCAAGCAACTGGAGGTGCGCCAACTGACCGCGCGCCTGGAGGCCCTGGAGGACGAAGTGCGCCGCCAGGGCGACGGCCTGGAATCGCACAGCCCGGCCATGGCCGCGGTACTGGAGACCGCGCGCCAGGTAGCGGCGACCGACGCCAACATCCTCATCCTCGGCGAATCCGGCTCCGGCAAGGGCGAACTGGCACGCGCCATCCACACCTGGAGCAAACGCGCGAAGAAGCCCCAGGTCACCATCAACTGCCCGTCGCTGACCGCCGAACTGATGGAAAGCGAACTGTTCGGGCACAGTCGCGGCGCCTTCACCGGTGCCACCGAAAGCACCCTGGGCAGGGTCAGCCAGGCTGACGGCGGCACCCTGTTCCTCGACGAGATCGGCGACTTCCCGCTGACCTTGCAACCCAAGCTGCTGCGCTTCATCCAGGACAAGGAATACGAACGCGTCGGCGATCCGGTGACCCGCCGCGCCGACGTACGCATCCTTGCCGCGACCAACCGCGACCTGGGCGCGATGGTCGCCCAGGGCCAGTTCCGCGAGGACCTGCTCTACCGCCTCAACGTGATCGTGCTCAACCTGCCTCCCCTGCGCGAACGCGCCGAGGATATCCTCGGCCTGGCCGAACGTTTCCTCGCCCGCTTCGTCAAGGACTACGGCCGCCCCGCCCGCGGCTTCAGCGAAGCCGCCCGCGAGGCCATGCGGCAATACCCCTGGCCGGGCAACGTACGCGAGCTACGCAACGTGATCGAACGCGCCAGCATCATCTGCAACCAGGAACTGGTGGATGTCGACCACCTCGGTTTCAGCGCTGCGCAATCTGCCAGCAGCGCGCCGCGGATCGGCGAATCGCTGAGCCTGGAAGACCTGGAGAAAGCCCATATCACGGCGGTGATGGCCTCCAGCGCGACCCTCGACCAGGCCGCCAAGACCCTCGGTATCGATGCCTCGACCCTGTACCGGAAGCGCAAGCAGTACGGCCTATGAGCATGCCGCTGCCGATGAAGCTCCGGACCCGGTTGTTCCTCAGCATTTCCGCGCTGATCACCGTCTCGCTGTTCGGCCTGCTGCTCGGGCTGTTCAGCGTGATGCAGCTCGGCCGCGCCCAGGAACAACGGATGTCGCACCACTACGCGACCATCGAGGTGAGCCAGCAACTGCGCCAGTTGCTCGGCGACCAGCTGGTCATACTGCTCCGCGAAACCCCCGACGGGCAGGCCCTGGAGCGCTCGCAAAACGACTTCCGACGAGTCCTGGAACAGGGCCGGGCGAATACCGTCGACAGCGCCGAGCAGGCCGCCCTGGATGGCGTCCGCGACCCCTACCTGCAACTGCAGGCGCACACCCCGGCCCTGCTCGAGGCGCCCATGGCCGACAACGACGGCTTCAGCGAAGCCTTCAATGGCCTGCGCCTGCGTTTGCAGGACCTGCAGCAACTGGCGCTGGCCGGCATCAGCGAAGCCGAGACCAGCGCCCGCCATCGTGCCTACCTGGTCGCCGGCCTGCTTGGCCTGGTGGGCGTCGCCATCCTGCTGATCGGTTTCGTCACCGCCCACAGCATCGCCCGGCGCTTCGGCGCGCCGATCGAAACCCTGGCGCGGGCGGCGGACAGGATCGGCGAAGGCGATTTCGACGTGACCCTGCCGATGACCAACGTCGCCGAGGTCGGCCAGTTGACCCGGCGTTTCGGCCTGATGGCCGAGGCCCTGCGGCAGTATCGCAAGACCAGCGTCGAAGAGGTGCTTTCCGGCGAGCGGCGCCTGCAGGCGGTACTCGACAGCATCGACGACGGCCTGGTGATCTTCGACAACCAGGGACGCATCGAACACGCCAACCCGGTCGCGATCCGCCAGCTGTTCGTCTCCAACGACCCCCATGGCAAGCGGATCGACGAAATACTCAGCGATGTCGATGTCCAGGAGGCGGTGGAAAAGGCCCTGCTCGGCGAAGTCCAGGACGAGGCGATGCCCGACCTGGTGGTGGACGTCGCCGGCGAGTCGCGCCTGCTGGCCTGGTCGCTGTATCCGGTCACCCATCCCGGCGGGCATAGCGTCGGCGCGGTGCTGGTGGTCCGCGACGTGACCGAGCAGCGCGCCTTCGAACGGGTCCGCAGCGAATTCGTCCTGCGCGCCTCCCACGAACTGCGTACGCCGGTGACCGGCATGCAGATGGCCTTCAGCCTGCTCCGCGAACGCCTGGACTTCCCCGCGGAGTCACGGGAAGCGGACCTGATCCAGACGGTGGACGAAGAGATGTCGCGGCTGGTCCTGCTGATCAACGACCTGTTGAACTTCTCGCGCTACCAGACCGGCATGCAGAAGCTCGAACTGGCTTCCTGCGACCTCGTCGACCTGCTCACCCAGGCGCAGCAGCGTTTCATTCCCAAGGGCGAGGCCCGCCGGGTCTCGCTGCAACTGGAGCTGGGCGATGAACTGCCGCGCCTGCAGCTCGATCGCCTGCAGATCGAGCGGGTGATCGACAACCTGCTGGAAAACGCCCTGCGCCATAGCAGCGAAGGCGGGCAGATCCACCTGCAGGCCCGGCGCCAGGGCGACCGGGTGCTGATCGCGGTGGAAGACAATGGCGAAGGCATTCCCTTCAGCCAGCAAGGACGGATCTTCGAGCCTTTCGTCCAGGTCGGACGCAAGAAGGGCGGCGCCGGCCTCGGCCTGGCGCTGTGCAAGGAAATCATCCAGCTGCATGGCGGGCGCATCGCGGTGCGCTCGCAACCGGGCCAGGGCGCGCGCTTCTACATGCTGCTGCCGGTGTGACCGGGCCCGCTCCCGGCAGGCTTTTCCACAGGCCTCAGGAAGTCGGCACCGCCAGCAGCAGGGCGGCGGTTTCCAGGTCCGGCTCGCCATCGAAGCGGGCCGGACGGTATTTCATCTGGAAAGCGCCGATGACGTCGCGGGTGTCCTTCTCCAGCTCGCCGGTCTGCGGCACCAGGTAACCGTGCCGCGCCAACTGCTGCTGGAACCAGCGCACATCCGGCAGCTGGCCGTTCAGTTCGGCGAGCCGGCGCGCCAATTCGCCGGGCTTCGGCCAGGGCACCAGGCCGGCGTCGGCGAGGCGCTTCCAGGGGAACAGCGGACCCGGATCGACCTTGCGGCCCGGCGCGATATCGCTGTGTCCGATGATCCGGTCCGGGGTGATGCCGTGGCGCTTGGCGATGTCCTTCAGCAGGGGGATCAGCGCCTGGATCTGTGCTTCGCTGAACGGATACCAGACCCGCCCCTGGGGTGTATCGCGATAGCCCTGGTTGACGATCTCGATGCCGATCGAGGTGGCGTTCAGCCAGGTCCGGCCCTGCCATTCACTGACCCCGGCGTGCCAGGCGCGGCGGTTCTCATCCACCAGGCGGTAGACGGTGGCCGGCTCGTCGTCGCCGATCAGGTAGTGCGCGCTGACGCCGCCGTGGGTGAGGATGCCCAGCGAATGCGGCAGATCGGTGGAGGTGTAGTGGAGGACGATGAACTGGACGCGGCTGTCCTGGTTCGCCGAGGTGTAGTCGGTGTTCAGGCGCGGGCCGCTGGAGCAGCCGGCCAGCAGCGACAGGGTGAAAGCCAGTAGAACGAACGAACGCATGATGACTCCGAAAAAAATGGGCAGCGCGGTCAGGCGGCGATGTGCAACACGCTGCGCAGGTTGTCCAACAGCATATCGACGCTGAGCATGATCAGCAGCATGCCGGCCAGGCGCTCGATAGCGGTCAGCCCGCGCGGGCCGAGGAAACGCTGGAGGAACGCCGCCTGCAGCAGGATCAGCGCAGTAGCGGCCCAGGCCAGCACCACCGCCAGGTAAAGCTCCCACAGCGGACCGTCGAAGGTGGTGCGCAGGGTGATCAGCATCGCCAGCGCCGAGGGCCCGGCCACCGCCGGGGTGGCCAGGGGTACCAGCAGCGGCTCGCCGTCGGGCACTTCGCCGAGCAGCCCTTGGGGCGACGGGAAGATCAGGCGCATGGCGATCACGAACAGGATGATGCCACCCGCGATCCCGGTCGCCTCGCGGGACAGGCCGAGGCCGCTGAGGATGTGCTCGCCGAGGGTGAGGAAGAGCAGCAGGCCCAGGGCGAAGGCCAGCTCGCGAAACGCCACGCGCAAGCGGCGCCCGGGGGCGACGCCTTTCAGCGCGGCGAGGAACACGGCGATGTTGCCGAAGGGGTCGGTGACCAGAAAGATCAGGACGGCGACGCCGAACATATCCATGGGAGTTTCCAGAGCGGGACAGCCGGTCATTCTACCGGGCGGGACCATTCTAGCGAGCCGCGGCAACACCTGCAGGCGAGCCCGTCCCGAGTCGTCGGAATGTGCGCTGGTCGCCCTTCAGGCCACTTCCAGGCGGTCCCGGCCGGCGCGCTTGGCTCGATACAGCGCCTGGTCGGCACGCTCGAAAACCGCTTCGCCGGCCTCGTTGCCTTCGAACGCGGTGATGCCGGCGGAACAGGTGATGCTCAGGGGCTCGCCCTTGAAATGGAACGGACAGGCGGCGATCGCCGCGCGCAGCCGTTCGAGCAGTTGCCGGCCGGCTTCCAGGGACGTGGCCGGGAGCAGGACGACGAACTCCTCGCCGCCAAAACGGGCGATGAAATCGGCCTGGCGCAACCGTTTGCGCAATTCGCCGGCAATGATCTTCAGCACCTTGTCCCCGGCCAGGTGGCCGAAGTCGTCGTTGATCCGCTTGAAGTGGTCGATGTCCAGCACCGCCAGCAGCAGATCGCCGCCGTCCCGGTGCCGGCGCGCCACTTCCTGTTCCAGGCGCTCGCTGAGCGCCGCGCGGTTGGGCAGGCCGGTCAGCGGATCGGTCAGGGCTTTCTGTCGCTGGTCCTCCAGGTGGCTGTGGAACGCCTTGGCATCCTGCTCCATGCTGTTGACCCGCTCCATCAGCGCCTGCAGGCGGCCGGACACCTCCTGTTCGTGCTCGGCCTGTTCGCGCTGGTGTTCGTCCATGGAGGCAAGCAGGCCGTTCAGCCGGCTGTCCACCGCCAGCTTGAGGCTGTTCAGGTCGGTCGCCTGCTGCACGCTGGCCTGCAGGCCACTGACCTGCTCACGCAGCGATTGGTCAAAGCCGCGCGCGTTGTCCAGCACGTCGGTATAGCCGGCGTGGGCGTCGCCCAGGTGGCCGAGGAAGCTTTCCAGGCGCTCGTTGAGTTGCCGCAGGTATTCCTCGAAGTCGCGCTGGCCACTGTCCGCCAGGGACAGCACCAGCACCGCCAGGTCGTCGAGTACCGGCACCAGCTCATACCAGTTCAGGCTGCCATCGATCCGCTCCCGCAGCGCCTCGGCCTGGGGCTGGTGGCTGCTCGGCAGGGACAGGCCGTCGAGCAGCCGCAGCAGGCTGGCCTCGATGTGCGGCGCCACCGCGCTGTAGCCGGGCTCCGGTATCGGCGGCGGCAGTTCGTAGGCCTCGTCTACCGCCTGCCCGTCGAGGTTATCCACAGGAGTGGCCGGAGCTTCGGGCGCGCTTTCAACGTCCGCCGGCATTGCGGGCGACGGCTCCGCACCCGCTTCTTCCAGCGTCTCGCTAAAGCTCAGGCCGGCCGGTAGCGGCAGGCTGTCGAGCCAGATTTCCCGGGGCTCATCCAGCAGGATCTGGTTCGGCTCGCCACGCTCGGCGACCCCGACCCAACCCGCTGGCGCGCTTTCGATGGCGGCGACCGTGCGGGCGGGCAACGGCTGCGGCGGACCGCCTGGCGCCTCGTCGTGCTCGGCGACCGGCAGGGACGGCGCGGCCGCCGCCGGTTGGATCGGTGTATTGCTTGCCGCCACAACGGACGGCACCGATGCGCTCGGCTCCGCGGCGGTTTCCGACTCCTTGCCGCCGAACAGGCGTTGCAACAGGCTCGGGCGACCGTCTTCGGCATCGCCGCCCTTGCGCTCGGCCAGCGCCTGGCGTTGCAGCCTGCTCAGCTCGCTGAGCAGGATCGGAATCTCGCGCGACTGCCGGGCGCGCTCCTCGATATCGCGGGCGAACTGCTTCAGCGGCTTGCGCAGTTCCCGCGGCAGGTCCAGGGCCAGCAACTGCTGGGCCAGTTCGCCGAGAGCATCGATGTTCTGCTGGGTGCGTTGCTGGCGGCGCTGTTCGGAGTCGAGCACGGCCTTTTCCAGGCGCGGAATCAGGCCCGACAGGCCGGCGTCCATGTCGTCGCGACGGAGGATCTCGCGCAGCTCCTTCATGCACTGGTCGACCGCCTTGTCGCTGCCTTCGGCCGCCAGACTGCTACGCACCAGGCCGCGACGCAGCAGGTCGATCCGGGCATCCCAGCGCCGTTGCAGGCGCTCCTGCTGCTCGATGTTCTCCAGGTACTTGTCTTTCCAGCGCTGGACGTCGTCGCGACTCATGGCGGACTCCCGGCATCCCCGCGCACGACCAAGGCCTTGTCGCGCAGGTTGTCCGGCAGGCGAATCTCCACCGATACCGGCAGATGGTCGGAGATCGGCTGGTCGAGCACGTCGACCCGCTCGAGAGCGAGATCGGAACTGAGCAGGATGTGATCGAGATTGCGCTGCGGCCGCCAGCTGGGAAACGTCGCCTCGACCTGCGGCGCCATCAGGCCGAGGTCGCGCAGGGGCGAGTTTTCCAGAAGATCGACGGCGTGGGTGTTCATGTCGCCCATCAGCACCTGGTGGCGGTAGTCGCCGATCAGCTCGCGGATATAGGCGAGCTGGCGGGTGCGGGTGCGAGCGCCGAGAGCGAGATGCATCATCACTACCACCAGCGCGTCGGCGCCTTCGCCAAAGCGCACGAAGATCGCGCCGCGTCCCGGCGGACCGGGCAACGGATGATCTTCCAGCAGGGTCGGCCGCCAGCGGCTGAGCAGGCCGTTGCTGTGCTGGGCGATACGCCCGAGGTTGCGGTTGAGCTGCTGGTACCAGTAGGGGAACGCCCCCAACTGGGCCAAGTGCTCGACCTGATTGACGTAGCCGGAACGCAGGCTGCCGCCGTCGGCTTCCTGGAGGGCGACGAGGTCGTAGTCGGCGAGCAGTTCGCCGATCCGCTTCAGGTTGGTCGCCCGCCCCGCGTGGGGCAGCAGGTGCTGCCAACCGCGGGTCAGGTAGTGGCGGTAGCGCTCGGTGCTGATACCGACCTGGATGTTGAAGCTGAGAAGGCGCAGGCGGCCGTCGTCGGGCAGCTCCCGCGAATCGTCACAGGAGGGGTTCACTCGCGGGTCGCAGCTACCTGCGACCCGAGGTTCACGCTGCCAGCGGCGCAACATGCCGAATCACCTTGCCTACTTCTTGGCCGCTGCGCGCTCTTTCTCGATCAGGTAGTCGGCCAGCTTGAGGGTTTCCTCCGGACCACCGGCGGAGCCGATGTCGAAGCGGTATTTGCCATTGACCACCATGGTCGGTACGCCGGTGACCTGGTAGGCCATCGCCAGCTTCTTGGCCTTTTCCATCTGGCCCTTGATGGCAAAGGAATTATAGGTGCTCAGGAATTTTTCCTTGTCCACGCCCTTGCCGGCGAGGAAATCGGCCATTTCTTCCGGAGTGGCGAGCTTCTTGTGCTCCTTGTGGATCGCCTCGAACACGGCGTTGTGTACGTCATGCTCGACGCCCATGCTTTCCAGGGTCAGGAACATCTGCCCATGGACGTTCCAGATACCGCCGAACAGGGCAGGCAGGCGCACGAAATGGACATCTGCCGGCAGCTTCTCGCTCCACGGCACGATGGTCGGCTCGAACGCGTAGCAATGCGGGCAGCCATACCAGAACAGTTCCACCACTTCGATCTTGCCCGGCTGGGACACCGGCACCGGGCTGCTCAGCTCGACGTATTCCTTGCCGGCGGTATAGTCGTCGGCCTGGGCGGCCATGCCGAACAGGCTGGCCATGGCCAGCATGGCGGTGAGAATCAGGTTACGCATCGTTCACTCCTAGGCGAGGTCAGTGCCGCTCTCCGGCCGGGTTCGGCCCGGTCAGTTCGACCGGGGGGAGCGGTCACGGGTTCCAGCATTGTAGCGATGGCGGGCGCAAAAAAGGGCAGCCGAGGCCACCCTTTTTCATACATCTTTTTTGCCGTGCTACGCAGCGATCAGTGCAGACCCTGGATGTAGCTGGAAATCGCGGCGATGTCCTTGTTCGACAGCTTGGCGGCGATGGACTGCATGATCTTGGTGTCGCCGTCGTTGGTGCGGGTGCCTTCGCGGAAGTCGGTCAGCTGCTTGGCCACGTAGGTCGCGTGCTGGCCGCCCAGGTGCGGGAAACCGGCGGTTGCGATGCCGACGCCGCTCGGGGAATGGCAACCGGTGCAGGCCGGCATGCCTTCGGCGATCTTGCCGCCGCGGAACAGCGCTTCGCCCTGGGCCACCAGGTTCGGATCGGCCATGCCGACGCTCATCTTCTGGCTGGCGAAGTAGGCGGCGATGTCGGCCAGGTCCTGGTCGCTGAGGTTGGTCAGCAGCCCGGTCATTTCCAGCACGGTACGCTTGCCGTCCTTGATGTCATGCATCTGCTTGAGCAGGTAACGCTCGCCCTGGCCGGCCAGTTTCGGGAAGTTCGGCGCCGGGCTGTTGCCATCCGCACCGTGACAGGCGCCGCACACCGCGGCTTTCGCCTGGCCCGCGGCGGCATCGCCAGCGGCATGGGCAAGGCCGGTCAGACCCAGGGTCAACAGCAGACTCACGAGAAGTTTGTTCATCAGCTAATCCAATTACGGCTAAGGGTGAAAGATAGTGGGCTTCGGCTACTTCTTCACCATCCACTGGATGGTTGCCTGGTAGTCTTCGGCACTGCAGTCGGTGCACAGGCCGCGGGGCGGCATGGCGTTGAATCCGTTGGTCACATGCTGGACCAGGGTCGGCATGCCCTTGGCCAGCCGCGGCTCCCAGGCGGCATGGTCGCCCTTTTTCGGCGCCATCGGCAGCTGGCCGTCGTGACACGCGCCACAGGTCCGGTTGAACACTGCTTCCGGGTCCTGCGCCGCCTGCGCCGTAACGGCCACCGCAACGACTGTCGCTGCGAGCAGCAGTTTCTTCATGATCGTCCTCATCAGGGGGAACGCCCGCGTTCTACCGCGCGGAAAATGCTCTGTCCGTTCCCGCGCGCGCTCGACCCTGGGGGATAAAGCGCACACAAAATCCGCGGCATTATATACTTCCGATACCGAAACGGAAACGAAACAGCCCCCCGCGACACCGAGTCGCACCCCTGTGGATAACCCATGTCAGAGAAGAACCCCATCGTCGGCCTGTGCCAGAAGGCCAGCTTTCTCATCAGTGCCGCCCAGGTCGACCAGTGCCCCCCCGACGAAGGCCTGGAAGTCGCTTTCGCCGGGCGCTCCAATGCCGGCAAGTCGAGCGCGCTGAACACCCTCACTCACGCCAACCTGGCGCGCACCTCGAAAACCCCGGGACGTACCCAACTGCTCAATTTCTTCGCCCTGGACGACTCGCGGCGCCTGGTGGACCTGCCCGGCTACGGCTACGCGAAGGTGCCGATCCCCCTGAAGCAGCACTGGCAGCGCCACCTGGAAGCCTACCTGAGCAGCCGCGCAAGCCTGGCCGGGGTGTTCCTGATGATGGACATCCGCCACCCGCTCACCGACTTCGACCGACTGATGCTGGATTGGGCCCAGGCCAGCCAGCTACCGATCCATGTACTGATGACCAAGGCCGACAAGCTGGCCTTCGGCGCGGCCAAGAACGCCCTGCTCAAGGTACGCCGGGAAGTCCAGCAAGGCTGGGGCGACGTCGCCACCCTGCAACTGTTCTCCGCGCCCAAGCGCCAGGGCGTCGACGAGGCGCAAATGGTCCTGGCGCAATGGCTGGGCCTGCTGGACGAGGAACAAGAGGCGTTCGAGGAAGCCTGAATTCCAGGCAAAAAAAACCCCGAGCTTCGTATGGGGAGGGGGAAGTTCGGGGTTCAAGTCCGGACCGCTAGGGCGGGGTCCAGGAATCTGCCAACACTAAACACTGCAAAGGAGCATCGAAGGGCTCAAGAAGCCATTCGTGTGTTCTGACTGTCGGCAAAACGGGAAAGTTCAGCGCACCGCGAAAAACTTTTCCACGGCACCCTCACCGGGCACTCCGGACCTGCTCGCAAGGCCCGCCACACGGGCCTCGCAACCGTTCATCAGTGGGCTTCGTCCCAGTTCGAACCGACACCCGCCTCGACCACCAGCGGTACGTCCAGGGTCGCCGCTCCGCTCATCAGCGGGCGGATTCCCTCGCACACCTGCTCGACCAGCTCCTCGCGCACTTCCAGCACCAGTTCGTCGTGCACCTGGAGGATCACCCGGGCATCGAGGCCGCTTTCCTGCAGCCAGTTATCCACAGCGACCATGGCGCGCTTCATGATGTCCGCCGCGGTGCCCTGCATCGGCGCGTTGATCGCGGTGCGCTCGGCGGCCTTGCGCATGGCGCCGTTCTTCGAATGGATCTCCGGCAGGTACAGGCGACGGCCGAACAGGGTTTCGACGAAGCCCTGCTCCGCGGCCTGGGCGCGGGTCCGTTCCATGTACGCCAGGACGCCGGGGTAGCGGGCGAAGTAACGGTCGATGTAGGCCTGGGCCTCCTTGCGCTCGACGCCGATCTGCTTGGCCAGGCCGAAGGCGCTCATGCCGTAGATCAATCCGAAGTTGATCGCCTTGGCGCTGCGTCGCTGGTCGCCGCTGACGTCTTCCAGCGGCACGCCGAAGACTTCCGCCGCGGTGGCGCGGTGTACGTCCAGGTCGTGGCGGAAGGCATCCAGCAGGCCATCGTCCTTGGCCAGGTGGGCCATGATCCGCAGCTCGATCTGCGAGTAGTCCGCGGCCAATAGCTTGTAGCCCTGCGGCGCGACGAACGCCTGGCGGATGCGCCGGCCCTCCGCGGTACGGATCGGGATGTTCTGCAGGTTCGGGTCGCTCGACGACAGCCGCCCGGTAGCCGCCACCGCCTGGTGGTATGAGGTATGGATGCGTCCGGTACGCGGGTTGATCTGCTCGGGCAGGCGGTCGGTGTAGGTGCTCTTGAGCTTGCTCATGGAGCGGTACTGCATGATCACCTTGGGCAGCTCGAAGTCCTGCTCGGCCAGTTCGGCGAGCACTGCCTCGGCGGTGGACGGCTGGCCGGTCGCGGTCTTGCTCAGAACCGGCAGGCCGAGCTTGTCGTAGAGGATCGCGCCGAGCTGCTTGGGCGAGCCGAGGTTGAATTCCTGCCCTGCCAGGTCGTATGCCTGGCGCTCCAGGGCGACCATCTTCTCGCCCAGTTCGCGGCTCTGGATGCCCAGCAGGTTGGCGTCGACCAGCGCGCCGTTGCGCTCGATCCGCGCCAGCACCGGTACCAGCGGCATCTCGATGTCGGTCAGGACCCTGGCCAGGGACGGGATCGCCTCCAGCTTCTGCCACAGGGCCTGGTGCAGGCGCAGGGTCACGTCGGCGTCCTCCGCCGCATAGGGCCCGGCCTGTTCGATGGCGATCTGGTCGAAGGTCAGTTGCTTGGCGCCCTTGCCGGCGATGTCCTCGAAACGGATGGTGCTGTGGCCGAGGTACTTCAGGGCCAGGCTGTCCATGTCGTGGCGAGTGGCGGTGGAGTCCAGCACATAGGACTCGAGCATGGTGTCGTAGGCTACGCCCCGCAGCGCGATGGGGGTGCTGGCATTGGCCAGGACATTGATGTCGTACTTGGCATGCTGGCCGACCTTGAGCTTCTTCGGATCCTCCAGCAGCGGTTTCAACGCACGCAGCACCGCGTCACGGTCCAGTTGCTCCGGAACGCCCATGTAGCTGTGGGCCAGCGGCACGTAGGCGGCCTCGCCCTCCTTCACGGCGAAGGACACCCCCACCACCTGCGCCTGCTGGGCGTCGATGCTGGTGGTCTCGGTATCGAAGGCGATCAGCTCGGCCTCCTCCAGCTTCTTCAGCCAGGCGTCGAATCCGGCCTGGTCGAGCACCACGTCGTAGTCGACCTCGGCCTGGATAGGCGTTTCCGCCTCGCCGTTCTCGCCGGCCTCCTTGGCCTCGCGCAGGAGGTCGTCCAGCCAGTTCTTGAACTCCAGCTCGCGGTACAGGGCGATCAGCGCTTCGCGCTGCGGCTCGCCGGGATACAGCTTGTCGATCTCCACGTCCAGTTCGACGTCGGTCTTGATGGTCGCCAGTTGATAGGACAGGAACGCCTGCTCGCGATTTTCCTCGAGCTTCGCCGGCAAGCCCTTGGCGCCGCGGATCGGTAGCTCGGGCACCTTGTCCAGGCTGGCGTAGAGCACCTCCAGGCCGCCACCGACACCGGTCAGCAGGCCCAGCGCGGTTTTCTCGCCGACACCCGGAACGCCGGGGATGTTGTCGACCTTGTCGCCCATCAGGGCGAGGAAATCGATGATCAGCTCAGGACCGACGCCGAATTTCTCTTTCACGCCATCCACGTCGAGGCGGCTACCGGTCATGGTGTTGACCAGCGTAATGTGCCCGTCGACCAGTTGCGCCATGTCCTTGTCGCCGGTGGAAATCACCACCGGGCGGTCAGCCGCGGCGCTGCTGCGCGCCAGGGTGCCGATCACGTCGTCGGCCTCGACCCCCTCCACGCACAGCAGCGGCAGGCCAAGGGCGCGGACGCTGGCATGCAGCGGCTCGACCTGGACCCGCAGGTCGTCGGGCATCGACGGCCGGTTGGCCTTGTACTCGGCGAACAGCTCGTCGCGGAAGGTCGGGCCCTTGGCGTCGAAGACCACCGCGAACGGGCTGTCCGGGTACTGCTTGCGCAGGCTCAGGAGCATGTTCAGCACGCCCTTCACCGCACCGGTGGGCTTGCCGGTCGAGGTGGTCAGCGGCGGCAGGGCATGGAAGGCGCGGTACAGGTACGAGGAACCGTCCACCAGGACGAGGGGCGCTTGGCTCATGAGGGGAATCAACCTTTTCCGGAGACCAGGGCGTGTAGAATGAACCCTGGACGATTCGATAAAGGAGCAAGGTTACCATGCGTACGCTGAACCGCTTGATGCTCGCCGGACTGCTGGCGTTCGCCCCGCTCGTCGCGATGGCGGCGGATGACGACGCGCCCTCCGGCGAGCCCGACGTAACCATCCGCCAGGAGGGCGACAAGACCATCCAGGAATACCGCGTGAATGGCTTCCTCTACGCCATCAAGGTGGTTCCCAAGCATGGCAAACCCTATTTCCTGGTCCGCGCCGACGGCAGCGATGGCAACTTCATTCGCTCCGACCAGCCGGACAAGCTGATTCCACAATGGGAGATCTTCAGCTGGTGATGTGCATTTCCAACCTGGCGAGGCCGCGCTGACATGTCGGTGTTCACCCCACTCGAACGCTCGACCCTGGAAGCCTTCCTCGCCCCCTACGACCTGGGCCGCCTGCGGGATTTCCGTGGCATCGCCGAAGGCTCCGAGAACAGCAACTTCTTCGTCAGCCTGGAACACGGCGAGTTCGTCCTGACCCTGGTCGAGCGCGGCCCGGTGCAGGACC
The DNA here is from genome assembly GCF_001815235.1 of Pseudomonas sp. HMSC065H01. NCBI lineage: Bacteria > Pseudomonadati > Pseudomonadota > Gammaproteobacteria > Pseudomonadales > Pseudomonadaceae > Pseudomonas > Pseudomonas sp. HMSC065H01. The sequence goes on along the minus strand of NZ_KV819899.1, from coordinate 176,696 downwards.
TGCCGTTCTTCATCGAACTGCTCGACGTGCTCCACGAGGACGGCCTGCCGGTGCCCTACGCCCTGCGCACCCGCGACGGCGAGGCCCTGCGCCGTCTCGAAGGCAAGCCGGCGCTGCTGCAACCGCGCCTGGCCGGCCGCCACGAGCGGCAGCCGAACGCCCACCACTGCCAGGAAGTGGGCGATCTGCTCGGCCACCTTCACGCCGCCACCCGCGGGCGCATCCTCGAACGCCCGAGCGACCGTGGCCTGCCCTGGATGCTGGAACAAGGTGCCAACCTCGCCCCGCGACTACCGGAACAGGCCCGCGCCCTGCTCGCCCCGGCCCTGGCGGAGATCGCCGCGCTGGATGCCGAGCGTCCAGCGCTGCCGCGCGCCAACCTGCATGCCGACCTGTTCCGCGACAACGTGCTGTTCGACGGCCCGCACCTGGCCGGCCTGATCGACTTCTACAACGCCTGCTCCGGCTGGATGCTCTACGACCTGGCGATCACCCTGAACGACTGGTGCTCCAATACCGACGGCAGCCTGGACCCGGCCCGCGCCCGCGCCCTGCTCGCCGCCTACGCCAACCGCCGGCCGTTCACCGCGCTGGAAGCCGAGCACTGGCCGAGCATGCTGCGGGTCGCCTGCGTGCGCTTCTGGCTGTCGCGACTGATCGCCGCCGAGGCGTTCGCCGGACAGGACGTGCTGATCCATGATCCGGCGGAGTTCGAGATGCGCCTGGCGCAACGGCAGAACGTGGAGATTCATTTGCCGTTTGCGTTGTAGGCAGGAACCACAGGAGCACGGCCGTCCTGCGGCCGTTCGCCCTTCAAAAACCATGCGGTTCGGCGTCTCGGAGTGAGGCCGAGCCGACATCCTGTCGAGGCTTCGTCGTTCAGCCCACCCCCGGCCCGGCCATCCTGGCCGGTCGTTCGCATTGAAAAACGCATGCGTTTTTCAAGTGCTCACCCACATTTCGAGTGTCCGCAGTTGAGGCAGGTGGCGCAGCCGTCCATCTGTACCACCGCCATGCTGTTGCACTTGCCGCACAGTTGCGCGCCGGCGGGGAAGCCTTCGCCCGGCTCGACCTTGCTGGTGCCCTGGGCGGCCTCGTAGGCGGCGCGTTTTTCCGCGAGGAAAAGACGCTGTTCCTCGTCCAGTTCAGGGCCACGCAACAGGCCGATGGCCGTCAGGTGGCGCTCCAGCACGCCGCCGATCTCGGCGACGATGGAAGGCATGTAGATGCCGCCTTTCTTCAGGTAGCCCCCGCGCGGGTCGAATACCGCCTTGAGTTCCTCGACAAGGAAGGTACAGTCGCCGCCCTTGCGGAAAACCGCGGACATGATGCGGGTAAGTGCGACGATCCACTGGAAATGATCCATGTTCTTCGAGTTGATGAAGATCTCGAAGGGACGCCGCTGCTCGTGCGCCGTGCCCGCATTGAGGACCATGTCGTTGATGGTCACGTAGAGCGCGTGCTCGAACAGCGGCGACTTGATCTTGTAGGTGGCGCCGATCAGGGTATCCGGGCGCTCCAGGGTCTCGTCCATCTGCACCACCGACGCGGCTTCCGCGGCGGCGGCAAGGGCCTGCTCCTCGGCTTCGTTGACGACCTTGAAGCCCTTGATCTTCTGCGTGATCTTGACTGCTGACATATCGATTCCCCCGGCCTCAGTACTTGCCGTAATAGCCTTCTTTCAAGGCGTCGAAGAGGTTGGCGGCGGTATGGATCTCACCGTCGTACTCGACCTGCTCGTTGCCCTTGAACTCCACCACGCTGCCGTCCTCCAGTTCGAAGCGGTAGCGGGTCTTCTCCAGGTCGGACTCCTTGACCAGCACGCCCTGGAACGCCTCGGGATTGAAGCGGAAGGTGGTGCAGCCCTTGAGTCCCTGGTGCCAGGCGTAGCGGTAGATGTCCTTGAAGTCCTCGAACGGGTAGTCGGTGGGCACGTTGGCGGTCTTGGAGATCGACGAATCGACCCACTTCTGCGCCGCCGCCTGGATGTCCACGTGCTGCGCCGGGGTGACGCTGTCGGCGGTGATGAAGTAGTCCGGCAGGCGTCGCGCCGGGTCGTCGCTGTCCGGCAGGGCCTGGGCGTTGACCAGGGTCCGGTAGGCCAGCAGCTCGTAGCTGTAGACCTCGACCTTTTCCTTGGTCTTGCGGCCTTCGCGGATAAGGTTGCGCGAATAATGGTGGGCGAAGCTCGGCTCGATACCGTTGGAGGCATTGTTGGCCAGGCTCAGGCTGATGGTCCCGGTCGGCGCGATGGAGCTGTGGTGGGTGAAGCGCGCGCCGGTTTCAGCCAACGCCTCGATCAGTTCCGGAGCATGTTCGGCGACCCGCTGCATGTAGCGGGAATACTTGGCGTGAAGCACGCTGCCGCGGATGCGGTCGCCGGCCTTATAGCCATCGGCGGCCATTTCCGGACGCTTGCGAAGCATTTCCGCAGTGACTTCGTAGTCCTGCGCCAGGATCGGCGCCGGGCCCTTCTCCCTGGCCAGCTCCAGGGCCACTTCCCAGCCCACCAGGGCCATTTCCCGCGCCACTTCCTCGGTGAATACGCAGGCCTCGGGACTGCCGTAGCGCAGCTTGAGCAGGGTCAGGGTCGAGCCCAGGCCGAGGAAGCCCATGCCATGCCGGCGCTTGCCAAGGATTTCCTGGCGTTGCTGTTCCAGCGGCAGGCCGTTGATTTCCACCACGTTGTCGAGCATCCGGGTAAACACCCGCACCACTTCGCGGAAACGGTCCCAGTCGAAGCGCGCCTCGTCGCCAAATGGCTGCTCGACGAAGCAGGTGAGGTTGACCGAGCCGAGCAGACACGAGCCGTACGGCGGCAGAGGCTGCTCGCCGCAGGGGTTGGTGGCGCGGATCGCCTCGCACCACCAGTTGTTGTTCAGTTCGTTGACCCGGTCGATGAGGATGAAGCCCGGCTCCGCATAGTCGTAGGTGGAGACCATGATCATGTCCCACAGGTGGCGGGCGCGGACCTGGCCGTAGACCTTGCAGGCGACCAGCCCGTCGGCGCGCTGGACGTAGTCGTCCTGGATCGGCCATTCGCGCCAGACCACCGCGTTGGGGTCGTCGAGGTCGATCTCGTCGCGCTCCTTCACGTGCACCGGGAATACCAGCGGCCAGTCGGCGTCCTGTTCCACCGCCTGCATGAACTGGTCGGTGATCAGCAGGCTCAGGTTGAACTGGCGCAAGCGCCCGTCCTCGCGCTTGGCGCGGATGAATTCGCGGACGTCCGGGTGGCTGACATCGAAGGTGCCCATCTGCGCGCCGCGGCGGCCGCCTGCGGAGCTGACGGTGAAGCACATCTTGTCGTAGATGTCCATGAACGACAGCGGCCCGCTGGTGTAGGCACCGGCACCGGAAACGTAGGCGCCGCGCGGGCGCAGGGTGCTGAACTCATAGCCGATGCCGCAGCCGGCCTTGAGCGTCAGCCCGGCCTCGTGGACTTTCTCGAGGATGTTGTCCATGGAGTCCTGGATGGTCCCGGACACCGTGCAGTTGATGGTCGAGGTGGCCGGCTTGTGCCCCAGGGCGCCGGCGTTGGAGATGATCCGGCCGGCCGGGATGGCACCGTTGCGCAGGGCCCAGAGGAAGCGCCCGTACCAGTGTTCGCGGGAGGCCTTTTCCTCGACATCGGCAAGGGCGCGGGCGACGCGTTGCCAGGTACCGTCGACGCTGGCATCCACCGGCGTACCGTCCTTGCTCTTGAGCCGGTACTTCTTGTCCCAGATATCCTGCGACGCGTCCTGCAGGGCGATGGTCCCGCGTTCGGTGCGGGGACTGCGTGCGTCTGTCTTGGCCATCCGCTGATTAACCTCCCGATGGTTGTTGGGGCGTCCGAAGCCGGCCACCGTACGCAACATCTAGTTATCCGTACCTGACGGGAATCAATATCTTGTGTCAGGCAGCAACAGACAACCTTAGTCATCGGGACGCCGCGCGCAAGAGGGCGCGGCCATCGGTCACGGGTTTTCAGAGCTTTTCCAGACAGCCGGCAAATTCGCCTGCCAGGTTGTTCAGAAGATTCTCATAGCCGTTGGCGTCCACGCTCACGTTCACGCCCAGGTCGTCCAGTTCGGCCAGGCGCACCGGCAGGCCTTCGCTGAGGGTGTCGGCCAGCCGCGGTCGAAGCGGCGGCTCGCTGAAGATGCAGGCCGGACCGGCGGCCTTCAGTTGGGCGCGCATGGCGGCAACATGGCGTGCTCCCGGCTGGACCTCCGCAGATACCGCGAACACGCCGGTATGGCGCAATCCGTAGGCTTCCTCGAAATAGTCGAAGGCTTCATGGAAGACGAAGAAAGGCTTGCCGGCAAGCTTGCCCAGGCGTTCGCGGAGTTTGCCGTCGAGCCCGCCGAGGCGCTCCTCGAAGGCCTTCAGGTTGGCCCGGTAGCGCCCGGCGTTGGCCGGGTCGACCTGGGCCAGGTCTTCGGCCATCCGCGCGGCGATGGTGCGGGCGTTGGCCGGCAACAGCCAGAGGTGGGCGTCGAGCATGCCGGGACGATGGTCATGGTCGTGCTCGTCGTGCCCGGCATGCTCCTCTTCCTCGAAATTGACGAACTTGCGCAGGTGCATGCCCGGCAGGTCCTGCACCGCGACGCTGGCGCCCTGGCGGCCGGCGAGCACCTTGGGCAGGAAGTTTTCCAGGTCCGGGCCGATCCAGTAGAACAATTGCACCTCGCGCAGCCGCCGTACGTCGGAAGGACGCAGGGCGTACTGGTGCGGCGAGGCGCCCGGCGGCAGCAGTACGTCCGGCTGGCCGACGCCGTCCTGGATGGCCGCGGCGACCAGTTGCAGCGGTTTGATGCTGGTCAGCACGCTGACCTCGGCGCGCGCCGGCGAAGCCAGCAGGAACAGGGCGAAGCAGGCGGACAGCAGGGCAAAGGGACGCAGGGTCACGGCGGCACTCACATGAAAGGTGGTTAGCGGGTAATATAATAACGTCTCTACCCTCGAGCGTCGCAGCCCATGTACAAGATTGCGCCCAAGACCCCGCTGGCCTGCCAGCCCCATGACCACAGCCAGTGCGTCAGCACCGCGCTGGCCGAGGCCGATGCGCTGTGCGCGCGCCAGGGCGTACGCCTGACCGAATTGCGGCGGCGCGTGCTGGAGCTGGTCTGGCAGAGCCACAAGCCGCTGGGGGCCTACGATATCCTCGCGGTGCTCAGCGAAACCGACGGCCGCCGCGCCGCGCCGCCGACCGTCTACCGCGCGCTGGACTTCCTCCAGGAGAACGGCCTGGTGCACCGCATCGCCTCGCTCAACGCGTTCGTCGGCTGCAACAACCCGGAGCACAGCCACCAGGGCCAGTTCCTCATCTGCCGCACCTGCCACACCGCGATCGAGCTGGAACAGCCGGATATCAGCCGGGCCATCGTCGCCGGAGCGAACAGCGTCGGCTTCGCCGTGGAAAGCCAGACCGTCGAGGTGGTCGGCCTCTGCGGCACCTGCCGGGACCAGAAGGACGCCTGATGGACAACGCGCTGGTGCGGCTGACCCAGGTCGGCGTGTCCTTCAACGGCCAGGCGGTGCTGAGCGATGTCGACCTGGCCATCGAGCCCGGCCAGATCGTCACCCTGATCGGCCCCAACGGCGCCGGCAAGACCACCCTGGTACGCAGCGTGCTCGGCCTGCTCAAGCCGCACGTCGGCGAGGTCTGGCGACGGCCGCGGCTGACCATCGGCTACATGCCGCAGAAACTCCACGTCGACGCCACCCTGCCGCTCAGCGTACTGCGCTTCCTCCGCCTGGTACCCGGGGTCAGGCGCGAGCAGGCGCTGGCGGCGTTGCGCGAGGTCGGCGCGGCGCACGTGCTGGAGCGCCCGCTGCAAAGCATTTCCGGTGGCGAACTGCAACGCGTGCTGCTGGCCCGCGCCCTGCTGCGCAAGCCCGAGCTACTGGTGCTCGACGAGCCGGTGCAGGGCGTCGACGTCGCCGGCCAGGCCGAACTCTACCGCCTCATCGGCAAACTGCGCGACCGCTACGGCTGCGGTGTGCTGATGGTCTCCCACGACCTGCACCTGGTGATGAGCGCCACCGACCAGGTGGTCTGCCTGAACCGCCATGTCTGCTGCTCAGGGCACCCCGAGCAGGTCAGCGGCGACCCGGCCTTCGTCGAGCTGTTCGGCCAGGACGCTCGCAGCCTGGCGATCTACCACCACCATCACGACCACGCCCACGACCTCCACGGCGAGGTGGTCAAGGCCGGTCCCGGCGCCTTGCCTCCAGGCACCCGCTTCACTCCTGTCCACAAGCACGGCCCCGACTGCAACCATGGCTGACTTCCTGCTCAACGCCCTCCTCGCCGGCCTCGCCCTGGCCCTGGTGGCTGGCCCCCTGGGCTCCTTCGTGGTCTGGCGGCGGATGGCCTATTTCGGCGATACCCTGTCCCACGCCGCACTGCTCGGGGTAGCCCTGGGTTTCCTCCTCGATGTCAGCCCGACCCTGGCTGTGACCGTCGGCTGCGTGCTGCTCGCAGTGCTGCTGGTGACCCTGCAGCAGCGCCAGCCGCTGGCCGCCGACACCCTGCTGGGCATCCTCGCCCACAGCACCCTGTCGCTGGGCCTGGTCACCCTGAGCTTCATGAAGGAAGTGCGGGTCGACCTGATGGCTTACCTGTTCGGCGATCTGCTGGCGGTAAGCGCCAGCGACCTGCTGTGGATAATCGCCGGCAGCGCGCTGGTCCTGGCACTGATCTGCTTCCTCTGGCGGCCGCTGCTGGCGATCACCGTGCACGAGGAACTGGCGAAGGTGGAAGGCCTGCCGGTCGGAGCGATCCGCCTGGCGCTGATGTTGCTGATCGCCATCGTCATCGCCGTGGCGATGAAGATCGTCGGCGTACTGCTGATCACCTCGCTGCTGATCATTCCCGCCGCCGCCGCCCAGCGCCATGCCCGCAGTCCCGAGCAGATGGCGGTCGGCGCCAGCCTGCTGGGACTGGTCGCGGTGTGCGCCGGCCTGGCCCTGTCCTGGTTCAAGGATACCCCCGCCGGCCCCTCAATCGTGGTCAGCGCCGCCGGCCTGTTCCTGCTGAGTTTTGTCCTGCCCCGCCGCACGGTGTAGAATCTGGCGATTTTTTGACCAAACGAGAACCCGCAGGAATGATGACGTCCTTCTTTCGCCTGCTGTCCGTCCTGGCGGCGGCGCTGCTGGTCAGCGCCTGCCAGGGCAATGCGTCGTCGCAACCGACGCCGGTGGTCGCGCCCCAGGCGCAGCCCGCCGATCCCTATGCCGAACTGCAGCAAACCCTGGCCGCCGGCAAGCTCGAACAGGCCGAGCAACAATGGCTGGCCCTGCGCAGCGCAGCCGCCGGCGACGAGCGCGTCGAAGCGTTCCGCCGCCAGTTGGCCGAGGCCTACATGCAGCGCGGGGAAACCGCGCTGCGTCAAGGAGACCTCAACACCGCCACCAGCGCCCTCGGCCATGCCCGCGGACTGATGCCCAAAGCGCCGGCGCTGACCGCCGGGCTGGACGGTGCGATCAACCGCGCCAAGGTCGATCCCGCCCGCGCCGAGCAGGCCCGACGCATGCAGCAGGCGGCCCAGCAGCAGATGCAGCAGATCATCCAGACGCCGCCCGGCGGCGAGCTGAAGCCGCTGCCCGGCGCTCCCCACCTGATCGATCCGCAAGCGGCCAGCAGCGCCGTGCCCCTGCCGATGCTCGACGGCACCGGCCAGGGCGGCCTCGGTGCGGTGCTCGACGCGGTGGCCGCGGATGTCGTCGCCTACCGTTGCAGGGTGCATATCGAAGTGCGCCGGGACAGCGACTATCCGCTGGTTTCCGACCAGCTCCTGGCGCGGGTGAAGAAGCTCTCACCCGATTTCGACCTGCATCTCAGCCATGTCGTACAGGCCGACAAGCCAACCCGATTGATACTTACCCCCCGGAATTGAGGCTGGTCCTGCCCCGGCCGCAGCAGAAAGCGCTTGTCGGGAGCGCACTAGACGCTTATTCCATTTCAATGATTTTTCATCACCAATAAATATTAATAATGCATAAGAAAGCAAGGTAAAATGCTCGGTTTAGCTGACCGCCCATGCTTCCCGCCAAGCCCGTGCTCCAGCCGTAACAGCATCGCCGCACCCACAAGGTTCGCCCAGTGATCGAATTCCACGACGTCCACAAGACCTATCGAGTTGCCGGTCGGGAAATCCCCGCCTTGCAACCGACCCGCCTGAACATCCAGGCCGGGCAGATTTTCGGCCTGATCGGCCATTCCGGTGCCGGCAAGAGCACCCTGCTGCGCCTGATCAACCGCCTCGAGGAGCCCAGCGGCGGCCGCATCCTGGTCGAGGGCGAAGACGTCACCGCCCTCGACGCCGAAGGCCTGCGCCGTTTCCGCCAGCGCGTCGGGATGATCTTCCAGCACTTCAACCTGCTGTCCTCGAAGACCGTCGCCGACAACATCGCCATGCCCCTGCGCCTGGCCGGCGGCTTCAGCCGTGCCGAAGTCGATGCGCGGGTCTCCGAGCTGCTCGCGCGGGTCGGCCTGTCCGACCACGCGCGCAAGTATCCGGCCCAGCTCTCCGGCGGACAGAAACAGCGCGTCGGCATCGCTCGCGCCCTGGCCTGCCGGCCGAGCATCCTGCTCTGCGACGAGGCCACCAGCGCCCTCGATCCGCAGACCACCGCCTCGGTCCTGCAACTGCTGGCGGAAATCAATCGCGAGCTGAAGCTGACCATCGTCCTCATCACCCACGAGATGGACGTGATCCGTCGTGTCTGCGACCAGGTCGCGGTCATGGACGGCGGCGCCATCGTCGAGCAGGGCGATGTCGCCGATGTCTTCCTCCATCCGCAGCACCCGACCACCCGCCGCTTCGTGTTCGAGGCCGAACGGGTCGACGAGGACGAGCGCCACGACGATTTCGCCCACGTGCCGGGTCTCATCCTGCGCCTGACCTTCCGCGGCGAAGCCACCTATGCGCCGCTGCTGGGCACCGTGGCGCGGCAGACCGGGGTCGACTACAGCATCCTTTCCGGACGCATCGACCGCATCAAGGACACGCCCTACGGCCAGTTGACCCTGGCCCTGGTCGGCGGTGACCTGGAAGCCGCCATGAGCCAGTTGAACGCCGCTGACGTACATGTGGAGGTACTGCGCTGATGGACTTCTTCGAAACCATGAGCTTCGCCAACATCGACTGGTACGAAATCTGGCTGGCCAGCGTCGACACCTTCTGGATGCTCGGCGGTTCGCTGCTGTTCACGGTGGTCCTCGGCCTGCCCCTCGGCGTCCTGCTGTTCCTTACCGGGCCACGGCAGATGTTCGAGCAGAAGGCGGTCTACACCCTGCTCTCGCTAGTGGTGAACATCCTCCGTTCGTTGCCGTTCATCATCCTGCTGATCGTGATGATCCCGCTGACCGTACTGATCACCGGTACCTCGCTGGGCGTCGCCGGGGCCATCCCGCCGCTGGTGGTGGGCGCCACGCCGTTCTTCGCGCGCCTGGTGGAAACCGCGCTGCGCGAGGTCGACAAGGGCATCATCGAGGCAACCCAGGCGATGGGCGCCAGCACCCGGCAGATCATCTGGAACGCCCTGCTGCCGGAAGCCCGGCCGGGCATCATCGCCGCCATCACCGTCACCGCCATCACCCTGGTCTCGTACACCGCGATGGCCGGAGTGGTCGGCGCCGGCGGGCTGGGCGACCTGGCGATCCGCTTCGGCTATCAGCGCTTCCAGACCGACGTGATGGTGGTCACCGTGGTGATGCTGCTGATCCTCGTCCAGATTCTGCAAACCGTGGGCGACAAGCTGGTGGTGCACTTCTCGCGCAAGTAAGCTTGCCGGCCAAGCCCAAAACCCTGAGCGCCGCGGTTATCCACAGCCGCCAGGAACACCTCGAAAGGAGTTGAAGATGAAAAAACTGCTTGCTGCTTTCTCCGCTGTCGCGGCGCTCGGCCTCACCGCCGCCCAGGCCGCCGAGTCCCTCACCGTCGCGGCCACCCCGGTGCCGCACGCGGAGATCCTCAACGTGGTCAAGCCGCTGCTGGCCAAGGAAGGCGTGGACCTGAAGATCAAGGAGTTCACCGACTACGTGCAGCCGAACGTGCAGGTCTCGGAAAAGCGCCTGGACGCCAACTTCTTCCAGCACCAGCCGTACCTCGATGAGTTCAACAAGGCCAAGGGCACCGACCTGGTCGCCGTGACCGGCGTACACATCGAGCCGCTGGGCGCCTACTCGAGCAAGTACAAGAAGCTCGACGAACTGCCTTCCGGCGCTACCGTGGTGATCCCCAACGACGCCACCAACGGCGGCCGCGCCCTGCTCCTGCTGGACAAGGCCGGGGTGATCAAGCTCAAGGACAACAAGAGCATCACCGCCACGCCGAAGGACATCGTCGACAATCCGAAGAACATCAAGATCCGCGAACTGGAAGCCGCGACCCTGCCGCGCGTGCTGACCCAGGTCGACATGGCGCTGATCAATACCAACTACGCCCTGGAAGCCAAGCTGAACCCGACCAAGGATGCGCTGGCCATCGAAGGCAGCGACTCGCCCTACGTGAACATCCTCGTCGCGCGGCCGGACAACAAGGACAGCGACGCCATGCAGAAGCTGGCCAAGGCCCTGCACAGCGCCGAGGTCAAGCAGTTCATCCAGGAGAAATACAAAGGCGCGGTGGTACCGGCGTTCTGAGCCAAGCCGCGTAACCGCCCCTGGAAAAAGCCCGGTCTTCGACCGGGCTTTTTCGTTTCCGTCCCCGCCGTACGTCTGCCTGCCGTACCACGACAGAGGTCATTCGGCCGTTTGCGGGAAATGTAGTGAAAAAAACATTCCGTCACATATTGAACAATCTGAAAAATTCACTACACAATCGACCCACCTTCGAGGATGCCCCATGCAAGAACTAAAACAACGCCTGGCCTCCCCGCCCGCCGAACTGACGCCCGCGGAGCGCAAGGTGGTGCGTGCCCTGCTCGATGACTACCCGCGCCTCGGCCTCGGTCCGATGACGCGCCTGGCCCGGCACGCCGGAGTCAGCGACCCGACGATCATGCGCCTGGTGAAAAAGCTCGGCTTCGCCGGCTACGGCGACTTCCAGGAAGCGCTGCTGGCCGACGTCGACGACCGCCTGCGCTCGCCGCGCACCCTGCTCGCCGAACGCCGCGAGCGGATGGGCCGCGACGACACCTGGGCGCGCTACCTCGACCAGGCTGGCCAGAGCCTGCAACAGACCCTCGGCCTGACCCGCCCCGATGACATCCAGCGCCTCGCCGACTGGCTGCTCGACAGCCGCCTGCGCGTGCACTGCCACGGCGGACGCTTCAGCCGTTTCCTCGCCGGCTACCTGGTCACCCATCTGCGCCTGCTGCGCCCGCAGTGCCGATTGCTCGACGACGGCGCCCTGCTCCCCGACCAGCTCTACGACCTCGGCCGCCAGGACCTGCTGGTCCTGTTCGACTATCGCCGCTACCAGAGCCAGGCCCAGCACGTGGCCCAGGCCGCCAAGGCACGCGGCACACGGCTGGTGCTGTTCACCGACATCTACGCCTCGCCGCTGCGCGAACACGCCGACCTGATCGTCAGTTCGCCAGTGGAATCCGCCTCGCCCTTCGACTCGCTGGTGCCGGCCATGGCCCAGGTCGAGGCACTGGTAGCGACCCTGGTGGCGCGCATGGGCGCGCCGCTCGACGAACGCCTGGAGGGCATCGACCAGCTCCGCAACGCGTTCAGCAGTCATATTCTGGAGGAATGACCCGATGTTCAGCCTGCCCCACCACTCGCCGCGCGACCTGCCATTCGGCCGCCGGCAGACCGCCATCCTGTTCGTCGACATGCAGCGTGCCTGGGTCGAGCCGGGGCGCGACCCGCACGTCGATCCGCAGGCAGCCGGTTACTTCTACGAGCGCGTGCAGAACCAGGTGATCCCCAACCAGCAGCGCCTGCTCAGGGCCATGCGCGCAGTGGACGAGAACGTCCTGCACACCGTCATCGAGAGCCTTACCGCCGATGGTCGCGACCGCTCGCTGGATCACAAGCTGTCGGAGATGCACCTGCCCAAGGGCAGCCCGGACGCCAGGGTGATCGACGCCCTGGAGCCGACCGCCAACGAGATCGTGCTGCCGAAGACTTCTTCCGGTGTTTTCAACTCCACCGCCATCGACTACGTACTGCGCAACCTCGGCACCCGCCACCTGATCGTCTGCGGGGTGGTCACCGACCAGTGCGTGGACATGGCCGTGCGCGATGCCGCCGACCGCGGTTACCTGGTCACCCTGGTCGAGGATGCCTGCGCCACCCATACCCCGGAACGCCACCAGGCCTGCCTGGAAGCGATCAAGGGCTACTGCTGGATCAGCGACACCGAGACCGTCCTGCAACGCATCGCCGCCCTCGGCCGGAGCAACCTGTGAACCGCCTGCAGCCGGTACGCCTGGTCAGCTTCGTCACCACCGACCTGGCCGGCATCACCCGCGGGCGTTCGCTGCCCCTGGCGACCCTGGAGGAGCAATTGGCCAGCGGTTGCGGCTGGGTACCGGCGAACAGCTCGCTGACCCCGCAGGACCTGATCGACGAGAGCAGCCCCTGGGGCAGCCACGGCGACCTGCGCCTGCTGCCCGACCCGAACAGCCGGGTGCGCGTCGAGCAGGGTCCCGACGCCGCTGCGCCGGCGCTCGACTACCTGCACGGCAACCTGGTGGAAACCGACGGCACGCCGTGGCCGGCCTGCCCGCGCAGCCTGCTGCGGGCCGAGGTGGAACGCTATCGCGACAGCGGCCTGCAGGTCATCGCGGCGTTCGAACACGAATTCAGCCTGCTCGGCCTGCCCGGCGAGCGTCCGGCCGCGGCGTTTTCGCTGCAGGCCCAGCGTGCCGCTGGGCAGTTCCCCGGCTGGCTGGTCAGCGCCCTGGCCCAGGCTGGCACCGAGCCGGAGATGTTCCTCCCCGAATACGGCCAGCGCCAGTACGAGGTCACCTGCCGCCCGGCGCAGGGCGTGGCCGCCGCCGACCGCGCGGTGAACGTCCGCGAGGTCACTCGCGAAGTGGCGCGGCAGATGGGCCTGCGTACCTGCTTCGCACCGCTGCCGGCACCCGGCGCGGTGACCAACGGGGTGCACCTGCACCTGAGCCTGCAACATGCCGACGGCAGCCCGCTGCTGTACGAGCCCGGTCGACCCAACGATCTCTCCGAACTCGGCGAGCACTGGGCCGCCGGCGTGCTCGCGCACCTGCCAGCGCTGTGCGCGCTGACCGCGCCTACCGCCGCCTCCTACCTGCGCCTGAAACCCCACCACTGGAGCGCCGCCTACGCCTGCCTGGGACTGCGCAACCGCGAAGCGGCGCTGCGCATCTGCCCGGTGGTGAGCGTCGGCGGCAAGCCGCTGGGCAAGCAGTACAACCTGGAATTCCGGCCGATGGACGCCACCGCCTGTCCGCACCTGGCGATGGCCGCGGTGCTGATCGCCGGCCGCCTGGGCATCGAACGACGCCTGCCGCTGCGCGCCCTGGCCGATATCGATCCGCACGGCCTCAGCGACGAAGAGCGCCAGGCCCGCGGCATCCAGGCCCTGCCGGCGACCCTCGGCGATGCGCTCGACTGCCTGCAACGCGACGAGGCGCTCTGTGCCGAGCTGCCAAAGCCGCTGCTGGACACCTACCTCGCCATGAAGCGCCACGAACTGGCGCTGACGGCGGGCCTTTCCGACGACGACCTGTGCCGCCACTATGCCGAGCTCTACTGACAACCCCGAACTCGGCATCTACCAGCTGCCGCCCTACCGCCTGCTCAATCCCCAAGGGCGCAGCCCGGTGGTCCTGGTCTGCGAGCATGCCAGCCGGCACATTCCGCTGGAGTTGCAGCGCCTCGGCCTGGACCAGGCCGCGGCGGAAGAACACATCGCCTGGGATATCGGCGCCCTGGCGCTGGCCGAAGAGCTTTCCCGGCGACTCGACGCGCCATTGCTGGCGGCCGGCTACTCGCGTCTGCTGATCGACCTGAACCGACCGCTGGAGGCGCCCGACAGCATTCCGCCGCACAGCGAGGTCTACCCCGTTCCCGGCAACCGCGAGCTGTCCGAGACGGTGCGCCGCTATCGCCAGGATTGCCTGTTCCATCCGTTCCACCAGCGCCTGACGCAACTGCTCGACGAGCGCCAGGCCGCCGGCGTGCCGACCCGCGTGGTCGGCGTGCACAGTTTTACCCCGGTGTACCACGGCAGACCCCGCCCGCTGGTTGCCGGGGTGCTTTATCGCAACGCCGGCGCCTACGCCAGGCGCATCCTCGACGGTTTGCGCCGGCACGGCCTGGAAGTCGCCGGCAACCAGCCCTATGCGATCGACCCGGCGGAAGACACTACCGTTCCGGTGCATGGCGACGCACGCGGTCTGGAAGCGGTGCTGCTGGAGATCCGCAACGATGGATTGCGCACGCCGGATGCGGTGTACGCCTGGGCCGAGCGTCTGTATCCCTGGCTCTGATGCGATGACCGGCGCCGCCGGTCGCCAACAACGAGAAAGAGGCCCGCTTCGCGTGCGGCGCCGATAACGACAATACGCTGCCTTTTCCCGAGGAGCCCGTCATGGCCATCGAACAGTTCGGATACCGGCAACAGCTGCGCCGCAGCCTGTCCCTGAGCGACCTGATCATCTACGGGATGATCTTCATGATCCCCATCGCCCCGTTCGGGGTCTACGGCTGGGTCCATGCCGACGCCCACGGCATGGTGCCGATGGCCTACCTGGTGGGCATGCTGGCGATGCTCTTCACCGCCCTCAGCTACGGAGCCATGGCCAAGGCCTTTCCGATTGCCGGCTCGGTGTATTCCTACGCCCAGCGCGGCATCCACCCCCATGTCGGCTTCATCGCCGGCTGGGTGCTGCTGCTCGACTACCTGCTGATCCCGCCGCTGCTCTACGTGTTCAGCGCGCTGGCGCTGAACCACTTGTTCCCGGCGATCCCCAAGCTGGCCTGGATGCTGCTGTTCCTGGTCTCGGCGACCCTGGTCAACCTGCGCGGCATCACCTTCGCCGCCCGCGCCAACCTGTTGTTCCTGATCGGAGAGCTGGTGGTCCTGGCGATCTTCCTGGTGGTCGGCTACCAGGCGCTGGAAGGCGGCCTGGGCAACGGCCGGCTGACCCTCGAACCGCTGTATCGCCCGGAAGCCTTCGATCTCGGCCTGGTGATGAAGGCCGCCTCGATCGCCGTACTGTCGTTCCTCGGCTTCGACGCCATCTCCACCCTCGCCGAGGAGGTCAAGGGCGATCCCGCCCGGCAGATCGGCCGCGCCGCGCTGATCGCGCTGTTCATCATGGGCGGCATCTTCATCGCGCAGACCTGGCTGGCCACCGACCTCGCCGCCGGGATGAACTTCAAGTCGGCGGACACCGCCTTCTACGAGATCGCCGAAGCGGCCGGTGGCCAGTGGCTGTCGATGCTGACCGCGGTAGCCACCGCGCTGGCCTGGGGTGTCACCGTGTCGATCACCTCGCAGGCAGCGGTCTCGCGCCTGCTCTACTCGATGGCCCGCGACGGCAGGCTGCCGCGCGCGCTGGCCAGGGTCCATCCGCGCTACCAGACGCCGCACGTCAGCCTGTACCTGGTGGCGGTGCTGTCGCTGGGAATCGGCTGGGCCTTCCTCGACGCACCGGACGTACTCACCTCACTGGTGAACTTCGGTGCCCTCACCGGCTTCTGCCTGCTGCACCTGAGCGTGATCAACCACTACTACCGCCGCCAGCGCTCCGGCCAGTGGTTGCGGCATCTACTGTTCCCGCTGGTGGGCCTGGCGATCATCGCCTACGTGCTGTACAGCATGAGCCTCGACGCACAGTTGCTCGGACTGGCCTGGATCGCGGTGGGGCTGGTCTACCTGGCGTTGCTGCAACGCGGCGGGCGCCAGGCGCCAACGGAGTTGGCGAAGGATCTCTGACGTCTCGCGAGGGCTGGTTCAGGCCGGCTCTTCGCCGACGAAATCGCTGCGGCTGAGGCCATGCCGCAGCATCTTTTCGTTGAGTGTCCGGCGCGGCAGTTGCAGCAACTCCATCACCGCCTTGATGTCCCCGCGGCACTGGCCGAGCGCCTGGCGCAGGCACTCCGCCTCGAAGGCTTCCATGCGTTCCGCCAGCCCCGAGGTGAGGCCGCCGCCTTCCTCCGCGTCCCCACGCTCCAGGCCGAGGACATGACGCTCGGCGGCGTTGGCCAGCTCGCGTACATTGCCCGGCCAGTCGTGGGCCATCAGCCGCGCCAGTTCCGCCGGCGCGGCGGGCTGCGGCTCGCGGCCGAGGCGCTGGCTGGCAACGCTGGCGAAATGTTCGAAGAGCAGCGGGATGTCCTCGCGACGCTCGCGGATCGGCGGCAGGCGCAGCTCGGCGACGTTCAGGCGATACACCAGGTCCTCGCGGAAGCGTCCGGCGCGTGCTTCGGCCAGCAGGTCGGGCTTGGTCGCGGCAATCACCCGCAGGTCGACGTGGATACTCTGGTTCGAGCCGAGCCGCTCCAGTTGCTGCTCCTGCAGGACGCGCAGCAGCTTGACCTGCTGCGCCAACGGCATGCTTTCGATCTCGTCGAGGAACAGGGTGCCGCCATGGGCATGCTCGAGCTTGCCGATGCGCTTGCCCTGCGCGCCGGTGAAGGCGCCGCTCTCATGACCGAACAGCTCGCTCTCGAACAGTTGCTCGGGAATCGCCGCGCAGTTCAGCGCCACGAACGGCTTGTCGGCGCGCGGCCCGAAGTCGTGCAGGCAGCGGGCAACCAGTTCCTTGCCGCTGCCGGTCTCGCCACGGATCAGGACGTTCACCGGGGTCGGCGCCAGGGCCAGAACCTGCCGGCGCAACGCTTCCATCGGCTTGGACACGCCAAGCAGACGCGCATCGACCTGGTCCTTGAGACTGGCCTGCTCCTTCAGGCGCCGGTTCTCCAGCACCAGGCGGCGCTTTTCCAGCGCGCGCCGCAAACTGCCGAGCAGGCGCTCGGGCGTGAAGGGTTTCTCGATGAAGTCGTAGGCACCCTGGCGCATGGCCTCCACCGCCATCGGCACGTCGCCGTGCCCGGTGACCATGATCACCGGCAGGTCGCGATCGACCGCCTGCAGGTTGGCGAGCAGTTGCAGGCCGTCCATGCCGGGCATGCGCACATCGCTGATGACCACCCCGGCGAAGGACTTGTCCAACGCTCCCAGGCATTCCTCGGCGCGCAGGCACAGGCGCACCTCGAAGCCGGACAGCTCCAGCCATTGCTGCACCGCTTCGCGGATCGTCGCTTCGTCGTCGACGAAGATCACCTGGTCGCTCATGTCGTTACGCTCGTGTCATCGGGGGCCGCCGGCAGGATCAGGCTGAACACCGCTCCCGCCTCGGCATTGGCGACCTGCAGGCGGCCGCCGAGTTCGTGGACGATCCCATAGGATACCGCCAGGCCGAGGCCGAGTCCCTCTCCCACCGGCTTGGTGGTGAAGAACGGATCGAAGACGCTGCCCAGGTGCTCGGCGGGAATCCCGCCGCCGTTGTCGGCAACGCTCAGCACCCAGTCGCCGCCAAGCCGTTGCAGGACCAGGCGGATCCATGGCCGCTCCTGGCCGGCAACGGCATCCAGGGCGTTGCGCAGCAGGTTGACCAGCACCTGTTCCAGGCGGATCGCGTCACCCATCACCCAGGCCGGCCAGAGCAGCGCCTGCTCGATCTCCACCCGTTCGGCGCGGATTCGCGGCAGCAACAACTGCTGCGCCTGCTCGACCACGTGACCCAACTCGATACGCTCGCGCAGGCCGCCGGCGCTCTTGCGCGCGAAGGTCTTCAGGTGGCCGGTGAGCGCGGCCATGCGTTCGAGCATCTGGTCGATGCGCGGCAACGCCTGGCGCGCCTCGTCGTGGCGTCCGGCGTCGAGCAGGAGGCGCAGGCTGGCCAGTTGCATGCGCTGGGCGGTGAGCGGCTGGTTGATCTCATGGGCCAGGGCCGCCGACATCTGCCCCAGGGCGGCCAGCTTGGCCGCCTGCACCAGGCCGTCCTGCGCGGTACGCAGGTCGGCGGTGCGCTGCTCGACCAGGCGCTCCAGCTCCTCCCGGCTACGTTGCCGCAGGCGGGCGATACGCCAGCGCTGGTGCAGGAACAAGCCGAGGAAGACCAGCGCCAGCCAGGTGCCGGCGGCGGCCAGGCGCGCGGTGGCGACGTCGTCCTGGATGCTCGCGGTGTCGCGCAGCAAGTGGAGGGTCCAGCCGTCGTTGGGCAGGTCCAGCGATTGCCAGAGGTAGTCCTTCTCGCCGTCGGCGCTTTCCACCCGCGCCAGACGGCGGTCTTCGCCGTAGCTGCGCAAGGTCTGGTGACGCAGGGGTGTCAGGGGCTGGCGATCGTATTGCCGGGTCTCCGCCAGTTCGAAGCGGTCCACGGTATCCAGCGGTTCCAGTTCGCGGTAGCGCCAACCGGCGTGGTTGGCGAGGAACACGATGCCCTTGGCGTCGCTGGCCAGGACCAGGTCGGGGGTCTGGTTCCACTGCCGTTCCAGATCGGGAAACTCCAGCTTGACCACGATTGCGCCCAGGAAGCTGCCGTCCTCGGCGCGCACCGCGTGGGACAGGAAATAACCGGGAATCCCGCTGATCACCCCGACCGCATAGAAACGTCCGGAGCCTTGGGCGATGGTCTGGCGGAAATAGGGACGGAAACCGTAGTTGTGGCCCACGTAGCTGGTCGGCAGGTTCCAGTTGCTCGCCGCCACGGCCAGCCCGGTACGGTCGAGCAGCTCCAGGGTGGAGGAGCGGGCGGCCAGGTTGATGCTTTCCAGCTTGAGGTTGAGGCGCTGCTGCAACTCGCCGTCGATCGGCCCGGCCAGCGCCGCGCGCAGGTCCGGATCCAGCGCCAGTACCGCCGGCAGGCTGCGGAAGCGTTCGATCAGGGTCTGCAGCGAGCCGGCGTAGAGGTCCAGCTGCTTGCGCACCTGTTCGCCCTCGGCGCGTAGCGCCTGCTGCCGCGCCTGGCGACCCGCCCAGTCCATGGACAGCAGCAGGCCGCCGAGCAGCGGCAGCAACAGCAGGAACAGGCGCAGCGGACGGGACAAGGACATCGGCGGATCGAAACGGCGGCGGGAAGCGGCGACGATAGCACGGCGCCCGGTTACACTGCGCGCCGTACGAGGAGTCCGCCCATGTCGCTATCCCCCTGGTCCCATTCCTGCTCGGCCGGTTTCACCCTGCGCGGCTGGCGCAGCGAACCGAGCGGCAAGCCGTTGCTGCATTTCCTCCATGGCAACGGCTTCTGCGGCCGCACCTACGAACCGATGCTGCGTCTGTTGGCGGAGGATTTCGACCTCTGGCTGTGCGACATCCAGGGCCACGGCGAAAGCGACCACGGCGGCCGCTTCCACGGCTGGAACCGCAACGCCGAGATGGCGGTGGAGGCCTTCGAGGCCGGGCGCGGTCCCTATGGAGATGTCCAGCGACTGGCCTGCGGGCACAGCTTCGGCGGCGTCCTCAGCAGCCTCGTCCTGGCCCGCCATCCCACCCTGTTCGCCCGCGCCGTGCTGCTCGACCCGGTACTGTTCACCCCGGCGATGATCGGCGTGATGGCACTTTCCGAGACCCTCGGCCTGCAATTGCGCGGCAGCCTGGCGAAGAAGGCGCGCCTGCGCCGCAGCCAGTGGCCCGATCGCGCAGCCGCCTACGCCGGCTTGCGCGGCCGCGGTATCTTCAAGGGCTGGACCGACGAGGCGCTGTGGGCCTACGTGGAATATGCGCTGAAGGAGAGCGACGGCGGAGTCGAGCTGAAGTGCCGGCCAAGCCGCGAAGCGGAGATCTTCAGCTCCTTCCCCAGGCGGCTGTGGCCGTCGCTGGGCAAGATCACCACGCCGACCCGCGTGCTCTACGGTGACCGCACCTACCCTTTCGTCGCCAAGTCGGTGGCGCGCTGGTGCTCGCTCAACCCCCAGGTCAGCGCCCACGTGGTGGTCGGCGGCCACTGCTTCATGCAGGAAGACCCGGCCGATGCCGCCGAACGCGTACGCGACTTTCTCCTGCCCAATCCATGAACGCTCCTTCCGTGGGGAATCCGGCGCTCATCCATCGGTCCCAGGGAGGATGACCCCACAGGACCGAGCCATGCGCCCTCTCCTCTTCAGTGCCCTTCTCCTGCTTTCCGGGCATACCCAGGCCAGCGAATGGAACGACAGCCAGGCCGTGGACAAGCTATTCGGCGCGGCCGGGGTGAAAGGCACCTTCGTCCTCTACGATGTGCAGCGGCAGCGCTATGTTGGCCATGACCGGGAGCGCGCGGAAACCCGCTTCGTTCCCGCTTCCACCTACAAGGTGGCGAACAGCCTGATCGGCTTATCCACAGGGGCGGTTAGATCCGCCGACGAGGTTCTTCCCTATGGCGGCAAGCCCCAGCGCTTCAAGGCCTGGGAGCACGACATGAGCCTGCGCGACGCGATCAAGGCATCGAACGTACCGGTCTACCAGGAACTGGCGCGGCGCATCGGCCTGGAGCGGATGCGCGCCAATGTCTCGCGCCTGGGTTACGGCAACGCGGAAATCGGCCAGGTTGTGGATAACTTCTGGTTGGTGGGACCGCTGAAGATCAGCGCGATGGAACAGACCCGCTTTCTGCTCCGACTGGCGCAGGGAGAATTGCCATTCCCCGCCCCGGTGCAGTCCACCGTGCGCGCCATGACCCTGCTGGAAAGCGGCCCGGGCTGGGAGCTGCACGGCAAGACCGGCTGGTGCTTCGACTGCACGCCGGAACTCGGCTGGTGGGTGGGCTGGGTGAAGCGCAACGAGCGGCTCTACGGCTTCGCCCTGAACATCGACATGCCCGGCGGCGAGGCCGACATCGGCAAGCGCGTCGAACTGGGCAAGGCCAGTCTCAAGGCTCTCGGGATACTGCCCTGACGCTCTGCCGCCTCAGTCGCCGACCTTTTTCTGCCGGGACTGCCGCCACTCGTCGAGGCGAATCACCTCGGCGCTATGCACCGGCGGGTTGTCGACCTCGGCGGCCGCCTCGAAGCGATGCGGGGCCAATTCGATGGCGCCGAGGTGATAGCCATACATGACGATGCGCCCGGCGTAGCGTTCCTCGCCGCTGACGGTGAATTCGAAACCGAACTCGCGGCTCAGCCGCCACTGACCACGGTGGTCACGGGCCAGGCGCAGGCGCCGGCGCGCGACATTCTCGTCGAGCAGTTCCACGCCCTGCTTGGCGCAATGCTGCTTGGCCAGCAGCAACGCCCGCTCGCGCACGCCATGGGCGCGCCACCACCAGGCTGCGGCGGCGCCCAACAGGAGCATGACGAAAAGGTTACCCAGGGTCACGAGCGGAATCCGGTGTAGGGGGACGGCCAGCTTACCCGTTCTCCCGGCAGGCAGCGAGTGGGGGGTGTTTTCGCCATGTGAATTAGCCCCCATACTGCGCCGACTCAGCTGTAGGAAGTCGTCTCATGCCACGTACGCCCCACCTGCTCGCCATCCAGTCCCATGTGGTCTTCGGCCACGCCGGCAATGCCGCGGCGGTGTTCCCGATGCAGCGCATCGGAATCAACGTCTGGCCGTTGAACACGGTGCAATTCTCCAACCACACCCAGTACGGTCGATGGACCGGGCAGGTGCTGCCGCCGGAGCAGATTCCGGCGCTGGTGGACGGTATTGCCGGCATCGGCGAACTGGGCAACTGCGACGCGGTGCTGTCCGGCTATCTCGGCAGCGCCGCCCAGGGCCGCGCCATTCTCGATGTGGTGGCACGGATCAAACAGGCCAACCCTCGGGCGTTGTACCTCTGCGACCCGGTCATGGGCCACCCGGAAAAAGGCTGCATCGTGGCCCCGGAAGTCAGCGACTTCCTGCTGGAAGAAGCCGCCGCGGTCGCCGACTACCTGTGCCCCAACCAGTTGGAGCTGGACAGCTTCTGCGACCGCCAGCCGGACTCCCTCGCCGACTGCGTGGAAATGGCACGGAGTCTGCTGGCACGCGGTCCCAGGGCAATCCTGGTAAAGCACCTGAACTATCCGGGCAAGGCCGGCGACACCTTCGAGATGCTGCTGGTGGCCGCCGACCAGGCCTGGCACCTGCAACGCCCGCTGCTGGCCTTCCCGCGGCAACCGGTCGGGGTCGGCGACCTGGCCTCGGGGCTGTTCCTCTCTCGCCTGCTGCTCGGCGACGACTTGCGTAACGCCTTCGAATTCACCGGCGCCGCGGTCCATGAAGTGCTGCTGGAAACCCAGGCCTGCGGCAGCTACGAGCTGGAACTGGTGCGGGCGCAGGATCGGATCGCACACCCAAGGGTTCGTTTCGACGCAGTGCGCCTTTAGTCTCCGCCCCTGTGGGTGAAAATCATCCACAGGCGGCTCAAAGAACGTATTTCCCCAACATCAACCCACCGACCACCATCACCGCCATCAGCACGAAAGCCATGCCCAGACGCCGCTCGATCAGGGTCTTCAGGCGTGGGCCAGCCCAGAACAGCAAAGCGCAGGTAGCGGCGAAGCGCAGGCTGCGGGCGACAAGGCTGAGGCCGACGAACAGCCAGAGGTCGAGCTGGGTCACTCCGCTGGTAATGGTGATCACCTTGTACGGCAGCGGCGTGAAGCCGCCGCCCAGCAGCACCATCAGCCAGCCCAGTTCGTTGTAGCGTTCGGCGACCTGTTCGAAGTTCTCCAGCAAGCCATAGAACGCCAGGATCGGCATGGCCACGCTCTCGAACAGCAGCAAGCCGATGAAATAGCCGGCGATGCCGCCCAGCACCGAGCTGATCGCGCAGATCGTCGCGTAGCGCCAGGCCTTGGCCCGGTTGGCCAGGACCATCGGCACCAGCAAGGCGTCCGGCGGAATCGGGAAGAACGAGCTTTCGGCAAAGGTCACCCCGCCCAGGGCCAGCTCCGCGCGAGGATGGCCGGCCAGGCGCAGGGTCCAGTCGTAGAGACGGCGCAACATGTCAGGCCGACTGCGGCAGCGGTGCGTCGGCGCCGCGCTCGTCACGGTCGAGTCCCAGGCGATGGACCATGCCGCAGGCGATCTCGCGCTCACCCATGATCACCAGGTTGGCGCCGTTCTGCTCCAGGTAGTCCACCTCGGCGTCGAAATGCGCCCGGGCGACGATGTCCAGCGGCGGGTTCACCGCGCGGGCGTGGCTGGCGATCTGCCCGGCCTCGAAGCCGTTGGGAATGGCGATCAGCAACCAGCGCGCCTCGGCGATGTTGGCCAGTTCCAGCACGCCGGGACTGGCGGCGTTGCCGAGGACCACGCTGTAGCCCTGTTCGCGCAGTTCGTCGGCCTTGTCGCGCTTGTCCACCACCACCACGAAGGGCGTCCCGGCGGCGCGCAGGCGAGCGCTGACCAACCCGCCAACCCGGCCATGACCGATCAGCACCGCATGCTCGCGCTCCAGGATCGGCGGCGGCAGGTCCTGCGCCGGCATCTCGCGGACTCCGCCAGCGGCCTCCGCCAGGCGCTGCTCCTTGCGTTGCTGCAGGCGATCGATGGCGATGAACAGCAGCGGGTTGACCAGGATCGACAGGATCGCCCCGGCCAGCACCAGGTCGCGGCTCTGCTCCGGCACCAGTTCGAGGCCAATGCCCAGGCCGATGAGAATGAAAGAAAACTCGCCGATCTGCGCCAGGCTGGCGGCGATCACCAGTGCGGTGCTGTTCGGATGGCCGAAGGCGCGGACGATCAGGTAGGCGGCCACCGACTTGCCGAAGACGATGACCAGGAAGGTGGCCAGGACCGTCAGCGGCTCCTGCAACAGGATCATCGGATTGAACAGCATCCCCACCGAGACGAAGAACAGCACCGCGAAAGCGTCGCGCAGCGGCAACGAGTTCTCCGCCGCCTCGTGGCTGAGTTCGGACTCGTTGAGGATCATCCCGGCGAAGAAGGCGCCTAGCGCGAAGGACACCCCGAACAGCACCGCCGAGCCATAGGCGATGCCCAGGGCGATGGCCAGCACGGCCAGGGTGAAGAGTTCCCGCGAACCGCTGGCGGCGATCCTCTCCAGCACCCAGGGCACCATCCGGCGACCGCCGAAGATCATCAGGGCGACGAAGGCGGCGACCTTGCCCAGGGTAATCAGCAGCGGCCAGAGCAGACCGGCGTCGCCGCCGTCGGTCTTGCCGCCGAGGGTGCCGGCGAGCGCCGGCAGGAGTACCAGGGTCAGGACCATCGCCAGGTCCTCGACGATCAGCCAGCCGATGGCGATCCTGCCACGCTTGGTGTCCAGCAACTGGCGCTGCTCCAGGGCGCGCAACAGCACCACGGTACTGGCCACCGACAGGCTCAGGCCGAATACCAGGCCGCCGCCGAAGCTCCAGCCGAGCAGCTTGGCCAGGCCGATGCCAAGCAGCGTGGCGACGCCGATCTGCACCAGCGCCCCGGGAATGGCGATGGCCTTCACCGAGAGCAGGTCCTTGAGCGAGAAGTGCAGGCCGACGCCGAACATCAGCAGGATCACGCCGAGTTCGGCGATTTCCTGCGACAGCGCCTGGTCGGCGACATAGCCGGGAGTGAACGGCCCCGCCAGGACGCCCGCGAGCAAGTAGCCGACCAGCGGCGAAATGCGCAGGCGATTGGCCAGGGCCCCGAAGAGGAAGGCGAGGACGAACCCCGCGGCGAGTGTGGTGAGTAACGGCGTATGGTGCATCAGGACTCCCGGCAACACGGGGAACGCGTCCTCCGCGGCCTGGCCGGCGGACGACGACGTTCGAAATGGATCACGGACCCGCGCCCGTGACGGCAAGGCGGAAAGGCTTTCCGCCAACGGAGCCGGGCAGAGCGACCGGCCCATGGCATTCGAGCGACCCGACGGCGGCTATGGTTCCTGGAGAAACCCGGCGCGATACCGACAGGTTAACCCGTTGACGTTTCTGGAGTTTTAACAGGCACGCCGGTTTCTTATCAAGAAATGTCAGGAATGGACGCCAGCAGAGGCAAACTTCTGCGTTTTCTTATGAAAAGCTGCGAAAATTCGCGAAACGGCATCAGGTCCGAAGCGGGCTCGACCGGACACCGGCAGCCTTCCTCAACCGTCTTCGCGAATCGCCTGGTAGCGGGCCTCCAGCTCCGCGCGCAGCTGGCGGCGTTGCTGGGCCTGGGCGAAGCGGCGCTTCTGCTCGGCGGTTTCCAGCTCCAGCGGGCGGACGGCCACCGGCTTGCGCTCGTCATCCAGAGCGACCATGGTGAAGAAACAGCTGTTGGTATGACGCACGGACTGCTCGCGGATGTTTTCGGTGATGACCTTGACGCCGATCTCCATGGAAGTCCGCCCGGTGTAGTTGACCGAAGCGAGGAAGGTCACCAGTTCGCCGACATGCACCGGCTCGCGGAAGATCACCTGATCCACCGACAGGGTCACCACGTAGCGACCGGCATAGCGACTGGCGCATGCATAGGCGACTTCGTCGAGATACTTCAGGAGGGTACCGCCATGGACATTGCCGGAGAAATTGGCCATGTCCGGGGTCATCAGCACGGTCATCGACAGTTGGTTGTTTCCGGGTTGCATAGCGCTTTTTCTCTCATCAGGACGGGCGGGGGACACCATAGACGCAAACGAAGACGGCAGCGGCCACAAATTTTCAATCGTCATGATCGAAATCGCGCCGGGTCGTGCAGACATCCGCGGGCTTTTCTAGACTGGCCCTTTTCCACCGGGAATCGCGCCAATGCCTGCCGCCATTCGCATCCTTCTCCTGGCCATGGCCGTGCTTGCCGGCATCGGTGCCGCTGCCATCCAGGCCGAGGATACGCCCTGCGCCACCGCCGCGGAATGCAACACGCGCGGCACCCAGGCTTATCGACAGGGGAGTTATCCACAGGCGCTGGACGCCTTCGCCTGGCAATTGCGCCTGGCCGAGCGCCAGGAACAGGGCGGAGCCGACTCGGAACAGGCGCTGAACAATCTCGCGCTGACCAGCCTCAAGGCCGGGCAACCGGGACGCGCCCGCGCCTGGATGAACCTGGCGCTGGATCGCGGCTACAGCGGCAAGGCCACGCGCTACAACCTGGAACAGGTTGCCCTGAAAGTCGACTATCCGTCCCTCCAGGGCCTCGCCGGGCACTACCTGCGCTACGCCGGGCAGGCCGAATGGGAAAGCCTGCAGATCGAACCGGTGAAGGGCGGCTACCAGGCGAGCTTCGCCCTGATGCGCATCGGCAATCCGGAGAAACTGATGGAATATGGGCCCGCGGCGGTCGGCGAGCTGTCCGGTCGGCTGGAGGGGCAAGGCGCGCTCTACCGGCTGCGCAGCGAAGGCCTGGGCGCCGGCTGCAGCCTGCTGGTATGGCAGGAAGGCATCGACCTGCGAGTGGTGGAGAGCCTTGGCGGGAACTGCCAGGGTTACGGCGGCATGGGCATCGCCGCCGCCGGTAACTGGGTGAAGATATCCAGTCAGGCCAGGGACGACTGAAACTTTTCCACAGGCCGCTCCAGCGGAGCGACCCGTGGAAAATCCACTCAGCGGCCAGCGGACAGGCCGAAGTCCACCGCCAGGTCGGCGCCCGTGATCGCTTCGGCCTGAGGGCCGCAGAGATACCAGACCAGCTCGGCGACTTCTTCCGGGCGGATGAAGCGTGCCGCCTTGCCCTGTGGATAATCCTTCAGCAGCGCGCGCTTGTAGCCATCCGGATTGCCCATCCCATAGCGTTCGGCCTGGTAGTCGAGCATCGGCGTGGCGATATCCGCCGGCGACACGGCGTTGACCCGCACGCCCTGCTCGGCCAGTTCCAGCGCCAGAGTCTTGCTCAGCATGGTCAGCGCCGCCTTGCTCGCGCAATACGCCGCCGAACCCCGGTAGGCCTGGCGTCCGGAGTCGCTGGAGATGTTGACGATGCTGCCCTGGTTTTCCTTCAGGTAGGGAATCGCGGCCTGGCACATGTAGAAGGAGGCCTTGAGGTTGACTCCCAGGACCAGGTCGAAATCCTCCTCGGTGAAGTTTTCCACAGGCCCCTCGCGCCAGACGCCCGCGGCATTCACCAGGGCGTCGAGACGTCCGGTACGGGCGAGAATCTTCGACATCAGGGTATGGCAGTTATCCGCGCTGCGCAGGTCGGCGACCCCGCTGGCGTCCAACGGCACCTGCGCGTTCAGCGCGTGCAGGCCCTCCTTATCCACATCCGTGGCGGCGATGCGCCAATGACTCTGGGCGAAACGCTTGGCGATTGCCCGGCCCAAGCCGCCGGCTGCACCAGTGATAAGAACGACGGGCGTGCTCATCTGCTTTTCCTTACTCCTGTGCCGCGTGGAAAACACCGACGGCCAATCGGCCGCCCGCTTCAATGACTGACCGGCAACGCCGGCAGCCGTTCATTCAGGCCTGGTTGAGATACCAGCGCCAGTCCTGCTCGCCGACCTCGCCCATGAAGGCACGGTATTCGGCCTGCTTGATCGCCAGGTAGATCTTCAGGAAATCCTCGCCGAGCGCCTCGCGCGCCCAGGCCGAGCCCTCCAGCGCGCGCAGCGCGGTCAGCCAGTCGCTCGGCAACGCCTGGGTGGCTTGAGCGTAGCCGTTGCCGGTGATCGGCGCACCGGGGTCGAGTCGCTCGCGAATCCCCAGGCGCACCGCCGCGAGCAACGCCGCCGCCGCCAGGTAGGGATTGGCGTCGGCGCCGCAGATGCGGTGCTCGATGTGCCGGCTGGACGCCGGGCCGCCGGGAACCCGCAGCGACACGGTGCGGTTGTTGATTCCCCAGGTCGGCGCCAGCGGCGCGTAGCTGTTCGCCTGGAAGCGGCGGAACGAGTTGGCGTTCGGACAGAACAGCGCCAAAGACTCCAGCAGGCACGCCTTCATTCCACCGATGGCCTGGCGCAGCAGCGGGGTCCCGGCCGGGTCCTCGCTGGCGAACAGATTGTTGCCAGCGGCGTCGGCCAGGCTGACGTGCAGGTGCAGGCCGCTGCCGGAAAGATCGGCGAACGGCTTGGCCATGAAGCAGGCCTGCAACCCATGGCGATTCGCCACGCCCTTGACCAGGCGCTTGTAGCGCACGCCTTCGTCGATCGCCTGGAGCGTGTCGAAGCGATGCTGCAGGGTAATTTCCACCTGCCCCGGCGCGTACTCCGAAATCGCCGTGCGCGCCGGCAGGCCCTGGGCCTCGCAGGCGGCATACAAGTCATCGAGGAATGGCTGCAACTGCTCCAGCTCGTAGACGCCATAGACCTGGGTCGCCCGCGGCCGCTGGCCATTCATCTGTAACGCCGGCAACGGCCGGCCGTCGCTGTCGCGTTCGCGGTCGAGCAGGTAGAACTCCAGTTCCACCGCCATCACCGGGTGGAAACCCTCCGCCTGCAGACTGTGGATAACCCGCTGCAACACATGCCGGGGATCGCCCGCCGCGGCCGGTAGCCCGAGCTCGGGATGCATGCTTACCTGCACCTGGCCGGTCGGTGACTGCCGCCAGGGTTGCAGGGTCAGGCTGCCGGGCAGCGGGAAGGTCCAGCAATCGGCATCGCCGACGTCCCAGACCAGGCCGGTCTCCTCGACGTCATCGCCATTGATGGTCAGGCCGAGGATGGTGCTCGGCAGCGGCCGCCCGCTTTCGTAGACCGCCAGCAGCTCGTCGCGGTGCAGCAGCTTGCCGCGCGGCACGCCGTTGGCGTCGATCAGGAACAGCTCGATGCTGCGCACCTCGGGGTGTGCGGCGAGGAACTCGCGGGCTTCCCGCGGATCGGCGAAATGCATCTCAGGCCTCCCGCGCGCCGGGTATGGCGAGCAGCTCGCCGAGCGCCTCGTCGAGGCTGGAGAGCAGGCGGTCGACATCTTCTTCGCGAGTGTCCGGGCAACACAGGGTCATGTTGTGGAACGGCGTGATGAGGATGCCGCGGTTGATCAGATACAGGTGCAAGGCCATCTGCAGGCTGTCGTGGAACGCCGCCTCGGCGGCCGCGCCGTCGCGTGGGGGTTGCGGGCAGAACTGGAACTCGCTGCGCGCGCCGAGCTCGGTCACCGACCAGGCCAGGCCGTGCTTGTGGATAATCCTGCGGAAGCCCTCGGCCAGACGCGCCGCCAGGGGCAGCATGTGGGCATAGGCGGTATCGGTCATCACCTCTTCCAGGTTGGCGCGCATACAGCGCATCGCCAGGGCGTTGGCCGACAGCGTGGTACCCATGCCGCTGTGGCCGTGGCCTTCGCTCTGCTCGCTGGCACGTGCCCTGGCCAGTTGCATGGCGCTGGCCATCGCCGCGCTGCAACCATACACCGAGCACGGTACGCCGCCGGCGATCGGCTTGCCGAGGGTGATGAAGTCCGGCTCGAGCTTCCAGGCGCGGGTACAGCCGCCAGGACCTGTGGAGATGGTGTGGGTCTCGTCGATGATCAGCAGCGTGCCGTGACGACGGGTCAGCTCGCGCAGCTTCTGGTGGAAGCCGGGTTGCGGCAGGACCATGCCGATGTTGGTCATCGCCGGCTCGCAGAGCACGGCGGCCACGTCTTCGCCGGCCAGCGCCCGCTCCAGGGCCTGGAGGTCGTTGAACGGCACCGCGCGGCTGAACTGGGTGAGGTCGTGGGCCTGGCCGAGCAGGCCGGAGCGATGCACGGTGCGGCCGTCGCGGCAGCGAACCAGGGTGTCGTCGACCGTGCCGTGGTAGCAACCGTCGAATACCAGCACCACCTTGCGACCGGTGATCGCACGCGCCCAGCGCAGGACGAAGCGGTTGGCGTCGGTAGCGGTGGTCGCTACCTGCCAGAACGGCAGGCCGAAGCGCTGCGCCAGCAGCTCGCCTGCGACGATGGCATCCTCCCCCGGAAGCATGGTGGTCAGGCCGTTCGCGCCCTGCTCGGCGAGCGCCCGGGCGATCGGCGCCGGAGAATGGCCGAACATGCTGCCGGTATCGCCCAGGCAGAAGTCCACGTAGGCGTGGCCGTCCACATCATGGAAACGCGCGCCGTGGGCACGCGCCACGAACAGCGGACAGGGTGTTGACCAATCGCTCATCCAGTGCATCGGTACGCCGTCGAACAAGGCGCGCCGGGCTCGCTCGGCGAGCGCGACGGACTGTGGATTCTGCGCAAGGAAACGTTGCTGCTCGCGGGCCATGAAGGTTTCCACGGCGGCTTCGGCGATGCCACTGGCGGTCATTTCGAACACCTCGTTTTTTATTTCGCACAACTTTCATTTGTGATCACAAAAAAGTCAATACAGTATTTGAAAGCACTGATAATCTGTTTTCCATATCAATTTTGTGATCACAAAAATGAATGACTTTTCGAAGTGGACAGGCCAGGTCGCGCTCATCAGCGGCGCCGGCAGCGAACTCGGCATCGGTTTCGCCATTGCCCGGCGGCTGGCCCGCGAAGGCGTGCGCCTGCTGATCACCGCCAGCAGCGAGCGGATTAGGCAACGAGCGGAGGAACTGAGCGCATGTGGTCACGACGTGCGCGCCGCGAGCGCCGACCTGACCGACGAAGCCCAGGTGCAGGGCCTGCTGGACTGGGCCGAAGCCCAGTGGGGACGGGTCGACATCCTGGTGAACAATGCCGGCATGGCCCAGTTGGACAGCGCGGAGCCCTTCAGCGCAGTGGAAGCGACCTCGCTGCGGGATTGGCAACTGTCCCTGTCGCGCAACCTGACCAGCGCTTTCCTGCTCACCCGCGGCCTGCTGCCGGGCATGCGCGAGCGCGGCTACGGGCGGATCGTCAACGTCGCCTCCACCACCGGAACCCGCGGCAGCAACCCGGGCGAAGCCGCGTATAGCGCGGCCAAGGCCGGTCTGGTCGGCTGGAGCATGGGCCTGGCGCTGGAGGTGGCGAAGAGCGGCATCACGGTGAACAGCGTCGCGCCGGGCTGGATCGCCACCGCCTCGAGCACCGCCGAAGAACGCAAGGCCGCCCTGGCCAGCCCCAGCGGACGTGCCGGCCGGCCCGAAGAGGTGGCCGCCGCGGTGGCCTTCCTCGCCTCGCCCGAAGCCAGCTTCGTCAACGGCGAACTGCTGGTGGTGGACGGCGGCAACTGCCTGATCGAAAACAAACGGAGCTGAACATGCGCAACTGCAACCTGACGCTTTCCCAGCTTCCGGCGCCACCGGCGACCCGGAGCTGACCATGGCCGAGAATCTCCAGGAACGACTCTACCAACGACTGCGGGAAGACTTGCTGGCCGGACGTTTCCAGCCCGGCGAGCGACTGAAGATCCGCGACCTGGCGAACCAATGGGGCACCAGCCCGATGCCGGTTCGCGCCGCCCTGCAACGGTTGGTGGCGGAAGGGGCGCTGGAGGGCGAGGCACAACGCTCGCTCAGGGTGCCGCTGATGACCCGCGAGCGTTTCCTGCAGATCCTCCAGGTGCGCCTGTCCCTCGAAGGGCTGGCGGCCGAAAGCGCCAGCGGCCGGCTGGACGAGCAGGCACTGGAAGGACTCGAAGGTTGTCTGCGGCGAATGGAGGACGCCTTGCGCCGACGCGAGGTACAGGCCTACCTGGAAGCCAACAGCGAATTCCACCTGACGCTCTACCGCGCCTGCGGCAACCCGGTGCTGCTGCGTCTCATCGAGACGCTCTGGCTACAGGTCGGGCCGTTCTTCAACCGGCTGTTCACCGAGGCCGACCTCTCCCTACGTCTGAACGATTTCCACGAGGACGCCCTGGACGCGCTACGCCGCGGCGACGGCCCGGCCGCGCGCGCGGCGATCGAACAGGACCTGGCCTACTTCGGCCAGTACCTGCTGAACCTCCTGGAGCTGGAGGCCCGGCCACGAAAGCGACACCGTTCCGGCGAGCACGCCTGACGGGAGATAAGCGCCGCTACTGCGGGCGAATGGTGCGCACATTGTCCTTCTTGATCAGAATGGTGTCGCCATTCAGCTGTTCGAACTCGTAGTAGTCATTGTATTTGTCGTAATCCGACTGATCCTTGACCAGGACCTCGCTGCCATCTTGCAAAGTGACCACCGCCTGGTTGGCGCAACCCGCCAGGCTGGTCAGCAGCAATGCAGCGAACAGAGCTTTGAACTTCATAGAATCTCCACACGGGGCAGCGCACTTGCCTACATCCGGAGCGACAAGTGCGGAATTGCCCTTGTGACCGTCGCAATCGAGGGAAATTCCTTAGCGCAGCGGCGCTTTGTCGGAGACGAAGCGCCGACGGCGACGCGCTGGGCCTCCAGGCAGCCTCGCGCGACGTCGGGGAGTCAGCGGCAAAGGCGCGTTGCAGAGCCTTTGCGGTGGTTCAGGCTCAGCTCTCCAGCCAGACGTCGCGAGCCCAGACCCACACCGAATCCCAGCTTTCATCGGTGAGGTCGCCATCGGCCCAGAGCACCACCTCGCCGTCCTCCGCCACGCAGTAGTAGCTGCCGTCGTCCTCGCAAAGCGGGATCAGCTCGCGCGGAACGCCCAGGTCCCAGGCAGTGGCCGCCACTTCGGGCAGGTAGGTGTGCGAGTGCGGATCGGTGACGGTCACCGGCTCCAGGCGGCCGTAGACCACATCGCTGACCAGCAGGAGAAATTCGCGGAACTCGGCGGGAATGCCGATCAGCAGCTCTTCCTCGATTTCCACCAGCAGTTCTTCTTCCGGCAGTTCCAGGGGCACCGGAACCGGTTCGTTGAGTTCACGCAGTTTTTCGATGACATCTTCCACGACAGGCTCTCTCGCAACGGGTGGCGCGCTTTTTATACAGTAGCCGCACCGAGCGCAAGACAAGTGTCGCGGCTGGCCTTCGGCCATGGCGCCGGACGAATGGTCGGTCAACCCGCCAACGGAGATGAAAAAACCCCCGTTCCCTGGCGGAAGCGGGGGTTTCGGCGGCCCCCGAAGGGACCGCAACCACTCGGGATCAGTTCTGCCGGATACCGGCCACCAGCCATGGCTGGTTCTCGCCCTGGGCGCGCTCCATCCGCCAGCTTTCGCTGAAGGCTTCGCCCTGGTCGAAGCGCGAGGTCTTCGACACACCGCTGAAGGTCAGGGTGGCGATGGTCTTGTCGGCCTGGTCGTCGACGCCGTCCAGTTGCACGACCAGGTTGTCGATGTAGGTGGACTGGTAGGCGTCGCCGATCTCGGCGCGCTCCTGCTTCAGCCATTGCAACATCTGCGGGGTGACGAACTCGGCGATCTTGTCCATCTCGTTGGCATCCCAATGCTGCTGCAGGGACATGAAGTGTTCGCGAGCGGCACCGACGAAGCGCTCCTCGTTGAACCAGCTCGGCGCGTTGATCACCGGGCTCGGCGCAGCGGCAGCAGCGGCGGCGCCACCGAAGATCGGCGCCTGGGCCGGCATTTCGCGCTGCATCGGCGCGTGCCCGGCCATTGCAGGCTGGCCCTGGTTCTGCTGGCGCCGGCGAGCGGCGATGAAGCGGAAGGCGATGAAGGCCACCAGGGCGATCAACAGGATGTCGAGCATCTGGATGCCCTCGAAGCCGTCGCCCATGAACATGGAAGCGAGCAGGCCGCCCGCGGCGATACCGGCCAGCGGGCCGAGCCAGCGCGAAGCACCGCTGGCGGCAGCGGCGGGACGAGCGGCGTTGGGGGCGGCAGCAGTGGCGTTCGGCGCAGTGGCCGGCTGCGCCTGGCGGGTCTGGTGGCTGGGTGCCGAGCCGAGGCTCTTGCCGCCGCCGAAGCGCTTGGCATTGGCATCCAGGCTGACGGTCAGCGCCAGGCAGAAGGCGAGGGCGATGCTGAGAACACGCTGCATTGTAGTCTTTCTCTCTTGGGGGAATCGACGCGCGCCATGTTGCGGCGGTACGGGCGACAGGACCAGCCGGATTTTGTTTCGGGCTATTGCTCCCCGGCCGCCGTTTTTTCGCCCGCCGCGTCTGGCTCGCGGGTCGGCGCCAGGGTACACCCTCGTTGCCGGGGACGACAGGCATGCACGCGGATCGGCGCGCGAAGATCCGCCCGGCGACCCGGGAAGCACAACGCAGAGCCTCGCCGAAACGTCTGTTACAGTTTTTTTCAGCCCACCGATCAAGCACTTGCGGATGCTAGTCTGCGGGTCTGCGAGGCCGCCCGGTCGCCGCGTCTGCCGACCCATTCCCCGAGCGAGGACCGCCGCCATGCATGCCGTCGATTTCATCCAGGACCTCGCCGTGATCATGCTGGTGGCGGGTGTGGTCACTATCCTCTTCCACCGCCTGCGCCAACCGGTGGTCCTCGGCTACATCGTCGCCGGCTTCATCATCGGCCCGCACACCCCGCCCTTCGGACTGATCCACGACGAAGACACGATCAAGACCCTGGCCGAACTCGGGGTGATCTTCCTGATGTTCTGCCTCGGCCTGGAGTTCAGCCTGCGCAAGCTCTTCCAGGTCGGCGCCACGGCGTTCATCGCGGCGTTCCTGGAAATCGTCCTGATGATCTGGATCGGCTTCGAGATCGGTCGCTTCTTCGAGTGGAGCACCATGGACTCGCTGTTCCTCGGCGCGATCCTGGCGATCTCATCCACCACCATCATCGTCAAGGCGCTCGGCGACCTGAAGATGAAGAACGAGCGCTTCGCCCAACTGATCTTCGGCGTGCTGATCGTCGAGGACATCCTCGGCATCGGCATCATCGCCCTGCTGTCGGGAATCGCCGTGAGCGGTTCGGTGGAAACCGGCGAGGTGTTCTCCACGGTCGGCAAGCTCAGCCTGTTCATGATCGTCGCGCTGGTCGTCGGCATCCTCCTGGTGCCACGCCTGCTGGCCTACGTGGCGAAGTTCGAGAGCAACGAGATGCTGCTGGTCACCGTGCTCGGCCTGTGCTTCGGCTTCTGCCTGCTGGTGGTGAAGCTGGAATACAGCATGGTGCTCGGCGCCTTCCTGATCGGCGCGATCATGGCCGAGTCGCGCCAGTTGGTGCAGATCGAACGATTGATCGAGCCGGTCCGTGACATGTTCAGTGCGATCTTCTTCGTCGCCATCGGCCTGCTGATCGACCCGAAGATCCTCGTCGAGTACGCCTGGCCGATCGCCCTGATCACCGTCGCGGTGGTGCTCGGCAAGATGTTCTCCTGCGGCATGGGTGCGTTCATCGCCGGCAACGACGGACGCACCTCGCTGCGGGTCGGCATGGGCCTGTCGCAGATCGGCGAGTTCTCCTTCATCATCGCCGCCCTGGGCATGACTCTGAAAGTCACCAGCGACTTCCTCTACCCGGTGGCGGTAGCGGTCTCGGCCATCACCACCCTGCTCACCCCGTACCTGATCCGCGCCGCCGACCCGCTCTCGCAGCACCTGGCCAACGCCATGCCGCAGCGCATGGCGAGGATCTTCGGCCACTACGGCGACTGGCTGCGCAGCATCCAGCCGCAGGGCGACCGTGCGGTGCTGGCGGCGATGATCCGGCGCATCTTGCTGCAGGTCGGGGTGAACCTGGCGCTGGTGATCGCGATCTTCCTCGCCGGCGGTTATTTCGCCGATACGCTTTCCGCCTGGATGAGCCAGTGGGTCGCCTACGACGGGCTACACAAGGCATTGATCTGGGGCGGCGCGCTGCTGGTCTCGCTGGCCTTCCTGATCGCCGCGTACCGCAAGCTCAAGGCCCTGTCGATGCTGCTGGCCGAACTCGGGGTCAAGCCGGAGAAAGCCGGACGCCATACGGCGCGGGTACGTCGGGTGATCTCCGAGATCATCCCGCTGCTGTCGCTGGCCGGCATGATGGTGCTGCTGGCGGCGCTCAGCTCGAGCATCCTGCCGCCGGGCGAGTTGCTGGTCGTAGTGGTGCTGGTCGCCGGCCTGGTGATCGCAGTGCTCTGGCGCTGGCTGATCCGCGTGCATTCGCGGATGCAGATCGCGCTGATGGAAACCCTCGACCAGGAAAAGGGCAGCCACTGAGAGCCAAGCGATCCCGGCCTGCCGTCGAATCGGCGGATAACCACGCTGCGGTTATTCGCCCTCGCCTGCACCTGGTGTCGCTATCGGACCCTTTGCCCTGAAGGATCGGCGGATTTCCGCTTATCCACTCTCCCGGTCGGCGGACTCCCGCTCGGCCAAGACCACCCCGCTCCTCTTCCAACCCAGTCCCCACGCGGCTTTCCCGCGTTGGCACGGCACCTGCTATCGAGCCATCCAATACGTCGCCCTCGCGATGTGCCGGTGTGCTGCGCCCTGATCAGCACATCCAAGACAACAACGAAAAGAGGAAACACGATGGAAAGCGCCAACGCCATTTCCGCGTCTGCCCAGCCCCGCACCACTTCGCAACGCATCAAGTCGATCTTCAGCGGTTCCGTCGGCAACCTGGTCGAGTGGTACGACTGGTACGTCTACGCCGCCTTCTCGCTGTACTTCGCAAAGGCATTCTTCCCCCAGGGCGACATGACCGCCCAACTGCTGAACACCGCAGCTATCTTCGCCGTGGGCTTCCTGATGCGCCCGATCGGTGGCTGGCTGATGGGTATCTATGCCGACCGCAAGGGCCGCAAGGCGGCGTTGCTGGCCTCAGTGCTGCTGATGTGCTTTGGCTCGCTGATCATCGCCCTGACCCCCAGCTATGAAACCATCGGCGTCGCCGCGCCGATCCTGCTGGTGGTCGCGCGCCTGCTCCAGGGCCTGTCGGTCGGCGGCGAATACGGCACCTCCGCCACCTACCTGAGCGAGATGGCGAACAAGGAACAGCGCGGGTTCTTCTCCAGCTTCCAGTACGTGACCCTGATTTCCGGCCAGCTCATCGCCCTGGCGGTGCTGATCGTCCTGCAACAGACCCTGACCGTAGAACAACTGGAAAGCTGGGGCTGGCGCGTCCCCTTCTTCATCGGCGCGCTGTGCGCAGTGGTGGCGATGTTCCTGCGTCGCGGCATGGAAGAGACCGAGTCCTTCTCGAAGAAGAAGGAAGAGCCGAAGGAAAGCCTGCTGCGCACCCTGCTGCGCCACCCGAAGGAAGTGCTGACCGTGGTCGGCCTGACCATGGGCGGCACCCTGGCCTTCTACACCTACACCACCTACATGCAGAAGTACCTGGTGAACACGGTAGGCATGAGCAAGACCGATTCGACCATGATCTCGGCTGCCACCCTGTTCCTCTTCATGCTGCTGCAGCCCATCGTCGGCGCCCTCTCCGACAAGATCGGCCGGCGGCCGATCCTGATCGCCTTCGGCGTACTCGGCACCGTCTTCACCTACCCGATCCTCAGCACCCTGCACAGCGTCGACAGCTGGTGGGGAGCGTTCTTCCTGATCATGGCGGCGCTGGTGATCGTCAGCGGCTACACCTCGATCAATGCGGTGGTGAAGGCCGAACTGTTCCCCACCGAGATCCGCGCCCTGGGCGTCGGCCTGCCGTATGCCCTGACCGTGTCGATCTTCGGCGGCACCGCCGAATACGTTGCCTTGTGGTTCAAGAGCGTCGGCCTGGAGAGCGGCTTCTACTGGTACGTCACCGCCTGTATCGCCTGCTCGCTGCTGGTCTATGTGTTCATGAAAGACACCCAGAAGCACTCGAAGATCACGACCGATTGATTGAGCCTCGTGCTCATGGCCCCGACACACTCCGGGCCTTTTTATCCACAGGACGGCGACCTTCGGGTCGCCGTCCTGCTTTTTGGCGCGGCAACCGATTCCCCCACACCCGCCGACTGTTGGTCTACGGCACGGCATCCCGACCGGAGCCCTAGGGCGCGCAACGCCGGCGGCGTAATCATCCGGTGTCCCTGCGTTCCACGGCGGATAACCGCAAGCGGTTATTCGCCCTGCGGCTCGTCATTCCGGCGGGGCTGGAACCTTGGCGCGCAAACGCCGATCTCCTCGCGTTCCCACGGTGGAACAGCGCAAGGGGCCTGCCGTCCCCAGGCAGCGAAGCCCCGTCTGCGAGACCTACCGGGAATAAAAAAACCGCGCTCGAAGGCGCGGCTCTTTTCGTTGTCAGAGAACCGCCTCAGCGGCGCTTCTCGATCTTGAAGAAAAACATCTTGGTCGCCTGGCGGGCGACGATCTTGCCACCACTGACACGCGGCTCGAAACGCCACTTGGCCATGGCCTGGCGCACTTCGCGGTCGAACATGCGCGACGGCACCGACTCCAGCACCTGGATGTCGTCAATGCGGCCATCGCTGGTGATGGTGAACAGCACCTTCACCCGGCCTTCGATACCCCGGGCCTGGGCCATCCGGGGATAGACCGGAGGATCCATGCGCAACGGCTTGATGTCACTGTCGTTGAGGCTGCCGCTGGGCAGGCCGGCCGGACCTTGCGAGCCGCTGGGCGCGGTCTGCGCGCCGGGCGTGCTCTGCCCGACGGTAGGTGCGGGCGGCGGCGGGGCGGCGCTGGACGGGCTGGGCTGACTGGATGCCTCCGTGCTCGGCTCGGGTTCCGGCTTGGGTTTGGGTTCCGGCTTCGGCTTGGCCTTGGGAATGGCGTTTTCCACCGGTTTGGGCTTGGGTTTCGGCTTGGGCTTGGGTTTTTCCACCGGCTTCGGCTTCGGCGGCTCCGGCTTGGGTTCCTCGATCTTCGGCGGCGTCGGCTCCGGCGCGGCAGCCGGCGGCTGCGGGGTCGGCTCGGCCTTCTTCTCGAGCTGGACGAAATTCACCTGCATGGTCTTCGGCAGTTCGCCGTGGCCAAGGTTGAGTTCGGCCGGGGTCGGCATCACCCACACCAGCGCACCGATGATCGCCACATGCATCGCCACCGCCGCGCCGGAGGACAACCACCAGCGCGACTTGGGCGGCTCGCCGGGGACGTCTTCGGGATCGCTGCCATGGGCGTAGGGGATCAGCACTTCCTCGACCGCCACTTCCTCGTCGCGGCGCGCGCCGGAGCAGTCCACCACGCGCAGGTTGGGTTCTCCGCGCTGGGCATTCACGCATGGCAGGGACTCGCTTTCGTCTCCCTGGGCGGGAGCGGTGGGGTGGTCTTCGGCGAGCGCGGCCAGCGAAAAACGGTCAGGCGACCGTGAAGGCTGTGGCGACATGAGGGCGACCTGCGGAGAAGTGAAAGGTAAGGAAGTAGAGTCTTCTGATAATTATTATCATTCAGTCGCATCCTCAGGGCAACCTTGGCGGATCATTCCGCGACCATCCGACACGCCAGGAACGCCTCTTCGAGCGCCTCTTCATCCGCGCCTGCGGCGAGGATCAGTTCCAGCCGATTATCCCGCCGCCACGAGGACTTGCCCCAGTTATCCACAAACGGCGCGGCATTCGCTGCATACCAACCGTCCGCGCAATGCAGCACCGCCTTGGCCCGCCGCAGTCCGGACAAACGGTTCAGCCAGGCGTCCACTGCGACCCGATCGAAACGCACCGACGGCGCCAGCCGCCAGCCGATGGCGAACTGGCCGTCCTGCTCGCGCACGGCGCGCAGCGGTCGCTCGGCGGGCAGCACCGTTCCCAACTGAGCAGGCGCCTCCGGCAGGGCCGCCCAGGTCGTCGCGCTACCTTCCCCGGCAACGCTGGTCGGCAGATCGCGCAATGCCAGGTGACCGCGCACGCTCCAGCGCAACGGCAGGACCGGCAGGCGCGCACGCACGGCGCAGCGCTGCGTCGCGTCGAGCGTTTCGGATTTGTTCAGCAGCAACATGCCGGCCGCTTCCAGCGCCTGTTCCTGTGCCTCCGGCAGCGGTTGGCCGGAGGCCAGCGCCGCGGCATCCAGCACCACTACCAGGGGTTGCAGGGCCAGGACGCCGGACCAGGGAGGAGCCTGCAGCTGTTTCCACAGCGCCTGCGGATGTCCCAACCCGGAGGGTTCGATGAACAGCCGGTCCGGCCGTGCCCGACGCAACAAGCGACCGAGCCCCACCTGGAACGGCACGCCATTGACGCAGCAGAGGCACCCGCCCGCCACCTCGCCGATGGCCACGCCGTCGACGTCCGTGGCCAGCAGCGCGGCATCCAGGCCGATCTCGCCGAACTCGTTGACCAGCACCGCCCAGCGCTCGCCCGCCGGCTTCTGCGCCAGCAGCGAGCGGATCAGGCTGGTCTTGCCGGCCCCCAGGGGGCCGCCGATCAGGTGTGTGGGTATCTCTCGAAGCATCTGCGCAACCGGAATGTGAAAGCCTGTGGATCAATGCGGTCCTTGCCTGCGGGGAGCCAGGCCCCGTGCTAGAGTCGCGCCCGTCTGCAATGGAGTCCTCGCATGCGTCCGTTCCTGTTCTTCCTGTCCTGCCTGCCGGGCCTGGCCCTGGCCGAAGCCTGCATCGTCCATAGCCAGGCGAAGAATCTCGACGTGAAGGTCTGCCAGCAGAACCGCAGCATCCCGGCCAAGCTGTTCCACGAAGGCTTCTGCCAGCCACAACTGCAGGGCCAGAAGGTCGAGGTGACGTTCGCCGAGGAGTGTCCGACGGGCGCCTTCGGTGTCTGCCGCGACGCCAGGGTACCCAACGCGCCCTATCGGCAGGACATCTTCTACTACGGCATCGCGACCGACGCACGCTACCTGGAGCCGTTCTGCGCCAGCCAGAGCCAAGGTCGCTGGGAAGAGCCTAGCGCCGCGAAAAAGCCCTGAGCGCGTCATCAGCCTGTCACAGCGTCAGGGCTAAATGGGAGTCGGGTACCTCAGCACCCTTCGTCCCCATCCCCAAGGTAGGACGACTTTTTGGTGATAGGCCATCTGCGGATGGCCTTTTTTTATTCCTCGAAAGACACTTGTCCACAGGCTCAGGCAAGCCAGTCCAGGGTCAACAGCAGGCGCGCCAGCCCAGGCTCCGCTCGCGGCGAGCGATGCACCAGCCCGGCACCTTCGTTACCCTCCCAGCGTTCGCCCTTGAGCAGCGCCACGTCGCCCGTGGACAAGCTGTGGATAAGCTGTTCATCGACAACTTCAGCCTGCGCTCCGCCAAGCAGCCGACGGTCCAGGCCGGACTCGTCCAGCCATTCGCTGGCGGCGCCCTGGTAGGTGGTGACCAGCCGCAGCGGCACGTGGTCGACGTGGAAACGCGGGCACATCGGTTTATCCAGAACGCGCAGGCGCAGGCCGATACGCCGCGCCCCGGTCAGGCAGGAGAAGGCCTCGACCAGCCAGCCCAGGTCGTCGAGGAAATCGGTTTGTCCCGGCAGTTGCTGCGCGTCGAGCAGGCCGTCCAAGACGG
This sequence comes from Pseudomonas sp. HMSC065H01, assembly GCF_001815235.1. NCBI lineage: Bacteria > Pseudomonadati > Pseudomonadota > Gammaproteobacteria > Pseudomonadales > Pseudomonadaceae > Pseudomonas > Pseudomonas sp. HMSC065H01. The sequence continues at coordinate 135,869 of NZ_KV819899.1, read as the reverse complement.
GTAGCCGTTCCTCTTCCATCTCCAGCGTCTGGCTCAGCGCCAGTCCCGGCCGGTTGCGCACCAGGGCGGCGGCGAAGTCGCGCAGCGCCGGGCTCAACCGGCGTGTCCAGACCGCCAGGTTGACGCCCTCGCGAAGCACCTCGGCCAGCACCTGGGGGTCGTCATCGAACGCCTGGCACGGCAACGGTTTTTCCTGCGGCAGTGCGCTCATGCGGCGTGCCCCCAGTCCTCGAAGGGGTCGTCCAGGCCCTGCCAGCCGGGGATGCCCAGGTTCATCTCGGCGTCATCCAGCAGGCAGGCGTCCAGGGCTGCGCGCAGGGCCGCGAAGTCCAGGTTCTGACCGATGAAAACCAGCTCCTGGCGACAGTCGCCGACGCCTTCCTCCCAGTGCCGCATGATCGCCCGCAGGCCCTCTTCGTCCTGTGGCCACTGTCCGGTCGGCACGAAGCGCCACCAGCGGCCCGCCAGGCCGTAGCGCATCAGGCCGCCGGCCTGCGACCAGCTGCCGGCCTCGCGGGGCCGGCTGGCGAGCCAGAAGAAGCCCTTGGAGCGCAGCAGCCGCCCCTGCTTCAGCGGATTGTGCAGGAAGGCGTGGAAGCGCGCGGGGTGGAACGGCCGGCGCGCCCGGTAGGCCATGGAGGCGATGCCATATTCCTCGGTTTCCGGCAGGTGCTCGCCGCGCAGTTCCTTCAGCCAGCCCGGCGCGGACGCCGCGCGATCGAAATCGAAGCGACCGGTATCGAGGATCTTCGCCAGCGGCACCTGACCCATCACCATCGGCAGGATCTCCGCCTCGGCATTGAGCTGGCGCAGGATCGCCAGCAGTTCCTCGCGCTGCTCGCTGGAGATCAGGTCGATCTTGCTGACCAGGATCACATCGGCGAATTCGACCTGGTCGATCAGCAGGTCGGTGATCGAGCGCTGATCCTCCTCACCGAGGGTTTCGCCACGGCTGGCCAGGCTGGCGGCCTCCTGGTAGTCGCGGAGGAAATTCATCCCGTCGACCACCGTGACCATGGTATCCAGTCGCGCCACGTCGGACAGGCTGCGGTCCAGCTCGTCGCGGAAGGTGAAGGTCTCGGCCACCGGCATCGGTTCGGAAATCCCGGTGGACTCGATCAGCAGGTAGTCGAAGCGGCCTTCCCGGGCGAGACGGCCGACCTCTTCCAGCAGGTCTTCGCGCAGGGTGCAGCAGATACAGCCGTTGCTCATCTCCACCAGGCGCTCTTCAGCGCGGTTCAGGCTGACATCGCGCTGGACTTCGCTGCCATCGATATTGATTTCGCTCATATCGTTGACGATCACCGCAACCCGGCGGTTCTCGCGGTTCTTCAGCACATGGTTGAGCAGCGTGCTCTTGCCGGCGCCGAGAAAGCCGGACAGCACGGTGACAGGTAGGCGTTGGTTCACGGTTGGTAACCTCTTCAGTTGTGCCGCACGTGGCGTTCGCGCTTCTCCTGGCGCTCTTTCGCCTCGATGCAGAGGGTGGCGGTGGGACGCAACAGCAGGCGGCGCAGGCCGATCGGCTCGCCGGTTTCCTGGCACCAGCCGTAGTCGCCGCGGGCCAGGCGCTCCAGCGCTTCGTCGATCTTGTCGAGCAGCTTCTTCTCCCGCTCCAGCAGGCGAAGTTGCCATTGCCGCTGTTCCTCGCGGGAAGCCAGGTCGGCCTCGTCGCTGGGGCGTTCGAGATCGCGCAGCTCGCCGAATTCGCCTTCGATGCGCGCCTGCAGTTCCTGGCGCTGGCGCAGCAGCAGGTCGCGGAAGAAGTCCTGCTGGGCTTCGTCCATGTAGGCAGCGTCGGGCTGGGCAAGCAGTTCCTGTTCGGTCATAGGCTGAACCTGGGAAATTTAAAACGTTATACTATAACAATTAACACCACAATCGATGGCCCGCCAATCGCCTTCCGGCTACCCTGGGCCCACGTCATCCCGGGATCCACCGATGCGCCGCGTCCTCCGCCTTTACTGCCTGGCCCTCCTGCTGCTCGCTCCGGCGGCACAGGCGCAGGGCTTTCTTCCCGGCACCCGCCCGGCGGAATGCGCTTACCTGCGCACCGTTCTGGCCTGCATGGATCGGCTGGGCAACCACTACAGCGTCGCCACCGGCGGCAACGACACCTGGCTGCGCGGCTACGACGCGGCGAGCGGACGACGCTGGGCCCAGACCAATACGCGCTACGGGCGCCTGACCTTCTTCAGCGGCATCGCCAGCGACGGGGAAATCTGGGTCGGCCTCAGCCGCAACATCGGCTGGACCAACGTCAGCCGCCTGAGCAGTTCATCGGGCCAGCGCCAACGCCTGACCTGCGGGCGGGTCAGCGGCTGCAGCGAAGGCCCTAGCCGGGAGACTGCGCGCTGAGCGCCGCCAGGTAGCTGCCGGCGGGAGGGCGTTGCCGGAAGTAGCCCTGCACGCCAGCGAAGATCGCCTCGGCCAGGCGCTGGCGATGGCGTTCGTCCATCAACCGGCGACAATCGCCGCGATTCGAGATGAAGCCGGTCTCCACCAGGATCGAAGGGATGTCCGGCGACTTGAGCACGGCGAAGCCGGCCTGCTCGACACGCTTCTGGTGCAGCGCGGTGACGTCCGACAACTGGCCGAGCACGCTGTGGCCGAGGTCCAGGCTGCTGGCGATGGTCGAACTCAGGGCCATGTCGAGGATCACCCCGGCGAGTACCTTGTCGCGGCCCTGTAGCGGCAGGTTGCCGCTGTTGCCGATCAGGTCGGCGCCGTTCTCGCGATCGGCCATCCAGCGCGCCATGGTCGAGCTGGCGCCATGCTCGGAGAGGGCATATACCGATGCGCCGGAGGCGGTCAGTCGCGGCGCCGCGTCGGCGTGCACCGAAACGAACATGTCGGCGTTGTAGCGCCGAGCCACTTCCGGCCGCTTGCGCAGCGGAACGAACACGTCGCCGTTGCGCACCAGGCGCGCCTTGAAGCCTTTCTCGCGGTCGATCCGCCGCGCCAGCAGGCGGGCGATGGCCAGCGCCACGTCCTTTTCGCGCTCGCCCTTGCTACCGACCGCGCCGGGGTCCTTGCCGCCATGGCCGGCATCGACCACCACGAGGATGTCGCGGCCCGTCGAGGGTAGCGGGCGGGCCAGCGCCAGCATCGGCTCGGGGGGAGCCGCCAGCGCCTGTGGATAAAGGTCCAGGACCAGGCGATGGCCCTTTCCCGCCTGCGGTTCCAGGGCGAAGCTGCGCGGCCTGACCGCTTGGCGCAGATCGAGGACGATGCGCGTCCCGCCGCCACCCAGTTGGCCACTGCGTATGGCGCGCACGGGGCCGTCCAGCGGCAGCTCGGAGAGCGTTGCGAGCAATTGCGCGTCGGGCAGGTCGAGGATCAACCGCTCGGGGGCCTGCAGGGGAAAGGTTCGATAACGCGGCGGGCCGTCCAGTTCCAGCACCAGGCGCCAGCTTTCCGAGGAATTCCAGGCCCGGGCCTGGCGGATCCGTACATTGGCGCTGGCGGCCAGGAACGGCTGGAGGGCCAGGCCGGCGAGCAGGCTTTGCAGGAGACGACGGCGCTTCATCGACGAAATACCCGATTGCAAGGGTCGGCATTAGCTAATACGTTATATTATAACATTCAAGCCATTTCCAGGCCTTGCCTACCCTTCTTCGAGTTCTCCATGAATGCCTTGACGCTTCCCGATATCGCCCGCCAGACCACCACCGCCGATCTTCCCCTGGACTGGGTCGGCATGCAGGGCATCGCCCTTCCCGTGCAGATCGGCGGGCAGAGGGTCGCCGCCGAAGCCGATGCCGGTGTCAGCCTGGACGACCCGCAGGCCCGCGGCATCCATATGTCGCGCCTCTACCTGGCGCTGGCCGAACTGGAACAGGGCGAGCTAGACCTTTCCCGCCTGCGCGCCGTCCTGCAACGCTTCCTCGACAGCCACGCCGGCCTGTCGCGTCGCGCCTACCTGCGCCTGCGCCTCGCGCCGCTGCTGCGGCGTCCGGCGCTGGTCAGCCCGCTGAGCGGCTGGAAACGTTATCCACTGGTGCTGGACACGCGCCTGGAAGGCGATGACTTCCAGGCCGAAGTCCATCTCGAGCTGACCTACTCCTCGACCTGCCCTTGTTCGGCGGCACTGGCCCGGCAATTGATCCAGGAGCGCTTCGACCAGGACTTCGCCGGACAGCCGCTCGATCATGCCAGCGTGCTCGCCTGGCTCGGCAGCAGCGCCGGCATCGTCGCCACCCCGCACAGCCAGCGCAGCAGCGCGCACCTGCGCATCGGCCTGGCGGAAGACTGCATCGGACTGCCCCTGGAAGAGCTGGCGGATCTCGGCGAAAGCGCCCTCGGCACCGCGGTGCAGACTGCGGTGAAACGCGCCGACGAGCAGGCCTTCGCCCTCGCCAACGGACAGAACCTGATGTTCTGCGAAGACGCGGTGCGTCGGCTGCACCGCGCCCTGCAGGGTTATCCACAGGCGAGCCGGTTCTCCGTACGGGTCGTCCATGCGGAAAGCCTGCATGCCCACGACGCCGTCGCCGAAAGCCACTGGCAGCGAGGTGCCGCATGATCCGCAAGAATCCCTCCGGCGACCTGCCGGTGATCGACGAATCGGCCTATGTGGACAAGACCGCAATCATCTGCGGCAAGGTGATCATCCAGGCCAACGTCTTCGTCGGTCCCTACGCGGTGATCCGTGCCGACGAAGTCGACGCCGACGGCGGCATGCAACCGATCGTGATCGGCGCCAACTCGAACATCCAGGACGGCGTGGTGATCCATTCCAAGTCGGGTGCCACGGTGACCATCGGCGAGCACAGCTCCATCGCCCACCGCTCCATCGTCCACGGTCCTTGCGAAGTCGGCGACCGGGTCTTCATCGGCTTCAACAGCGTGCTGTTCAACTGCCGGGTCGGCGATGGCTGCGTGGTCCGCCACAACGCGGTGGTCGACGGCTGCGACCTGCCAGCGGGTTTCTACGTACCGTCCACCGAGCGCATCGGTCCGCGCACCGACCTGGCGAGCATGCCGCGGGTCAGCGTTTCGGCCAGCGAGTTCTCGGAAGACGTGGCGCGCACCAACGTCGACCTGGTACGCGGCTACAAGTCGCTGCAGAACGAGTTCTGAACATGCAAAGCCTGCTGATCCGCAATGCCCGGATGGTCAACGAGGGACAGGTACGCGAAGGCGATCTGCTGGTCCGCCACGGTCGCATCGAACGCATCGCCGGCTGCCTGGAAAACTGCGGCGCCAGCCGGGAGATCGATGCCGCCGGACGCTACCTGCTGCCGGGAATGATCGACGACCAGGTGCACTTCCGCGAGCCGGGTTATCCACAGAAGGGCTCGATCGCCAGCGAATCCCGCGCCGCCGTGGCGGGCGGCATCACCAGTTTCATGGACATGCCCAATACCCGCCCGGCGACGCTGAGCCTCGAAGCGCTGGCGGAAAAGAAGCGCCTCGCCGCCGCCCATAGCGTGGCCAACTACGGTTTCCACTTCGGCGTCAGCCGCGACAACCTCGACACCGTGGCCGCCCTCGATCCACGCGAGGTCGCCGCGGTGAAGGTGTTCATGGGCGCCTCCACCGGCGACATGCTGGTGGACGACCTGCCGACTCTGGAGCGCCTGTTCGCCAGCGTTCCGACCCTGCTGCTGAGCCATTGCGAAGACACGCCGCGGATCGAAGCCAACCTGGCGCGCTGGCGACAACGCTTCGGCGAACGTATTCCGGCAGCCGCCCACCCGCGCATTCGCGACGCCGAGGCTTGCTACCGTTCCACCGCCCTGGCGGTGGAACTGGCGCAACGACATGGCACGCTGCTGCATGTCCTGCACTTATCCACAGCGCGCGAACTGGCCCTGTTCGAGGACAAGCCGCTGTGCCAGAAACGCATCACCGCGGAAGTCTGCGTCCACCACCTGCTGTTCGACGACAGCGACTACGCCCGCCTCGGCCATCTGCTCAAGTGCAACCCGGCGATCAAGAGCCGCGAGGACCGCGACGCCCTGCGCAGGGCGCTGGCCGGCAACCGCCTGGACGTGATCGGCACCGACCACGCGCCGCACGCCTGGGCCGAGAAGCAGCAGGCTTATCCACAGGCGCCGGCCGGCCTGCCACTGGTCCAGCATGCGTTGCCGGCACTCCTGGAGCTGGTCCGCGAAGGCTGGCTGTCGCTGGCCACCCTGGTGGCGAAGACCAGCCACCGGGTCGCCGAACTGTTCGCCATCGCCGATCGCGGTTTCCTCCGCGAAGGCTACTGGGCCGACCTGGTGCTGGTCAGCGAACTGGAGCACCCGGCGCTGGCCAGCGCCATGCCGCTGCTGTCGCGCTGCAACTGGACGCCGTTCCGCCACCGGGCATTCCACCATCGGATCGATACCACCATCGTCTCCGGGCAACTCGCCTGGCACGCGGGACGCCTGTCCGACGATTGCCAGGGACTGCCCCTGCGGTTTTCCCGCTGAAGTCTTGTCCACAGCCTGCTGTGGATATCCGTTCGCCCACGACCCTAGCGCAGGGCTTTCACCGCCGCGCCAAGGAAGGCATAGGTCTCCTCCTCGCGATCGTCCATCTCCGGCTTCGGCCAGGCGCTCCAGACTACCGCCACGATCTTCTCCTTGCGGTTGATGTAGAGGTACTGGCCGAAGATGCCCTGGGCTTCGAAGGCCCCGCCGTCATGCTCGGGCAGGGCCTTGGCGCCCACCGGGAAGGTCCACCACTGGTAGCCGTAGCCGAGCGCGTATTCGCCATCGTAGAGCTTGCCCGGGGCCAGATGGGAAGAAGCCTCGACGCGACTGGCACGATCGACCCAACCTTCGGGAAGGATGCGTTCACCATCGATCACCCCGTTCTCGAGGACGAACTGGCCGAAGCGGCCATAGTCGCGCAGGGTCGCGCTCAAGCCGCTGCTGCCAATCTCTTGCCCGGCCGGCGATTCCAGTTGCCAGAAGCCGTCGCTCTCCATGCCCATTCGCGCCCAGATCCGCTCGGACAGGTAGTCGCTCACCGGAATGCGGGTTGCCGCGTGCAGCAGCTCGCTCTGCAGGTGCGACTCGCCGGTGCTGTAGGTGAAGTGGGTACCGGCCGGGTACTGCCGCGGCAGGCTCGCCAGCAGCCGCAGGATGCCACCGGGACGTTCGGCGAGCTGGGCGTCGAACATCTGCCTGCGGTCGGACTTCGGATCGCGATAGGTCTCGTTCCAGCGGACCCCGGAACTCATCTGCAGGACCTGCTCCACCGTCACCCCCTGGTAGGCGGAGCCGGCCAGGCTCGGCAGGTACTTGTCCACAGGCTGGTCGAGAGCCAGCAGGCCCTGCTGCACGGCGGCGCCCACCAGGGTCGAGGAGATCGACTTGACCACCGAGAACGAGGTCCAGCGCGTGCGTTCGTCGTTGCCCAGGCCGTAGCGCTCCAGGGCGACCTTGCCATCCTTGAGGACCAGCACCCCGCCAACGCGGTTGCGCCGCATGAAATCGTCGACGCCGTATTCCTCGCCGCCGATCCGGTAGCGCGGTGCGATGGCCACACCCGCCGGCAGCGGACGGACCTTGGTCCCCTTGTGGATAACCCGGGTCGGATAGACCTTGTCCATGTTCCGGTAGGTGTCCGGCTGGTATTCCGGGATCAGTTCATAGAGATCGGCGGCACGGCCGATCCGCGGGTTTTCCACAGCCGCGTCGGCGCCGGCCGAGCCGCTTGCCGAGACGAACAGTGCCAGAAGGGCCGGCCGGAAGACTGATATACAGCTACGCATGGACGTTTTCCTTATGACCGGAAGCAGCTCCGGCTTCGTCGTTTTTATGGATGTGGACTGGCGTCTCAGGGTTATCCACAGGACGTTCAGTCGCTCGGGTCCCGTATCGGACACGCCCAGAGTTCGACCGCCGGGCGCTCAGGGTCCGGCGGACCGATCCAGCGCGCCAGCGCATCGCAGCGCCCCTGACGGCAGATCCGGTAGTCGCCGGCCTCCGGTGTGCGCCCCAGCCGCAACGGTTGCAGCGGCGGCACCCCACGGTGGTAATGCCAGGCGCCGTCACGCAGCACGGCGCCCTCGGGAATCTCCATCCCCGCCCCGCTGCCCCGCACCCGGGCCTCTTCCAGCAGCAGGCCGCGCTCACTCAGGCGATAGTCTTCTTCCCAGAGCACCTTCTCGACCGTGTGTTGCCAGGCCAGGGTGAACGACTGCAGCGGCAGCGTCGCCCAGACGCTGCCGGCCATGCCCAGACACAGCGCGATCACGCCACCGCCTCGCGCGCACGCTGGCGCCAGAGGTGCCAGCCGATCACCAGCGCGCCGAGGACGAAGCCCAGCTCGTCGCTGATCGGCAAGGCCAGGACCAGGCTGGCCCCCGCGGCGAACGCCACCAGGCGCTCCCACCAGGCCAGCGGCCCCTGCAGGTAGCCGATGGAAGCCATGCCCCACAGGCCGATGGCCAGCACCGCCTTGCAGGTGACATAGAGCGTCGCCCCCCAACCGCCTTCCTGCAGCATCAGCGCCGGGGAATACACCGCCATGAACGGCACCACGAAACCCGCCAGGGCGATGCGCACCGCCCAGAAGCTGATCTTCAATCCCCTTTCCTTGGCGATCGGCGCGGCCGCGAAACAGGCCAGCGCCACCGGAGGGGTGAGGTCGGCGAGGATGCCGAAGTAGAAGACGAACATGTGCGAGACGATCAGCGGCACCCCCAGTTCCAGCAGCGCCGGCGCGGCGATGGAGCTGGTGATGATGTAGTTGGGGATGGTCGGGATGCCCATTCCCAGGACCAGGCAGGTGACCATGGTCAGGACCAGCGACAGCAGCAGGTTCTCCCGTCCCAGGTCGAGCACGTAGCTGGCGAAGGTGGTGGCGATGCCGGTCAGCGAAATCACCCCGATGATGACTCCCACCAGGGTGCAGGCGATGCCCACCGGAATCGCATGTCGCGCACCTTCGGCGAGGGCGCGGACGCAGATGCGCAGGGTTTCCCGGCCGCCACGGACGAACCAGCAGGCCAGGGCCAGGGCCGCGATCACGACGAAGATCAACCCGATGCCGAGGCGGAAGAACCCCGCGCAGAGCAGCCCCAGCGCCACCCAGAAGGCGATGCGCAGGCCGAGCGAGGACACCCGCAGGATGATCGCCGAACCGAGGATGACGATGGCGGTCAGCGCCAGGCCGATGGTTCCGGAGAACAGCGGCGTGCGCCCGGAGAACAGCAGCGCGATCAGCACCAGCAACGGAATCAGCAGGAACCAGCGCTCGCGGACGGCACCCCAGGCGCTCGGACACTGCTCGCGCGGCAGGCCCTTTAGATCGGCCCGGCGGGCCTCGAGGTGGACCATCCAGTACACCGAGCCGAAATACAGCAGGGCCGGGATCAGCGCCGCCTTGGCGATCTCCACGTAGGGGACGTTGATGGTCTCGGCCATAATGAACGCCACCGCCCCCATCACCGGCGGCATCAGTTGGCTGCCCATGCTCGCGGTCGCCTCGACGCCGCCGGCGAACGCCGGCTTGTAGCCGAAACGCTTCATCAGCGGGATGGTGAACTGTCCGGTGGTGACCACGTTGGCCACGCCGGAGCCGGTGATGGTGCCCATCAGCGCCGAGGAGAATACCGAGACCTTGGCCGGCCCGCCGACCCGGTGACCGAACAGGCCCATGGCGAAATCGGTGAACAGGCGGATCATGCCGGCCTGCTCGAGGAAGGCGCCGAACAGGATGAACAGATAGATGTAGGTGGCCGATACGTAGGTCGGCGTGCCGTAGAGACCTTCGGTACCGAACGACAGCTGGTTGACGATCTGGTCGAAGCCGTAGCCGCGGTGGGCCAGGTCGCCCGGCAGGTGTTCGCCGAACAGGCCATAGGCAAGAAACAGCGCGCAGATGATCGGCAAGGCGATGCCCATCACCCGTCGCGCCGCCTCGAAGACCAGGACGATCAGCACCACGCCGACGACCATGTCGGCCTGGGTCAGCTCTCCGGAGCGCTGGATCAGGTCGCCCTCGAAAACCCACTGGTAGACCGCCGTGCCCAGGCCGGCCATGCCCAGCAACCAGGCCAGCGGCTGCCAGGGGCGACCTATGCCGAAGGCGGGATAGCTGATGTACACCACCAGCAACAGCAGTCCGACGTGCATTGCCCGCAGGACCTGGGTGGAAATCAGGGGAAAGGCCGCGGTGACGACCTGGAACACGGAAAAGGCCAGGGCCACGGCGAACAACGCGCGCGGCCAGTTTTCCGCCTCGAGGTGCAGCCCGTTCTGATGATCGCTCATGCATCGACTCCCTACAGCCGGAAACGCGGGGAACCCGGTCCGCCGCACGGACCGGGGCTACGGAGAAACGGGCCTCACTCGGGCAGTACGCCCTTCTCCTTGTAGAAGCGCTCGGCGCCGGGATGCAGCGGAATCGGCAGGTTCTTCGCCGCCTTGTCCAGGGCGATGTCCTTGGCGGCAGCATGGGCGGTGACCAGGCGCGGCAGGTTGTCGAACATCAGCTTGGTCATCTGGTAGGCCAGCTCGTCGCTGACCCCGGAGTGGCTGACCAGGATATTGTCGATCGCCACCGTCGGCACGTCCTGCTCCTGGCCGTCGTAGGTGCCGGCGGGAATGCTCGCGGCGTGGTAGGCCGGGCTGTCGATCTTCGCCACCACGTCCGCCGGGATCGCGACGAAGGTGATCGGCATGGTCGAGGCCAGGTCGCGGATGGCCGCCATGCCCAGGCCGGAGGATTGCAGCGTAGCGTCGAGCTGGCGGTTCTTGATCAGCTCCACCGACTCGGCGTAGGGCAGGTACTCCACCTTGCCCATGTCCTCGTAGCTCAGGCCGGCGGCCTTGAAGATCGCCCGGGCGTTCAGCTCGGTACCGCTCTTGGGCGCGCCCACCGAAATGCGCTTGCCTTTCAGGTCGGCCAGGGTCTTGATGCCCGAGGCTTGGCTGGCCACTACCTGGATATAGTTCGGATAGGTATTGCCGATAGCCCGCAGCTTCTTCAACGGCGCCTTGAAGCCGGCGTCGGCGACCCCGTTCCAGGCGTCGGCGACCGAGTCGCCCAGCGCCAGCGCCAGTTCTCCACGCCCGGCCTGCAACAGGTTGAGGTTCTCGACCGAAGCCTTGGTGGCCTGCACCGAGGTTTTCGCGCCCTGGATATCGTGCCCGTAGATCTGCGAGAGGCCGACCCCTATGGGGTAATAGACCCCGCTGGTGCCGCCGGTGAGGATATTGATGAAGGTCGGCGCGGCAAAGACCACGGTACTGAAGGTCACCGTTGCGGCAAGCGTGAAAAGACCGAAGCGTCTGCTCAGCGACATGGGAAGTCTCCTGTTCTTATCGTTGTTGTCGCGCTGTCGCGGAAGCGTCCCGGCTTCCTTCGACCGCGCAGGACTTCGTGCAGACTAGACCGCCCCGCCACGCAGGACAATCAGCAAGGACCGATTGCGCGACCGGCTCCGCAAGGGAGCCGGTCGCCGGCGTTCAGGCGTACAGGTCGCGCCGCGACCAGGGCAGCTCGTGGGAGCCATCCTCGTGGGGGCGAATGGCGAGGATCTGGTGCAGGTTGATCCAGCCGCGCTTGAAGCCGTAGGCGCATCCGGCCAGGTACAGCCGCCAGATCCGCAGGGTTTCCTCGGGCACCAGGCGAGCCGCCTCCTTCAGCCTGGCTTCCAGGTTGGCGCTCCAGAAGTCCAGGGTCCGGGCGTAGTGCAGACGCAGGCTTTCCACGTCGACTACTTCCAGCCCGGCTTCGCTCATCCGCGCCACCGCCAGCGACAGGTGCGGCAGCTCGCCGTGGGGAAACACGTAGCGATCGATGAAGTCGCCGGCCCCCTTGCCAACCGGGCGGCCGTCGGTGTAGCGCGAGGTGATGCCGTGGTTCATCACCAGGCCGCCGGGACGCACCGCCTCGTACAGTTGCTGGAAGTACAGCCCCAGGTTGGCGTGCCCGACGTGCTCGAACATGCCGACGCTGACCACCTTGTCGAAGCGGCCATCGCGCGGCAGGTCGCGGTAATCCAGCAGCTTGAGGGTGACTCGGTCCTCCAGGCCTTCGGCCTTGACTCGCTCCCGGCCGAGCGCCAGCTGCTCCTTGCTCAATGTGATGCCGGTGACCTCGACGCCGAACTCGCGAGCGGCCAGGCGCGCCAGCCCTCCCCAACCGCAACCGACATCGAGCAGCTTCTCGCCCGGCTGCAAACGCAGCTTGCGGCACAGGTGACGGAGCTTGGCCAGTTGCGCGGTGGCGAGGTCTTCCTTGCCGGTCTCGAAATAAGCGCAGGAATAGACCATTTCCGGATCCAGCCAGAGCTGGTAGAAGTCGTTGGACAGGTCGTAGTGGTAATGGATGGCTTCGGCGTCTGTGTCCTTGTCGTGGCTTTCGCGAACCGGCGGCGCGCCGCCATCGGGTTCGCCGAGCGCTTCGCTGAGGGCATCGCCGATACCGATGACCTGGCTGATCGGTCCTTCGATGTCGAGACGCTTCTCGACGTAGGCCTTGCCCAGCGCATCGAGGCTGGGATGGGTGATCTCGGTTAGCAGCGAGGGGTCGCGAATGACCATGGTTACCTGTGGATCCGGCCCCAGATCGAACGCCTGAGCATCGCCGATGCGGATCCGCAACGGCAGTTGCAGGGACAGCAACTCAGAGGGGAGCTGTGCAATCATGCCAAACCTCCTGGTCACAAGACGGGAACACTATAGTCCAGTACCTGATAGAGTTTTGCTATCGACTACTTAGCCTCCTATCTATCGATGCAAAACCCCTGAGCACTCCGATTCAGGTTAGCAGCCAGTCTGCCCATGGATAGTTGACAGTTCTGATATACAAACTTTCCCTTTCTGCAATAACGGAATGACGCATACACCCTGTCAAAGGAAGCGGAAGCGACATAAGGAATGCCGATGAACGAGACCGTATCCCTCGAAACACGCGAAGTACGCTTTCTCTCCGTATTCGACTTCGACGGTACCCTGACATACCGAGACAGCTTCGTGCCCTTCCTGCGTTTCGCCTTCGGCAACCGGGTGTTCGTCCGCCGCATGCTGCGCATGGCAGGACCCAGCCTGGCCTATCTCTGCCGGCGTATCAACCGCGACGACCTGAAGGCGCGCCTGATCGCCACCTTCCTCACCGATGTGCCTGTACATGTGCTGGAAGAGCGGGCGCTGGCCTACCAGAACCGCTTCTGGGAAACACTGATGCGTCCCCACGCATTGACCGCGGTGGCCGACCAGGTCAGCAGCGGCAGCACCGTGACCATCTGTTCCGCCTCCCCTTCGCTGCTACTCAGGCCGTTCGCCGAGAAGCTCGGCGTGCACCTGATCGCCACCGAGCTGGAAGTGGTAGACGGCGTACTGACCGGCAGGATCGTCGGCCGCAACTGCCGGCGCGACGAGAAAGTCTGCCGCCTGGAGCGGCACTACGGTCCGCTGACCCAATACTCCCTGCGCGCCTGGGGCGACTCGCGCGGCGATACGGAACTGCTGGCGGCGGCGCTGGAGCGCTTCTGGAAACCGTTCCGCTGACCGGTTGCCGGACATGGTCTGATCCGAGTATCAATCCAAAGTGGGAGCGAACGTCGCCATATCCGGCAGGAGTGCAAAATTCGGCTAACGTTCCGGTAGGATAGTTTCTCCAGCACTCCCGAGCCCCGAGCGGATTCCGGGGAGAGCCGCTTGAGGCGATACGCCGAAGCCTTCTCCGAAATCGTGCACTGGCCCCCAGAATCTCCCTCCGTTCTCTTCTTTTCTCCCCGCCGTTCCTGCATCAACCAAACAGCCATGCCCTCCATAGCCCGAGCGGTTCATCCCTGACCCTGTCGCCGGCTCCACGAGCCGGCGCCCCCTTGGCGTTCGTCCGCTCATTCAGCCAAAGAGAACATCATGAACCAGAAAATTTCCCCGCCTTCACAGAAGCTCGACGGCCTGTTCCTGCTGGCCCTGTCGATGGCCGTATTCTTCGTCGGCGTGACCGAGTTCATGCTGTCCTCCATGCTCGGGCCGCTGGCGCAGGCGTTCCACACCACTACCAGCGGCGCCGCCTGGCTGATCTCCAGCTACGCGTTCTCCTATGCGATCGCCGCGCCGTTGCTGGGCTACTTCTCCGACCGCATGCAACGCAGGAAGCTGCTGCTGCTCGCCCTGGTCCTCTTCGCGGTCGATACTCTGGCCATCGTCATCGCCCCGACCCTGGAAATTGCCGTCGTCCTGCGGGTGATCGGGGGCATCGCCTCGGCAATCATCATCCCGACCACCTTCGCCCTGGTCGCGGAGGTGGTCGCCCCGCAAAGACAGGCCGGTGCCATGGGCCAGGTGATGCTCGGCATGACCCTCGGCATTGCCGCCGGCCCGGCACTGGCCGGCCTCCTCTCGGACTTCTTCGGCTGGGCGGCGCCCTTCCTGATGGTCTCGTGCGGTTGCGTGCTGGTCTTCCTGATGGCACGCCAGCGCCTTCCCGTGCAAGCCGTGGCACCGCGCGCCGAGGGCCATGCGCTGGGCTGGTGCAGGCAATGGAGCATCCTCAGGCCACTGATCGCCAAGGGTGCCTGGAACGGCACCGGGGTCGCCGGCCTGCTTCTCTCGGGAGAGGTGCTGCGCCAGCGCTACGGCTTCAGCACCGCGCAGATAGGCGTCAGCATCGCCGCCTTCGGCGTGGGCCTGGCCGTGGGCAACCTCGCCGCGGGTTACCTGCGACGTTATCTGAAGCGCGACGAAGACATGCTCCTGCTGGTGCTGGCGCTCCTGGTGCTATCGATGTCGACCTTCATGCTCCTGCCGCTACCGTTGCCCGTGGCGCTCTGCTGCCTGGGCGCCTGGGGCGCCGCGCTGGGCCTGGGCGCGCCGGCGGGCACGGTGGTACTCGCCTCGCGCTCCGGGCCGGACAAGGGCATGGTGCTGTCGTTCGCCGAGACGTTCAACAACATCGCCATTCTCGCCAGCGTGCCCCTGGCTGTGCGACTGCTGGAGCTGAAGGGGCCGCCCGCCACCCTGTGGGTATTGGGCATCGGCCTGGGGATCGGCGCCTGGCTCACCGTGCTGGACTGGTTCGCCAGCCGCAGGAGCGACGAGACGCTGCCGTTGCGCGATTGACGGCGAGCGCCGGGGCCGCATGCCTGCCCCGGCTTCTCGGGCACGCGGCCGGCGTTACTCGACGGTGACCGACTTGGCCAGGTTGCGCGGCTGGTCGACGTCGGTGCCCTTGAGCACGGCGACATGGTACGAGAGCAATTGCAACGGGATGGTGTAGAGGATCGGCGAGAGCACGTCGCCGATGTGCGGCATGCCCACCACATGGGTGCCCTCGCCAGCCTCGATGCCCGCGCCTTCGTCGGCGAACACCACCAGTTCGCCGCCGCGGGCGCGGACTTCCTGCAGGTTCGACTTGAGCTTCTCCACCAGCTCGTTGTTCGGCGCCACGGTAACCACCGGCATGTCGCTGTCCACCAGCGCCAGCGGGCCATGCTTGAGTTCGCCGGCCGGGTAGGCTTCGGCATGGATATAGGAAATTTCCTTGAGCTTCAGCGCGCCTTCCAGGGCCACCGGGAACTGCGCGCCACGGCCGAGGAACAGGGTGTGGTGCTTCTCGGCGAACAGCTCGGAAACCTTCTCCACCGTCCGGTTCATCGCCAGCGCCTCGCCCAGCCGGGTCGGCAGGCGACGCAGTTCGTCCACCAGCTCGGCTTCGACGCCATCGGCCAGGCGCTTCTGCACCTGGCCGATGCCCAGGGTCAGCAGCAGCAGGGCGACCAACTGGGTGGTGAAGGCCTTGGTCGAGGCCACGCCGATTTCCGGGCCGGCCTGGGTCAGCAGGGTCAGGTCGGATTCGCGCACCAGCGAACTGGTGGCAACGTTGCAGATCGCCACGCTGGAGAGGAAGCCCAGCTCCTTGGCGTTGCGCAGGGCAGCCAGGGTGTCGGCGGTCTCACCGGACTGGGAGATGGTGACGAACAGGCAATCCGGCTGCACCGCGACCTTGCGGTAGCGGAACTCGCTGGCGACCTCCACCTGGCAGGGAATCCCGGTCAGGCTTTCCAGCCAGTAACGGGCGACCATGCCGGCGTGGTAACTGGTGCCGCAGGCGACGATCTGCACGTTGCGGACCTTGGCGAACAGCTCCGCCGCCTGCGGGCCGAAGCTTTCCACCATTACCTGGTTCTGCCCGAGGCGGCCTTCCAGGGTGCGCTGCACGACGCTGGGCTGCTCGTGGATTTCCTTGAGCATGAAGTGCCGGTACTCGCCCTTGTCGGCGGCTTCGGCGCCTTCGTGGTACTGCACGGTCTCGCGCTGCACGTCGTTGCCCTGGACATCCCACAGGCGCACGCTGTCGCGACGGATCTCGGCGATATCGCCTTCTTCCAGGTAGATGAAGCGGTCGGTCACCTGGCGCAGCGCCAGTTGGTCGGAAGCGAGGAAGTTCTCGCCAAGCCCGAGGCCGATTACCAGCGGGCTGCCGCTGCGAGCGGCGACGATGCGGTCCGGCTGCGCCGCGCTGATCACTGCCAGCCCATAGGCCCCGTGCAATTCCTTGACCGCGTCCTTCAGCGCCAGGGTCAGGTCGCCGATGGACTGCAGCTTGTGGTGCAGCAGGTGGACGATGACCTCGGTGTCGGTCTGCGAGGTGAACACGTAGCCCAGGCCCTTGAGCCGCTCACGGAGAGGTTCGTGGTTCTCGATGATGCCGTTGTGCACCACCGCCAGTTCGTCGCTGGAGAAATGCGGGTGGGCGTTGCCTTCGGTTGGCGCGCCGTGGGTCGCCCAGCGGGTATGGGCGATGCCCAGGCGGCCGAGCAGCGGCGTACCGGCCAGGCCTTCCTCCAGGCTGGCGACCTTGCCGACCCGGCGGCAGCGCTGCAGCCTGCCTTCGTTATCGAAGACCGCCACGCCGGCGCTGTCGTAGCCGCGATACTCGAGGCGCTTGAGGCCTTCGATGAGGATGGGGGTGATGTTGCGCTCGGCGATCGCGCCTACGATTCCACACATGGGGTCTTTCTCCTTTCAGGCCTCGACCGGGGCGCAGATCAGCGTGACGCCCCGGGCGGTTATCTGTTCGCGCGCGGAAGGATCCAGGCGCTCGTCGGTAATCAGGGTATGGATGCTGCTCCAGGGCAACTCCTGGTTGGGAATGCGCCGACCGACCTTGTCGGCCTCGGCCATGACGATCACCTCGCGGGCGACCTCGGCCATCACCCGGCTCAGGCCCAGCAATTCGTTGAACGTGGTCGTCCCGCGTTCGAGATCGATGCCGTCGGCACCGATGAATAGTTGGTCGAAGTCATAGGAACGCAGCACCTGCTCGGCAACCTGTCCCTGGAACGACTCGGAATGCGGATCCCAGGTCCCCCCGGTCATCAGCAGCACCGGCTCGTGCTCCAGTTCGCGCAGGGCGTTGACCACGTTCAGCGAGTTGGTCATCACCACCAGGCCCGGCTTGTGCCCGAGTTCGGGGATCATCGCCGCGGTGGTGCTGCCACTGTCGATGATGATCCGCGCATGCTCGCGGATGCGCGCCGCGGCGGCGCGACCGATAGCCTGCTTGTAGGGCGAGACGGGCTGCGCAGCTTCACCGATCAGTTCCTGCGGCATCGGCACCGCACCGCCGTAGCGACGCAACAGCAGGCCGTGGCTTTCCATGGCGGCGAGGTCCTTGCGGATGGTCACTTCCGAGGTGGAAAAGCGCTTGGCGAGTGCGTCCACGCTGACCTCGCCCTGCTCGGAAAGCAGCGCGAGGATGGCATGGCGACGTTGCGGCGTATTACGTTTCGAGATCACTTAAGTTTCGTTTCGAAAGAAAAGTGTGCGAATCAAAACTTATCCGGCGCTTCCCGTCAATGACTTTTCATCGGCTCGGCAGCACCGTATCGGGATCGAGATAGAACATTTTCTTCCAACCCTGGGTGTTGTCGTCGGCCAGCCAGGGATAGGGCAGCAAGGTGATGATCGCGTAGTGCAGGTGGGCCGGCTTGCCGCGCGCGTTGCCGGTGGTGCCGACCGTACCCAGGCGGGAACCGGCAAGGACCGGCTGGCCCGGATAGGCGTCGAGGCTATCGAGATGGGCGTAGTAATGCAGGCGCCACTTGGGCGCCAGCACCAGGACGACCTTGCCGCCGAGAGCGATCTCCCCGCGATAGAGCACCAGGCCGTAGCTGGCGGAGCGTACGGGGGTGCCGCTGCGGGCGAAGATGTCGATGCCCTTGTGCACTCCGGAGCGCCCCCAGGGCTCGAACCAGAAGGTTCGCGGATTCCAGTCGCGGGCACTGGCGCCTTCGACGGGTATCCGCGGCCATTCGGGCAGCACCGCCCAGGCTATGAGCAGCCCCAGCACGATCCGTTTCGCAGGCTTCGGCATCCGTGCCGCTCCGTTACTTCTTGATTTTTTCCGGGCGCTTCCAGTTTTCCAGGTTCTTCTGCCGGGCGCGGCCGAAGGCCAGGTTCTTCGCCGGAACCTCATGGGTGATGGTGGAGCCGGCCGCGGTCGTCGCGCCATCGCCGATCTTCAGCGGCGCCACCAGCGAGTTGTTCGAGCCGATGAACACATCGTCGCCCAGCTCGGTGCGGAACTTGTTCGCGCCATCGTAGTTGCAGGTGATGGTGCCGGCGCCGATGTTGCAGTTGGCGCCCAACTCGGCATCGCCCAGGTAGCTCAGGTGGCCGGCCTTGCTGCCCTCGCCCAGGCGGGCATTCTTCAGTTCGACGAAGTTGCCGACATGGGCCCGAGCGCCGAGCACGCTGCCCGGACGCAGGCGGGCGAACGGACCGGCATCGCTACCCTCGCCCAGCTCCGCGCCTTCCAGGTGGCTGTTGGCCTTGATCACCGCGCCACGCCGCAGGACGCTGTCGCGAATCACGCAGTTCGGTCCGATGCGCACGTCGTCCTCGATCACCACGCGGCCTTCCAGCACCACATTGACGTCGATCAGCACGTCGCGGCCGACCGAGATTTCGCCACGGACATCCAGGCGCTGCGGATCGAGCAGGGTCACGCCCTGGCGCATCAGCTCCTCTGCGCGCAGGCGCTGGTAGTGACGCTCCAGCTGGGCCTGTTGCATGCGGTCATTGACGCCCTGCACTTCCATCGCGTCCAGCGGTTGGGCGCTGGCCACCACCAGGCCGTCGCCGACCGCCATGGCGATCACGTCGGTCAGGTAGTACTCGCCCTGGGCGTTGTCGTTGGACAGGCGGCCGAGCCAGTCGGCAAGGCGCTTGCCCGGCACCGCGAGGATGCCGGTGTTGATCTCGCCGATCTGGCGCTGCGCCGGGGTCGCGTCCTTGTGCTCGACGATGGCCTGCACCGCGCCCTGGTCGTCACGGACGATGCGGCCGTAGCCGGTGGGGTCGAGCATGTCGACGGTGAGCAACGACAACTGGTCCGGGGTGACTTGCGCCAGCAGGCGCTGCAAGGTGTCCAGCTGGATCAGCGGCACGTCGCCGTAGAGGATCAGCACCTGGTCTGCACTGAGGAACGGCAGGGCCTGGGCCACCGCATGGCCCGTACCGAGCTGTTCGGCCTGGAGCACGAAATTCAGGTCGTCGGCGGCCATCCGCTCACGCACCAGATCCGCGCCGTGGCCGATCACCACGTGGATCCGTTCCGGCTGCAACTGGCGCGCGCAGTCGATGACGTGGCCGAGCATCGGCTTGCCGGCAATGGGATGGAGGACCTTGGGCAGGGCCGAACGCATGCGGGTGCCCTGGCCGGCGGCGAGAATCACGATTTCAAGGGACATGGACTGGACTACCGTTCCTGGTGGTCACAGGCAAAACCTGTGAGTGAAGATGCAAAACGAAAAAAGGGTAGCCCACAGGCTACCCTTTTCCCTGACACCGCTAGAAGTACCGGCTGGAAATCAGCCGCCGAACTTCTTGCGCAGTTGCTGGACGGTGCGCAGCTGGGCTGCGGCTTCGGCCAGACGCGCGGCAGCGGCGCTGTAGTCGAACTCGGCGCCCTTGCCCTGCAGCGCCTTTTCGGCAGCCTTCAGGGCTTCCTGGGCGGCCGCTTCGTCGAGGTCGCCGGCACGAACCACGGTGTCGGCGAGGACCTTGACCATGTTCGGCTGGACTTCGAGGAAACCGCCGGAGATGTAGTACACCTCCTGCTCGCCGCCCTGCTTGACCAGGCGGATGGGGCCCGGTTTCAGGTCGGTGATCAGCGGCGCGTGGCCCGGGGCGATACCCAGGTCACCCAGAGCGCCGTGCGCGATAACCATCTCGACCAGGCCGGAGAAGATCTCCGCCTCGGCGCTGACGATGTCGCAATGGACTGTTATGGCCATACGCTTGCCTCACATGAGCGCCCGTCGCCGGGCGCACAGGATTACAGTTTTTTGGCTTTCTCGACCGCTTCTTCGATACCGCCGACCATGTAGAACGCCTGCTCCGGCAGGTGATCGTAGTCGCCGTTGAGAATGCCCTTGAAGCCAGCGATGGTGTCCTTCAGGGAAACGTACTTGCCCGGCGAACCGGTGAAGACTTCCGCTACGAAGAACGGCTGGGACAGGAAGCGCTGGATCTTACGAGCGCGCGCCACCAGCAGCTTGTCGGCTTCGGACAGTTCGTCCATGCCCAGGATCGCGATGATGTCCTTCAGCTCCTTGTAGCGCTGCAGAACATACTGGACGCCGCGAGCGGTGTCGTAGTGATCCTGGCCGATCACCAGCGGATCGAGCTGACGGGAGGTCGAGTCCAGCGGGTCGACCGCGGGGTAGATACCCAGCGAGGCGATGTCACGGGACAGTACGACGGTCGCGTCCAGGTGGGCGAAGGTGGTCGCCGGGGACGGGTCGGTGAGGTCGTCCGCGGGAACGTATACGGCCTGGATCGAGGTGATCGAGCCTTTCTTGGTGGAGGTGATGCGCTCCTGCAGAACGCCCATCTCTTCGGCCAGGGTCGGCTGATAGCCCACCGCGGACGGCATACGGCCCAGCAGTGCGGATACTTCGGTACCGGCGAGGGTGTAACGGTAGATGTTGTCGATGAACAACAGAACGTCACGGCCTTCGTCACGGAACTTCTCGGCCATGGTCAGGCCGGTCAGTGCGACGCGCAGACGGTTGCCCGGCGGCTCGTTCATCTGGCCGTATACCAGGGCTACCTTGTCCAGTACGTTGGAGTCCTTCATCTCGTGGTAGAAGTCGTTACCCTCACGAGTACGCTCGCCCACACCCGCGAACACGGAATAACCGCTGTGCTCGATGGCGATGTTACGGATCAGTTCCATCATATTGACGGTCTTGCCCACGCCGGCGCCGCCGAACAGGCCTACCTTGCCGCCCTTGGCGAACGGGCAGACCAGGTCGATCACCTTGATGCCGGTTTCCAGCAGCTCGTTGCCGCCAGCCTGGTCGGCATAGGACGGAGCTTCGCGGTGGATGCCCCAGCGCTCTTCTTCGCCGATGGGACCGGCTTCGTCGATCGGGTTGCCCAGTACGTCCATGATCCGGCCCAGGGTCGCTTTACCGACCGGCACGGAGATGGCAGCACCAGTGCTGTCCACGTTCAGGCCACGCTTGAGGCCTTCGGTGGAACCCATCGCAATGGAACGAACCACGCCGTCGCCCAGCTGCTGCTGGACTTCCAGGGTGGTTTCAACGCCCTGAACCTTCAGGGCTTCATAGATGCTCGGCACGGCATCGCGCGGGAATTCCACGTCGATCACGGCGCCGATGATTTGAACGATACGTCCGCTACTCATGTCTGGTTCCTCTGAATTTTGAACCTGTTCTTACACCGCGGCAGCGCCGCCGACGATTTCCGAGATTTCCTGGGTGATCGCCGCCTGACGCGCCTTGTTGTAGATCAGCTGCAAATCGCTGATCAGCTCGCCGGCGTTGTCGGTAGCGTTCTTCATTGCAATCATCCGGGCCGCCTGCTCACAGGCGTTGTTCTCAACCACGGCCTGGTACACCTGGGATTCCACGTAACGCACCAGCAGCCCGTCGAGGAGCGACTTGGCGTCGGGTTCGTAGAGATAGTCCCAGTGGTGCTTCAGCTCCTGATCGTCATCGGCCACCAGCGGAATCAGCTGTTCCACGGTCGGCTTCTGGGTCATGGTGTTGACGAACTTGTTGGAGACCACGAACAGGCGATCGATACGGCCTTCGAGGTATGCGTCGAGCATCACCTTGACACTGCCGATCAGGTCGTTGATCGAAGGCTCTTCGCCGAGGTGGCTGATAGCTGCCACGACGTTGCCGCCGAAACTGCGGAAGAACGAAGCGCCCTTGCTACCGATCACGCAAAGGTCGATTTCCGCCCCTTGCTCGCGGTAGCCGCTCATGTCCTTGACGAGGGACTTGAACAGGTTGATGTTCAGACCGCCGCACAGACCACGGTCACTGCTCACCACGATGTAGCCGACGCGCTTGACTTCACGCTCGACCATGAACGGGTGACGGTATTCCGGGTTGGCGTTGGCCAGATGGCCGATCACCTGGCGAATACGCTCCGCGTAGGGACGGCCGGCCGCCATGCGCATTTGTGCCTTGCGCATCTTGCTCACCGCCACTTTTTCCATGGCATTGGTGATCTTTTGCGTGCTTTTGATGCTCGCAATCTTGCTGCGAATCTCTTTTGCGCCTGCCATTTGACACCTATCGGGTTAGCAGGCGGGAGCCTCGCGGCTCCCGCTGCGGCTTACCAGGTTTGGGTGGCCTTGAACTTCTCGATGCCGGCCTTGATGCCCGCGTCGATTTCGTCGTTGAAGTCACCTTTCTCGTTGATCTTCGCCAGCAGAGCGGCATGCTCGCGCTGGAAGTAGGAGATCAACGCCTGCTCGAAGCTACCGACCTTGGCGATTTCGACGTCCTGCAGGAAGCCACGCTCGGCGGCATACAGGGACAGCGACATCTCGGCGATCGACATCGGCGCGTACTGCTTCTGCTTCATCAGCTCGGTAACGCGCTGACCATGCTCCAGCTGCTTGCGGGTCGCTTCGTCCAGGTCCGAGGCGAACTGGGCGAAGGCCGCCAGTTCACGGTACTGGGCCAGAGCGGTACGGATGCCGCCGGACAGCTTCTTGATGATCTTGGTCTGGGCCGCGCCACCTACGCGGGATACCGAGATACCGGCGTTGACGGCCGGACGGATACCCGAGTTGAACATGGCGGATTCCAGGAAGATCTGGCCGTCGGTGATCGAGATCACGTTGGTCGGAACGAACGCGGAAACGTCGCCGGCCTGGGTCTCGATGATCGGCAGCGCGGTCAGCGAGCCGGTCTTGCCGGTCACGGCGCCGTTGGTGAACTTCTCGACATACTCTTCGGAAACGCGGGAAGCGCGCTCCAGCAGACGGCTGTGGAGATAGAACACGTCGCCCGGGTAGGCTTCGCGGCCCGGCGGACGGCGCAGCAGCAGGGAGATCTGGCGATAAGCCACGGCCTGCTTGGACAGGTCGTCGTAGACGATCAGGGCGTCTTCACCGCGATCGCGGAAGTATTCGCCCATGGTGCAACCGGAGTACGGCGCCAGGTATTGCAGGGCGGCGGACTCTGAAGCGCTGGCGGCGACCACGATGGTGTTGGCCAGGGCACCGTTCTCTTCCAGCTTGCGTACGACGTTGGCGATAGTGGACTGCTTCTGGCCGATGGCCACGTAGACGCACTTAATGCCGCTGTCTTTCTGGTTGATGATGGCGTCGACCGCGAGGGCGGTCTTGCCGATCTGGCGGTCGCCGATGATCAGCTCGCGCTGGCCACGGCCTACCGGGATCATGGCGTCGACCGACTTGTAGCCGGTCTGTACCGGCTGGTCTACCGACTTACGCCAGATCACGCCCGGAGCGACCTTCTCGACCGCGTCGGTGGCCTTGGCGTCGATCGGACCCTTGCCGTCGATCGGATTGCCCAGTGCGTCGACTACGCGACCCAGCAGTTCCGGACCGACCGGAACCTCCAGGATGCGCCCGGTGCACTTGGCGTTCATGCCTTCGGCGAGGCCCTGGTATTCACCCAGGACCACGGCACCCACGGAATCCTGCTCCAGGTTCAGCGCCATACCGTAGACGCCGCCCGGGAACTCGATCATCTCGCCGTACATGACGTCGGCCAGACCGTAGATGCGCACGATACCGTCGGACACGCTGACGATGGTGCCTTCGTTTCGTGCTTGGGAGGCGACGTCGAGTTTCTCGATGCGCCCCTTGATGATTTCACTAATTTCGGAAGGATTGAGTTGCTGCATGCCGCTGCCCCTTCAAACTCAAGATTTCAACGCTTCGGCCAGTTTCGCGAGCTTGCCGCGCACCGAGCCATCGATTACCAAGTCACCGGCGCGAATGATCACGCCGCCGATCAGGCTCGCGTCTTCCGACGCATGTAGCCGCACTTCGCGACTGAGCCGGGCGCTGAGAGCCTTGGCGAGTTTGTCCTGCTGTTCTTTGCTCAAGGTGAAGGCACTGGTGACTTCTACCTCGACCGACTTTTCCTGCTCGGCCTTCAACTGCTCGTACATCTCAGCGATGGTCGGCAGCAGTTCGAGCCGCTTGTTCTCAGCCACAGTCCGGACGAAGTTCTGGGCTGGTGCATTCAGCTTGTCGCCGCACACATCGATCAGGCTCTGGGCCTTGGCCGAAGAGGTCAGCTGAGGCTCTTTGAGCAGCTGGCGCACGGTGTCGTCCTGCGACACTGCGGCCAGCACACCCAGCGCAGCCGACCAATCGGCCAGTTGCTGATGAGCCTGGGCGTACTCGAAAGCCGCCTTTGCGTAGGGACGAGCCAACGTGGTCAGTTCTGCCATAGCGCCCTCGCTTAGATCTCGGCTGCCAGTTTGGAAACCAGCTGCTCGTGCGCGTTTGCGTCGATCGAAGCACCCAGGATCTTCTCTGCGCCGGTGACGGCCAGGGCACCCACTTGGGCACGCAGGGCGTCCTTGACGCTGTTCAGTTCCTGTTCGATTTCCGCTTGGGCCTGGGCCTTCAGGCGTTCGCCTTCGGTACGGGCCTGGTCGCGGGCTTCATCGACGATCTGGTTAGCGCGTTTCTTCGCCTGTTCGACGATTTCGGCTGCCTGAGCCTTGGCTTCGCGCAGTTGCTGGCCCGCTTTCTCATGAGCCAGCTCCAGATCACGAGCCGCGCGGTTGGCAGCGTCCAGGCCGTCAGCGATCTTCTTCTGACGCTCTTGCAGAGCCGCGATGACCGGAGGCCACACGAACTTCATGCAGAACAGCACAAAGATGAAGAACGCAACGGACTGGCCAATCAGGGTTGCATTAATGTTCACGCCAACACCTCGCTCGTTCGTTGTCCGTCAAACACTCAAATCGAATGATTCGAGTGATTAGCCGGCGATTTGACCAACGAAGGGATTCGCGAAGGTGAAGAACAGGGCGATACCCACACCGATCATGGTCACGGCGTCCAGCAGGCCGGCGACGATGAACATTTTCACCTGCAGCATCGGAACCATTTCAGGCTGACGAGCTGCGCCTTCCAGGAACTTGCCACCCAGCAGACCGAAACCGATGGCGGTACCCAGGGCACCCAGGCCAATCAGCAGAGCAACGGCGATAGCAGTCAGTCCAACTACAGTTTCCATTTTTCCTCCCGACTTTTTGTCGTGTTGGTTAAAGGTTGAAGCGAATCGATTAATGGTTGTCTTCGTGCGCCATCGACAGGTAGACGATGGTCAGCATCATGAAGATGAAGGCCTGCAGGGTGATGATCAGGATGTGGAACACAGCCCACGCCCAGTTCAGGGCTACGCCCAGGGCACTCAGCAGGAACATTCCGCTACCGAACATGACGGCGATCAGAATGAAGATCAGTTCGCCGGCATACATGTTGCCGAACAGACGCAGCGCCAGCGAAACCGGCTTGGCGATCAGGGTCACGAACTCGAGCAGGAAGTTCACCGGAATCAGCAGGATCTGAACGACGATGTTCTTGCTGCTGAAGGGGTGCAGGGTCAGTTCACCGAGGAAGCCGCCGATGCCCTTGACCTTGATGCTGTAAAAGACGATCAGGGCGAACACCGAGATCGACAGGCCGAGGGTGGCGTTCGGGTCGGTGGTGGCCACCGCGCGGAAGAACAGGTGCTCGTCGCCGGTGATCTTCGCGGCCAGCATCGGCAGGTAGTCCACCGGTACCAGGTCGATCAGGTTGAGCAGGAAGATCCAGACGAACACGGTCAGGGCCAGGGGCGCGATCAACGGGTTACGCCCGTGGAAGGTGTCCTTGACGCTGGTGTCGACGAACTCGACCATCACCTCGACGAAGTTCTGCAGTCCACCCGGCTGGCCGCTGGTGGCCTTCTTGGCCGCCAGGCGGAAGATGAACAGGAACACCACGCCGAGCAGTACCGACCAGCCCAGGGTGTCTACGTGGAATGCCCAGAAGCCCATTTCCTTGGCTTGCTCGGCGGTGTGGGCGAACCCCCAATCACCATTAGGCAGACGCCCGAAGGTCAGGTTCTGCAAGTGGTGCTGGATGTAACCCGAAGCGGTTTCTGCTGCCATGTTTGCCTCAATCGCTCTAAGGTCTTGTAAATGTTTTTCCCATCAGCAGGGGTGCGCACCAGCTGACCATCAGGGTCAGCAGATAGACACCGAACAGAGCCGGCGCCATCAGTGGCTTCACGCCTGCGAACGTCAGTGCGAAGAGCACCGCCGTCAGAATCAGTTTCCCGGCTTCGCCCGCATAGAAAGAGCGAACGATTTCCCGGGCAGCCCGCGCTCCGCTGAAACGGAACGCCTTGTAGGCGAAATAACAATTCGGCAACCAGGCGATCATCCCTCCCAGCAGTCCGGAATATCCGGCTACCGGTCCCCAAGAAATCCACAGGGAGATCGCAGCAACAAGCACTACTACCAGTTGGACGAGCAGCAATCTGAATGCCGGCAGGCGACTTGGCATGCGGGACTCCATCGCGCTCTCAGTCTTCTGGTGTCGGCACTGCCAAATCAACGACTTGGCATAAAAAGTGCCCACAAAATAGCGCGCAGAGTATAGGGGGGGAGTCCCCCCTGTTCAACTGGCTGGTAGTGATTTCCGACTACCCGCTACAACCCAAAGTGTGTCAACGGATGTGGGCGAGAACGCCCTGCAGTTCATCCAGGGAGCTGTAGCGGATGACCAACTGTCCCTTGCCCTTCTGACCATGCCGGATCTGCACCGAAGCGCCCAGGCGCTCGGCCAGGCGCTGTTCCAGGCGGGCGATGTCCGGGTCGCTCTTGACCGGTCCCGCAGGCTTGCCCGGGGCATGCGTCCACTGCCGAACCAGGGCTTCGGTCTGACGTACGGTCAGCCCATGTGCGACAACATGTCGCGCCCCTTCCACCTGCCGTTCTGCCGGCAGACCGAGGAGCGCACGGGCATGGCCCATCTCCAGGTCGCCATGGGAAAGCAGGGTCTTGATCTCTTCCGGCAGGCCGATCAGGCGCAGCAGGTTGGTAATGGTCGCGCGCGACTTGCCGACCGCTTCCGCGACCTGCTGCTGGGTCAGCTGGAACTCCTGCTGCAAGCGCTGCAGGGCAGCGGCTTCCTCGATCGGGTTGAGGTCCTCGCGCTGGATGTTCTCGATCAGCGCCATGGCGATGGCCGCTTCGTCCGGCACGTCGCGCACCAGCGCCGGGATCTTTTCCAGTCCGGCCTGCTGGCTGGCCCGCCAGCGCCGCTCGCCGGCGATGATCTCGTAGCGGCCATTGGCGATCGGCCGCACCACGATGGGCTGCATCACGCCCTGGGCCTTGATCGACTGCGCCAGTTCCTCCAGCGCCTGAGGGTCCATGTCGCGACGCGGCTGGTACTTGCCGCGCTGCATCAGGTCGAGGGGGATCTGCTGCAACTCGCGGCGGTCGGCCTGTACGGCTTCCTCCTGCAGTTTGGCGGGACTCGAGCCGCCCAGCAGGGCATCGAGCCCGCGTCCCAGTCCACGTTTCTTGGCTGCCATGCGGGTTCCTTATGCGGTTGCGGCGCGGCCTTTGGCGCGCTGGCGGCGGACCAGCTCGCCGGCCAGCGCCAGGTAGGCGATGGCGCCGCGGGATTGCTTGTCGTAAACCAGCGCCGGCATGCCGAAGCTGGGGGCTTCGGCGAGGCGCACGTTACGCGGGATGACGGTGCTGTAGAGGGTGTCGCCGAAATGCTCCTGCAACTGCGCGGAGACATCGTTGGTCAGGCTGATGCGCGGATCGTACATGGTCCGCAACAGACCCTCGATCTTCAGCGTCGGGTTGAGCAACTGGCCGATGCGCTGGATGCTGTTCATCAGGTCGGTCAGCCCCTCCAGCGCGTAGTACTCGCACTGCATGGGGATGATCACGCCGTCGGCGGCGGTCAGCGCGTTGACGGTGAGCATCGACAGCGACGGCGGGCAGTCGATGAGGATGTAGTCGTAGTTCTCGCGGATCGGCGCCAGCGCGTTGCGCAGGCGATTTTCCTTCATGTCCATTTCCAGCAGCACCACTTCCGCGGCGGTCAGGTCGCGGTTGGCCGGCAGCAACTGGTAGCCGCCGTGTTCGGAGAACTGCATGGCCTCGGCGAGGTTGCACTCGCCGGTGAGCACGTCGTAGATGGAGTGCTCCAGGTTGTGCTTGTCGATGCCGCTGCCGGTGGTGGCGTTGCCCTGGGGATCCAGGTCCAGCAGGAGGACGCGGCGCTTGGTCGCCACGAGGGAGGCCGCGAGGTTGATACAGGTCGTGGTCTTGCCGACACCGCCTTTCTGGTTGGCGATCGCGAATACCTTAGCCATGGTTATCCCTGTTCCCCCTCATGCTGTGCGCCGCAGTATCAGCAGATGCCGCTGACCTTGGCAACCGGGTACCGCCAGCGCGTGCTCGGCTTCGACCCGGAAATCCTCCGGGAGTGCCGCCAGCTCTTCGTTCGGATGCACGCCCTTCATCGCCAGCCAGCGGGTTTCCTGGCCACCGAGGTGGCGGGTCCAGTTGGCGAAGTCCTCCAGGCTGCTGAAAGCGCGGGAAACGATGCCATCGAAGGGGCTCTCGGGACGGAAGGCTTCCACCCGGCTGTGCACGACTTCGAGGTTGGCCAGCTTCAGCTCGAGCTTCACCTGGGTCAGGAAGCGGGTCTTCTTGCCGTTGCTGTCGAGCAGGGTCAGGCGCTTTTCCGGGAACAGGATGGCCAGCGGCACGCCGGGCATGCCGCCGCCGCTGCCGACATCCAGCCAGTTATCCCCAGCCTCGGCATAAGGCACGATGCTCAGGCTGTCGAGCAGGTGGCGCGAAACCATCTCGTCCGGGTCGCGTACGGCGGTCAGGTTGTAGGCCTTGTTCCATTTGATCAGCAGGGCCAGGTAGGCCAGCAGCTGGCGTTGCTTGTCGGCGTCGAGGGCGACGCCTAGCTCGTCAGCACCGCGCGCGAGTTCGTCGGCGTGGTGTTGGGTTACCGCAGACATCAAGCGCTCTGCTCCAGTTGGCGGCCAGAGGCACGCTTCTTCAGGTGGATCAACAACAGCGAAATCGCAGCCGGCGTGACGCCGGGGATCCGCGAAGCCTGTCCGAGGGTTTCCGGACGGGCCTGGTTCAGCTTGTTCTGGATTTCCTTCGACAGGCCGGAAATCCCCAGGTAATCGATATCCACAGGCAGGCGGGTATCTTCGCTGGCGCGCAGACGGGAGATTTCCTCCTGCTGGCGGTCGATGTAGCCGGCGTACTTGGTGCGAATCTCCACCTGCTCGGCCACCTGGGGGTTATCCACAGCGTTGCCGGTGATCTCCACCAGGCCGGCGTAATCGATCTCGGGGCGGCTCAGCAGGTTGAGCAGATTGTATTCATGGATCAGCGGCGTACCGAAGCGCTCGGCGATGGCGTCGCCCTGCGGGGTATTCGGCCGCACCCAGGTGCTCTTCAGCCGCTGTTCCTCGCGTTCGATACCTTCGCGCTTGGCTTCGAAGGCAGCCCAGCGCCGATCGTCGACAAGGCCCAGCTCGCGTCCCTTCTCGGTGAGACGCAGGTCGGCGTTGTCCTCGCGGAGGATCAGGCGGTATTCCGCCCGCGAGGTGAACATGCGGTACGGCTCCTGGGTGCCGAGCGTGATCAGGTCGTCCACCAGCACGCCGATGTAGGCCTCGTCGCGGCGCGGGCACCAGTTGTCCTTGCCTTGCGAACGCAACGCAGCATTGGCGCCGGCCAGCAGGCCCTGGGCGCCAGCTTCCTCGTAGCCGGTGGTGCCGTTGATCTGGCCGGCGAAGAACAGGCCGCCGATGACCTTGGTCTCCAGGCTGTACCTGAGATCGCGGGGATCGAAGAAGTCGTACTCGATCGCATAGCCCGGCCGCACGATGTGGGCGTTTTCCATGCCACGGATGGAACGCACGATCTGCAGTTGCACGTCGAACGGCAGGGACGTGGAAATGCCGTTGGGATACAGCTCGTGGGTCGTCAGGCCTTCCGGCTCGAGGAAGACCTGGTGGCTTTCCTTGTCGGCGAAGCGATGGATCTTGTCTTCGATCGAAGGGCAGTAGCGCGGGCCGATGCCTTCGATCACACCGGAATACATCGGCGAACGATCGAGGTTGGCGGCGATGATCTCGTGGGTCCGGGCGTTGGTATGGGTGATCCAGCAACTGACCTGCTCGGGATGCTGTTCCTTCGAACCGAGGAAGGACATCACCGGGATCGGCGTGTCGCCCGGCTGCTCGGTCATCACCGAGAAGTCCACGCTGCGCCCGTCGATCCGCGGCGGCGTACCGGTCTTCAGCCGGCCGACCCGCAGCGGCAATTCACGCAGACGACGCGCCAGTGCGATGGACGGCGGGTCGCCGGCGCGTCCGCCTGAGTAGTTCTCCAGGCCGATGTGGATAAGTCCGCCGAGGAAGGTGCCGGTAGTCAGGACCACGTTGTCGGCATGGAAGCGCAGTCCCATCTGGGTCACTACGCCGCGGACCTGATCCTGCTCGACGATCAGGTCGTCGCAGGCCTGCTGGAATATCCACAGGTTCGGCTGGTTTTCCAGTGTATGACGGATAGCGGCCTTATAGAGCACGCGATCGGCTTGTGCACGAGTGGCGCGCACTGCCGGCCCCTTGCGGCTGTTAAGGATGCGGAACTGGATACCGCCCTTGTCGGTGGCTTCGGCCATGGCGCCGCCAAGGGCGTCGATTTCCTTGACCAGATGGCTCTTGCCGATGCCGCCGATGGCGGGGTTGCAGCTCATCTGCCCCAGGGTTTCCACATTGTGGGTCAACAGCAGGGTTTTCACACCCATGCGCGCAGCCGCGAGTGCGGCTTCGGTGCCTGCATGGCCACCGCCGATCACGATTACGTCAAAACGGGTAGGGAAATCCACCACGCACCTCGGCCTGTTCAGAAGCAGGAATTCAGGAAAGCCGGACAGTATAAGGATTTAGCGAACCTGAATGAAGACTCCTGGACAAAAAATAGCCAATCCAGATCGAGGGAGCAAAACGGCTCGGCGGGCTTACAAAAAATAAAAGGAAAGGAATGTTTATATCTTTTTAGAACTTGTGTTTATTGCTTAGCAGCGGCTTTTCTGTTGATAAGTACGTCGAGCCCAGTAAAGACATAGCCTGTAGCGAATGATAAGGCTGTCCCAAACCCTATCTGGGCCCTGTTGATAAGCGTTTTTTAGCTGTGGATGGAATGGCTCGTTATCAACATGTGGAGTTATGCACAGAGCTTCGGCGGGTTTATCTACCCTCCTGTCCCTGGGGTTTTCCACAGGTTTCAGGCGAGCGTATCCGGGCCGCGGCAGGACCGCAGCCAGGTAGGAGAAGGAGATGGAAAGGCGTGGGAAAGGCTCAGTCGTTGCCGCTTTCCAGCGTATCGATGGATGACGACAGGCGCTCGAAGCGGCGCTTGGCGGAGACCTGGAAATCCCGCTCGGAGCCCTCGTTAGCGGGTTTGCGCAGCAGTAGCCGAGCACTGAGCCCGCTAGTGCGGTCGTAACTGCCGAACCAGTCGATCATCTGTCCGACCTGGCATTCGCCGCCGAGCCACACCGCCAGGTTGGCTACGATCTCCATGCTGTAGTGTCCGAGTGCTCGCCGTGGGACGCCTTGGGAGCCGAAGGCGAGGGCCCCGCCTGGCCGGTATCGACGGAGTCCAGGGTCTGCAACAGCTCTTTTCGCAGAATCTCTTCCAGGCTTGTGGATAAACCGCTTACCGGGTTGACTTGCGTGCACGGAACGTCCCGGCGCGTGGCGATAGCGCCAGGCGAGACAACGGGATAGATACGCCGTTCGAGAGGGGCGAGCAGAGATTGACCACAGCGCAGCGCCTTCGCGGACGCCGGATCGGAGCGCGGTGCCTGTGCATAAACCTCTCCCAGGTGGATATCCATCCCATGCAGACCGACATCGGCGCAGATGGTTTTCTCGGGGACGAAGCGGCGCGCCGGCAATCCATGCCTGCGTGGTTGAGTGCCGGCGGCAAGGGGCACAGTGAAAGGAAAGTACGCAGAACCGGAGCGAACCTTGCCCTGGTTATCCACAACTCGGCGTGGGCCGAGCCCCATTACTTGCCGATGCAGAAACTCGAGAAGATGCGACCCAGCAGGTCGTCGGGGGTGAATGCGCCGGTGATTTCGCCCAGGTGCTGCTGGGCCTGGCGCAGATCCTCGGCCAGCAGTTCGCCGGCGCCATTGTGGATAAGTTGGCTGTGGCCATGCTCCAGCGCCTGCCCTGCCAGGCGTAGCGCTTCCAAGTGGCGCCGGCGGGCGCTGAAACCGCTTTCCGCGGTCTGTTCGAAGCCCATGCAGGCCTTCAGGTGTTCGCGCAGCAGCTCCAGGCCGGCGCCGGTGCGCGCCGAGAGGGTGATGGTGACGTGGCCGTCCGCGCTTTCCTCGAGGCCAATGGACTCTGTGGACAAATCCGCCTTGTTGCGGATCAGGGTGACCTTGCCCGGTTCCGGTCGCTGGTCGAGAAACTCCGGCCATAGGGAAAACGGGTCCGCTGCTTCCGGGGCGGTGGCGTCCACCACCAGCAGCACGCGATCGGCTTCGCCGATGGCTTTCAGCGCACGTTCCACGCCGATCTTTTCCACATGGTCCTCGGTATCCCGCAGGCCTGCGGTGTCCACCACATGCAGGGGCATGCCATCGATGTGGATATGTTCGCGCAGTACATCGCGGGTGGTGCCGGCTATGTCCGTGACGATGGCCGCCTCGCGACCGGCCAGGGCATTCAGCAGGCTGGACTTGCCGGCATTCGGTCGTCCGGCGATGACCACGGTCATGCCGTCGCGCAGCAGGGCGCCTTGGGAAGCTTCGCGCTGCACTGTGGATAATTCTGTGCGTACTTTTTCCAGAAGCCCCAGTACATGGCCATCGGCGAGGAAGTCGATTTCTTCCTCGGGGAAGTCGATGGCGGCTTCGACATAGATGCGCAGGGAAATCAGTTGCTCGGTCAATGCATGTACCCGGCGCGAGAATTCGCCCTGCAGGGAACGCAATGCATTGCGCGCGGCCTGCTCCGAGCTGGCCTCGATCAGATCGGCGATGGCTTCGGCCTGGGCCAGGTCGAGCTTGTCGTTGAGGAACGCGCGCTCGCTGAACTCGCCCGGTCGCGCCTGGCGGGCGCCCAATTCCAGACAACGCTGCACCAGCAGGTCGAGTACCACGGGGCCGCCGTGCCCCTGCAGTTCGAGTACGTCTTCGCCGGTGAACGAGTTCGGGCCGGGGAAATACAGTGACAGGCCTTCGTCGATCACCTGCCCACCGGCATCGAGGAACGGTCCGTAATGCGCATGCCGGGCTTTCAGCTGGCGTCCGCTCACGGCCACGGCCATCTGTCCGGCGAGAGGTCCGGAGACGCGGACGATTCCCACGCCGCCGCGGCCCTGGGCGGTAGCGATCGCGACGATGGTTTCGGTGGCGGCTTGCATGTGGATATCTCCGGATAGCAAGACGCCCCTCGAGGGGGCGTCTTGTTGTGGACAGTTTTCGCGATAGACGTCAGGCGGTCTTCGCGGCTGCCTCGATCTTGCGGGTAATGTACCACTGCTGTGCGATCGACAGGCAGTTGTTGACTACCCAGTACAGCACCAGACCGGCTGGGAACCAGAGGAAGAAGAAGGTGAAGATGATCGGCATCAGTTTCATCACCTTGGCCTGCATCGGGTCCGGCGGGGTCGGGTTGAGCATCTGCTGGATCAGCATGGTGCCGCCCATGACGATCGGCAGGATGAAGAACGGATCCTTCACCGACAGGTCGGTGATCCAGCCGAGCCACGGCGCCTGGCGCATTTCCACGCTTTCCAGGAGTACCCAGTAGAGGGAGAGGAAGACCGGCATCTGGACCAGGATCGGCAGGCAGCCGCCCAGCGGATTGATCTTCTCCTTCTTGTACAGCTCCATCATCGCCTGGGACATCTTCTGCCGATCGTCGCCGTGCTGTTCCTTGATCGCCTGCATCTTCGGCGACACCGCGCGCATGCGCGCCATCGAACGGTAGCTGGCGGCGGACAACGGGAAGAAGGCCAGCTTGATCAGGACGGTCAGGGCGATGATCGACCAGCCCCAGTTGCCGATCAGGCTGTGGATATGTTGCAGCAGCCAGAAGATCGGCTGGGCGATGAACCAAAGGAAACCGTAGTCGACGGTCAGTTCGAGGCCCGGGGAGAGTTCCTTCAGGTGCTTCTGGAGTTTCGGGCCGGCATACAGGGTCAGGTCGGTTTCCACCTTGCTACCCGCCGGAACGCTCAGGGTCGGGCCGGTGAAACCGACGATGTAGTTGCCCTGGCCGTCCTTGCGGGTCATGACCTGGTGCTGCTCGCCCTTGGTCGGAACCCAGGCGGTCACGAAGTAGTGTTGCAGCCAGGCGACCCAGCCACCCTGCACGGACTCCTTGAACTGTTCCTTGTCCATGTCCTTGGTGGAGATCTTCTTGTACGGCGAATCCGGGGTCCAGACCGCGGCGCCGAGGTAGGTGGACACCCCGGTGGCGGTGGTCGAGGACGGGTCGGCGCTGCCGTCGCGCTTGAGCTGGGCGAACAGGTTGCCGCTCCAGGTCTTGCCGCTCTGGTTGTCGATCAGGTAGCTGACGCCGACCTGATAGGCGTTTTCATTGATGCACTCGATCTTCTTCTGGGCCTTTTCCTTGTCCGAGCAATCGGCTTTCAGGCCACGGTGGAAGGTGAAGCGCTTGATGTAGTTGACACCGTCGTGGCTGAAGCTCAGGTCCACGACCAGTTCGTTCTGGCCGTCGGCCAACTGGTAGCTGCTCTGCGCACTGTGGAACAGCGGGCGGCCGGCGCTGCTGGCGTCCGGGCCGTCGGCACCGGTGAGGCCGCTCTGCGCCAGGTAGGTACGTTCGCGACCGTTGTCGAACAGCGGGAACGGCACGTCCGGACGGTCCAGGCGGCGCGGATACTGCAACAGGCCGAGCTGGACGATATCGCCGCCACGGGGATCGATGGCCAGGTCGAGGACGTCGGTCTTCACCTGGATCAGCTTGTCGCTGACCGCAACCGGCTTGTCGGCGGCTTCGGTGCCGGCCGCGCTGCTCTGGGCAGTGGGAACGTCACTGCTGGTGCCCGAGGCGGACGGAGTGTCCGGCAGGCCTTGCGTGGTGTTCATCGAAGCGCTGGCGGCGGGCAGCTCAGGCTGACCGTAATCCTTGTTCCACTGGAGAACCAGCAGGTAGGACACGACTGCAAGGGCGACGATGAGAATCGAGCGTTGAATGTCCATGGTTACTCGGCCATCGAGAAAGGGCGGTGCTTGAAGGAAACTGACAGTAGCAGATCGCGGCTACGGGATTGCCAGTGATGGAGCCGAGTGGAGGAAACCGCACTCGGGCGACCATTGCGTCGCGGGCCATGCTGCGCGATAGCCTCGTACGCTAGGGAAGTACAACTTGGCTGGGAACGACGGTGCCGGGTCATCGAAGGGGGGATGACACTACAGGGATCGGGATGCGCGGGCATCGACCTATGCATGAGTACCGTCGGCCACGCCAGGGGCGTCAGCAGGGCTTTCCGTGCGAGGTCGATTGCGCAACAGGCGTTTCCAGAGCTTGCCGAACTGCTGGTGCAGCTCCGGATTTTCCAGTTCGCCCAGGCCTTTGCGCGCGATTACCACGATATCCCAGCCAGCCAGGGTTTCCTGGTTATGGCGGAACGATTCGCGGATCAGGCGTTTGAGGCGATTGCGCTGGACGGCGAGCTTGACGTTCTTCTTGCCGATCACCAGGCCCAGGCGGGGGTGATCGAGACCGTTCTCGCGCGCCAGCAGCAGGACGTGCTTGCCGGGGACCTTGCCGGTCGGAGAGTCGAAGACTGCGCTGAATTGCCGGGCTGTCAGTAGACGCTTGTCCCGGTCGAAGTCCCGACTCACCACCCGTACCGGATAAATCAGACGGTCAGACGCTTACGGCCTTTGGCGCGACGACGCGACAGAACCTGACGGCCGTTCTTGGTGGCCATACGGGCGCGGAAACCGTGGACGCGAGCGCGCTTGAGGGTGCTGGGTTGGAAAGTACGTTTCATGATTCGGTACCTGGGTTGACGACTTGAGGTCGCAGTGACCCCGTTTAAAGAGACCGGCGATTCTAGTGAAATCGAACGGGCAGGTCAATTTCCAACCAGCGATGACGTAATAGATAGATACAAGGAAGTCATTTTTCTTTTAAAGGATAGAAACGGTTAATACTCTTGCGACGGCGCTTTTCTGTGCATAACTCGACAAAGCCCAGCAACTGCGTGTTTCTCCGGCAGGCAAAAGGTTGTCGAGAACCGGTGTCGAGGCTGTTTCCTTCCTGAGCGAAGCCTGGGGATGAACGAGATGGTTATCCACAGCGGTTTTTTCCACACGGCTGTGCGCAGGGATGTACCCCCTTCAAAGCAAGGGTTATCCACAAAGTCCAGGACGACCGTCCGTCGGCCTGCCTGCTTTTATTAAGGTCTTGATTTGCTTGGGGCCTCAGCGCATCGGCATGTGGATAAGTCCGGCCCGTCCGGCTACAATAGGCGCTTATTTCGTTGTGCCGCCTTTCCAATCTTTGGGGGATATCCGTGTCCGTGGAACTTTGGCAGCAGTGCGTGGATCTTCTCCGCGATGAGCTGCCGTCCCAACAATTCAACACCTGGATCCGTCCCTTGCAGGTCGAAGCCGAAGGCGACGAATTGCGTGTGTATGCACCCAACCGTTTCGTCCTCGATTGGGTGAACGAGAAATACCTCGGTCGGCTTCTGGAACTGCTCGGTGAACGCGGCGAGGGTCAGTTGCCCGCCCTTTCCTTATTAATAGGCAGCAAGCGTAGCCGTACGCCGCGCGCCGCCATCGTCCCATCGCAGACCCACGTGGCTCCCCCGCCTCCGGTTGCTCCGCCGCCGGCGCCAGTGCAGCCGGTATCGGCCGCGCCCGTGGTGGTGCCACGTGAAGAGCTGCCGCCAGTGACGACGGCTCCCAGCGTGTCGAGCGACCCCTACGAGCCGGAAGAGCCCAGCATCGATCCGCTGGCCGCCGCTATGCCGGCCGGAGCCGCACCTGCGGTACGCACCGAGCGCAACGTCCAGGTCGAAGGCGCGCTGAAGCACACCAGCTATCTCAACCGTACCTTCACCTTCGAGAACTTCGTCGAGGGCAAGTCCAACCAGTTGGCCCGCGCCGCCGCCTGGCAGGTGGCGGACAACCTCAAGCACGGCTACAACCCGCTGTTCCTCTACGGTGGCGTCGGTCTGGGCAAGACCCACCTGATGCATGCGGTGGGCAACCACCTGCTGAAGAAGAACCCGAACGCCAAGGTGGTCTACCTGCATTCGGAACGTTTCGTCGCGGACATGGTGAAGGCCTTGCAGCTCAACGCCATCAACGAATTCAAGCGCTTCTACCGCTCGGTGGACGCACTGTTGATCGACGACATCCAGTTCTTCGCCCGTAAGGAGCGCTCCCAGGAGGAGTTCTTCCACACCTTCAATGCCCTTCTCGAAGGCGGCCAGCAGGTGATCCTCACCAGCGACCGCTATCCGAAGGAAATCGAAGGCCTGGAAGAGCGGCTGAAATCCCGCTTCGGCTGGGGCCTGACGGTGGCCGTCGAGCCGCCGGAACTGGAAACCCGGGTGGCGATCCTGATGAAGAAGGCCGAGCAGGCGAAGATCGAGCTGCCGCACGATGCGGCCTTCTTCATCGCCCAGCGCATCCGTTCCAACGTGCGTGAACTGGAAGGTGCGCTGAAGCGGGTGATCGCCCACTCGCACTTCATGGGCCGGCCGATCACCATCGAGCTGATTCGCGAGTCGCTGAAGGACCTGTTGGCCCTTCAGGACAAGCTGGTCAGCATCGACAACATCCAGCGCACCGTCGCCGAGTACTACAAGATCAAGATATCCGATCTGTTGTCCAAGCGGCGTTCGCGCTCGGTGGCGCGCCCGCGCCAGGTGGCCATGGCGCTCTCCAAGGAGCTGACCAACCACAGCCTGCCGGAGATCGGCGTGGCCTTCGGCGGTCGGGATCACACCACGGTGTTGCACGCCTGTCGTAAGATCGCTCAACTTAGGGAATCCGACGCGGATATCCGCGAGGACTACAAGAACCTGCTGCGTACCCTGACAACCTGACGCAGCCCACGAGGCAAGGGACTAGACCATGCATTTCACCATTCAACGCGAAGCCCTGTTGAAACCGCTGCAACTGGTCGCCGGCGTCGTGGAACGCCGCCAGACATTGCCGGTTCTCTCCAACGTCCTGCTGGTGGTCGAAGGCCAGCAACTGTCGCTGACCGGCACCGACCTCGAAGTCGAGCTGGTTGGTCGCGTGGTACTGGAAGATGCCGCCGAACCCGGCGAGATCACCGTACCGGCGCGCAAGCTGATGGACATCTGCAAGAGCCTGCCGAACGACGTGCTGATCGACATCCGTGTCGAAGAGCAGAAACTTCTGGTGAAGGCCGGGCGTAGCCGCTTCACCCTGTCCACCCTGCCGGCCAACGACTTCCCCACCGTAGAGGAAGGTCCCGGCTCGCTGAACTTCAGCATTGCCCAGAGCAAGCTGCGTCGCCTGATCGACCGCACCAGCTTCGCCATGGCCCAGCAGGACGTGCGTTACTACCTCAACGGCATGCTGCTGGAAGTGAACGGCGGCACCCTGCGCTCCGTCGCCACCGACGGCCACCGACTGGCCATGTGCTCGCTGGATGCGCAGATCCCGTCGCAGGACCGCCACCAGGTGATCGTGCCGCGCAAAGGCATCCTCGAACTGGCTCGTCTGCTCACCGAGCAGGACGGCGAAGTCGGTATCGTCCTGGGCCAGCACCATATCCGTGCCACCACTGGCGAATTCACCTTCACTTCGAAGCTGGTGGACGGCAAGTTCCCGGACTACGAACGCGTACTGCCGCGCGGTGGCGACAAGCTGGTGGTCGGTGACCGCCAGCAACTGCGCGAAGCCTTCAGCCGCACCGCGATCCTCTCCAACGAGAAGTACCGCGGCATTCGCCTGCAGCTTTCCAACGGTTTGCTGAAAATCCAGGCGAACAACCCGGAGCAGGAAGAGGCCGAGGAAGAAGTGCAGGTCGAGTACAACGGCGGCAACCTGGAGATCGGCTTCAACGTCAGTTACCTGCTCGACGTGCTGGGTGTGATCGGTACCGAGCAGGTCCGCTTCATCCTTTCCGATTCCAACAGCAGCGCCCTGGTCCACGAGGCCGACAATGACGATTCTGCCTATGTCGTCATGCCGATGCGCCTCTAATCACACTGAATGTCCCTGACCCGCGTTTCGGTCACCGCGGTGCGCAACCTGCACCCGGTGACCCTCTCCCCCTCCCCCCGCATCAACATCCTCTACGGCGACAACGGCAGCGGCAAGACCAGCGTGCTCGAAGCCATCCACCTGCTGGGCCTGGCGCGTTCATTCCGCAGTGCGCGCTTGCAGCCGGTGATCCAGTACGAGGAAGCGGCCTGCACCGTATTCGGCCAGGTGATGTTGGCCAACGGCATCGCCAGCAACCTGGGGATTTCCCGTGAACGCCAGGGCGAGTTCACCATTCGCATCGATGGGCAGAACGCCCGAAGTGCGGCTCAATTAGCGGAAACACTTCCACTGCAACTGATCAACCCGGACAGCTTTCGGTTGCTCGAGGGAGCGCCGAAGATCCGCCGACAGTTCCTCGATTGGGGAGTGTTCCACGTGGAACCTCGGTTTCTGCCCGTCTGGCAGCGCCTGCAGAAGGCGCTGCGCCAGCGGAACTCCTGGCTCCGGCATGGTAAACTGGATCCCGCGTCGCAAGCGGCCTGGGACCGGGAATTGAGCCTGGCCAGCGATGAGATCGATGCCTACCGCAGAAGCTATATCCAGGCGTTGAAACCGGTATTCGAGGAAACACTCGCCGAATTGGTTTCACTGGATGACCTGACCCTTAGCTACTACCGAGGCTGGGACAAGGACCGGGACCTCCTGGAGGTTCTGGCTTCCAGCCTGTTGCGCGACCAGCAGATGGGCCACACCCAGGCGGGACCGCAGCGTGCGGATCTTCGCATACGGTTGGCAGGTCATAACGCCGCGGAGATTCTCTCGCGCGGTCAGCAGAAGCTGGTGGTATGCGCCCTGCGCATCGCCCAAGGCCATCTGATCAATCGCGCCAAGCGCGGACAGTGCGTCTACCTGGTGGACGACCTGCCCTCGGAATTGGATGAGCAGCATCGAATGGCTCTTTGCCGCTTGCTTGAAGATTTGGGTTGCCAGGTATTCATCACCTGCGTGGACCCGCAACTATTGAAAGACGGCTGGCGCACGGATACGCCGGTATCCATGTTCCACGTGGAACATGGAAAAGTCTCTCAGACCACGACCATCGGGAGTGAAGCATGAGCGAGAACAACACGTACGACTCTTCCAGCATCAAGGTGCTGAAGGGGCTGGATGCCGTACGCAAGCGCCCCGGCATGTACATCGGCGACACCGACGATGGCACCGGTCTGCACCACATGGTGTTCGAGGTGGTGGATAACTCCATCGACGAAGCGCTGGCCGGTTACTGCAGCGAAATCAGCATCACCATCCATACGGATGAGTCGATCACTGTCCGCGACAATGGACGCGGTATTCCGGTGGATATCCACAAGGAAGAAGGGGTTTCTGCGGCGGAAGTGATCATGACCGTCCTCCACGCCGGCGGCAAGTTCGACGACAACACCTACAAGGTGTCCGGCGGCTTGCACGGTGTGGGCGTCTCGGTGGTGAACGCGCTGTCCCATGAACTGCGCCTGACCATCCGTCGCCACAACAAGGTCTGGGAACAGGTCTACCACCACGGCGTTCCGCAGTTCCCACTGCGCGAAGTGGGCGAGACCGATGGCTCCGGCACCGAAGTTCACTTCAAGCCGTCCCCGGAGACCTTCAGCAACATCCACTTCAGTTGGGACATCCTGGCCAAGCGCATCCGCGAGCTGTCCTTCCTCAACTCCGGCGTCGGCATCCTGCTGCGCGACGAGCGTACCGGCAAGGAGGAGCTGTTCAAGTACGAAGGCGGTCTGAAGGCCTTCGTCGAGTACCTGAACACCAACAAGACCGCGGTGAACGAGGTATTCCACTTCAACGTCCAGCGTGAAGAGGACGGCGTGGGTGTGGAAGTCGCCTTGCAGTGGAACGACAGCTTCAACGAGAACCTGCTCTGCTTCACCAACAACATCCCGCAGCGTGATGGCGGCACCCACCTGGCCGGTTTCCGTTCGGCGCTGACGCGTAACCTGAACAACTACATCGAGGCCGAAGGCCTGGCGAAGAAATTCAAGATCGCCACCACCGGCGACGATGCCCGCGAAGGCCTCACCGCGATCATCTCGGTGAAGGTACCGGACCCGAAGTTCAGCTCGCAGACCAAGGACAAGCTGGTCTCCTCCGAGGTGAAGACTGCGGTGGAACAGGAGATGGGCAAGTACTTCGCCGACTTCCTGCTGGAGAATCCCAACGAAGCCAAGGCCGTGGTCGGCAAGATGATCGACGCCGCCCGTGCCCGCGAGGCCGCGCGCAAGGCGCGCGAGATGACCCGCCGCAAGGGCGCGCTGGACATCGCCGGCCTGCCCGGCAAACTGGCCGATTGCCAGGAAAAGGACCCGGCGCTCTCCGAACTGTACATCGTGGAGGGTGACTCCGCGGGCGGTTCCGCCAAGCAGGGCCGCAATCGCCGGACCCAGGCGATCCTGCCGCTCAAGGGCAAGATCCTCAACGTCGAGAAGGCACGCTTCGACAAGATGCTCTCCTCCCAGGAGGTCGGTACGCTGATCACCGCCCTGGGCTGTGGCATCGGCCGCGAGGAATACAACATCGACAAGCTGCGCTACCACAACATCATCATCATGACCGATGCTGACGTCGACGGTTCGCACATCCGCACCCTGCTGTTGACCTTCTTCTTCCGCCAGATGCCCGAGCTGATCGAGCGTGGCTACATCTACATCGCCCAGCCCCCGTTGTACAAGGTCAAGCGCGGCAAGCAGGAGCAGTACATCAAGGACGACCAGGCCATGGAAGAGTACATGACCCAGTCGGCCCTGGAAGACGCCAGCCTGCACGTCAACGAGCACGCTCCGGGCCTGTCCGGAGCAGCGCTGGAGAAACTGGTCAACGAGTATCGCGGGGTGATCGCCACCCTCAAGCGCCTGTCGCGCCTGTACCCCCAGGAGCTGACCGAGCACTTCATCTACCTGCCTACCGTGTCGGTGGACGACCTGGCTAACGAGTCGGCCATGCAGGGCTGGTTGGAGAAGTTCCAGGCGCGCCTGACCGCCGCCGAGAAGTCCGGCCTGACCTACAAGGCCAGCCTGCGCGAAGACCGCGAGCGCCACCTGTGGCTGCCCGAGGTGGAACTGGTGGCCCACGGCCTGTCCAGCTACGTCACCTTCAACCGTGACTTCTTCGCCAGCAATGACTACCGCTCGGTGTCGCTGCTCGGCGACCAGCTGAACAGCCTGCTGGAAGACGGCGCCTACGTGCAGAAGGGTGAGCGCAAGCGCCCGATCAGCGCCTTCAAGGACGGCCTGGACTGGCTGATGGCCGAAGGTACCAAGCGCCACAGCATCCAGCGATACAAGGGGCTGGGCGAGATGAACCCTGAGCAGCTGTGGGAAACCACCATGGATCCGAACGTCCGGCGCATGCTCAAGGTGACCATCGAGGACGCCATCGCCGCCGACCAGATCTTCAACACCCTGATGGGCGATGCCGTGGAGCCGCGCCGCGACTTCATCGAAAGCAACGCGCTGGCGGTATCGAACCTGGACGTGTGACGGGTCGGCAGACCGACCCTCATGGAAACCCCGGCCTGGCGCCGGGGTTTTCTTTTTGCGCCAGGTAGCCTGGATATGTGCCGTGCCAAGGTGTGGCCGAGCCCCGGTTGCTCGCCAGCATTGGCACCCTGGACCCAGGCCTCCTGGCGGCGTGGCACCGCTTCTGTGGGCAGCGGTCGCCGGTCGGTTCGGTCGATCGTTTCCAGCCGGCCTTGCTTTGCGCCTCGCGTGAAAACAAGAAGCCCCGCTATGGCGGGGCTTCTTTTATCGAATCGGCGCACAGTGCGCCTTGCAGGGGGCTTTGCGGCCCTTCACGAGACCACCGACGGCTCCGGATGGCTGACCCGCTGCTGGATGGGGCTGATCTCGGCCATGGTCTCGCTGACCCAGGCTTCGGCGCGCTGGTTTAGCTCGGCGATGGCGCGCGGGCCTTCGCCTTCGGCGTGCATCGCCGGGCCGATCACCACCTGGATGGTGCCCGGGTACTTGGCCCAGCCGGCCTTGGGCCAATACTGCCCGGCGTTGTGGGCGATCGGCAGTACCGGTAGCCCGGCGTTGACCGCCAGGGCGGTGCCGCCGCGGGAGAACTTGCCCATCTGCCCCACCGGAATACGCGTGCCTTCCGGGAAGATCAGCACCCAGGCGCCTTTCTTCAGGCACTCGTCGCCCTGCTTGGCCAGTTGCTTGAGGGCCAGCTTCGGCTGGCTGCGGTCGATGGCGATGGGCTTGAGCAGGGCCAGGGCCCAGCCGAAGAACGGCACGTAGAGCAGCTCGCGCTTTAGTACCTGGCTGAGTGGCTCGAAGAAGCCGGAGAGGAAGAAGGTTTCCCAGGTGCTCTGGTGCTTGGAGAGGATCACGCAGGGCTTTTCCGGGATGTTCTCCAGTCCGCGCACCTCGTAGCGGATGCCGGCGACCACGCGGGTCAGCCAGATCGCGAAGCGGCACCAGTTCTGTACCACGAAGCGGTAGCGGGCGCGGAACGGCAGGATCGGCGCGATGAAGAAGCTGAGGGTGCCCCAGACGAACGCGCTGGCGGACAGCAGCAGGTAAAAGAGGACGGTTCTGATGGCCTGCACTGTCGACATGTATTCTGACCTTACTGAAGTAATGCGCTGGCGACTGCCGCCAGATCGTCGAATATCAGGGTGCCCTCTGGCAAGGGC
Source organism: Pseudomonas sp. HMSC065H01 (assembly GCF_001815235.1). NCBI lineage: Bacteria > Pseudomonadati > Pseudomonadota > Gammaproteobacteria > Pseudomonadales > Pseudomonadaceae > Pseudomonas > Pseudomonas sp. HMSC065H01. The sequence goes on along the minus strand of NZ_KV819899.1, from coordinate 91,645 downwards.
TTGCCCAGCGTACGTACACCTTTTCCGGTCTTTACCAACACCGGCTGACAATCGACGGCCCGCGCCGCCTCCAGGTCACCGATGCTGTCGCCGACGAACCAGATACCCGACAGATCGACCCCGTAGTACTCGCCGATCTGCCGCAGCATACCCGGCTTCGGCTTGCGGCATTCGCAGCCGTCGTCCGGTCCATGCGGACAATAGACGATGAGGCCGACCTCGCCGCCCTGCTCCGCGACCAGTTCGCGCAAGCGCGCATGCATGGCCTCGAGCACCGCCAGGTCGTAATAGCCACGGGCGATGCCGGACTGGTTGGTAGCCACCGCGACGGTCCAGCCGGCCTTGCTCAGGCGGGCGATGGCCTCGATCGAGCTGGGGATGGGGATCCACTCGTCGAGGGTCTTGATGTAATCGTCGGAGTCGAGGTTGATGACTCCATCGCGGTCGAGAATCAGCAGGGAACGGGACATCGATGCGCAGTTGGCCATGAACGGAAAGGATCGATTCTACCTCAGCCAGCCGGAGCATCGCGGATGGATCGACGAGCCCCCTACGCTGGACAATCTGTACTAGATTCAATAATGGCAATGGAATGGCAATCCCAGGCCAGGGAGTCATTTGGCACGCAGCAGTGGGTGTCTCGGAGTACGTGCGAACCCCTTGGCGGGTGGATCACCGGAGTAACGCAGTAAGCGCCTATCGCATGCCAGCACGGCCGACCGGCCGTGTTTCCACCACAGGTGGAGCGGGCATGACGACGGGGAGTTCCGGGGCGTCTGCCCGTTCCCAAGGACGGTAACCGTGAAACGCCTGAAAAAGACACTGCACCTTTCAAGCTTGTCCCTCGCTTCCCTGGCTCTTTCTTCCGCCGCCCTGGCGGCCGCTCCGGTCATGCTCGACCAGGGCAAGGAATGGACCGAAAGCCACCGCCAGGACTTCTACAGCCGCGACCAGGGCTCGCAGGTGATGCCCCTGCCCTGGCTCAAGGCGTTGCGACAGCCGGATGGAACGCCTTTCCTCGCCGACAGCCTGGCCCGCTACGGCTATTTGCCCAACCCCAAGGCGCCCGCGGAAGGCCTGCCGGTGGGCTTCACCGTAGCCGGCACGGGCGCCCGGCAGATGGTCGGCATGACCTGTTCGGCCTGCCATACCCGGCAGATCGAGGTGAAGGGCACTGCCTATCGGATCGACGGCGGTCCGGCGATCGTCGACTTCCAGGCATTCCTCGCCGACCTCGATCGGGCCGTGGGACCGCTGACCAGCGATGACGCCGCCTTCGACGCCTTCGCCAAGCAGATCCTCGGGGCCAATCCGCCTCCCGGTGCGCGCGACGCTCTGCTCGCGGCGGTGAAGGAATGGTACGAGCCCTATCACACGCTGATCGAGCGCGCGCTGCCCAAGGACACCTGGGGACCGGCGCGGCTGGACGCGGTATCGATGATCTTCAACCGCCTTACCGGGCTGGATATCGGCACCGCGCCGCCCTACTTGATTCCCGACAACATCAAGGCGGCGGATGCGCCGGTGCGCTATCCGTTCCTGTGGAACGCGGCGCGGCAGAACAAGACCCAGTGGCCCGGCTTCGCCGCCAACGGCAACGACCTGCTCGGCCTGGCGCGCAATGTCGGCGAGGTCTACGGGGTGTTCGCCACCTTCCACCCGCAGAAGAGCAAGTTCCACCTGCTGGGCATGGACTACCTGAAGATCAACTCGGCCAACTTCCACGGTCTGGGCAAGCTGGAAGACCTGATCAAGAAGATCGGCCCGCCGAAGTGGCCCTGGGCGGTGGACAAGCACCTGGCCAGGAAAGGCGCGCTGATCTTCGCTCGCAAGACCGACGAAGGTGGCTGCGTGGAGTGCCACGGCATCCGGATCAAGGACCTGGTGCTTTGGGACACTCCGCTGAGGGACGTCGGCAGCGACAGCCGCCAGCACGCCATCCTCGATGGCCAGGTGCAGACCGGCGTGATGGAGGGCGCGCGGATGCCGTTCGGCCAGCCGCTGAAGGCGACCGACGGAGCCTTCGATGTACTCGCCGTAGCGGTGGCCGGTTCGATCCTGCAGCACTTCGTGCCGATCCTCGGTGAGAAGCACGATGCCAAGGCGGCGGCGGTCAAGCCGGAAAGCGTGATGACCGACGAAACCCGGCAACTGCTGACCGCCTTCCAGAAGCCGGTGCGTACCCAGGCCGACCCCTACCCCTACGAGTCGCGGGTCCTGCAGGGGATCTGGGCAGCGGCGCCGTACCTGCACAACGGCTCGGTGCCGACCCTGGAAGAGTTGCTGAAGCCGGCCGCGGAGCGGGTGGAATCCTTCCCGGTGGGCTCGGCCTACGACGTGGACAAGGTCGGCCTCGCCGCCCAGCAGACCCAATTCGGCAGCTATGTGCTGAAGACCACCGGCTGCGAGCAGCGTGATTCCGGCAACAGCCGCTGCGGCCATGAGTACGGCACCAGCCTGTCGGCCGAGGAGAAGCGCGCGCTGCTGGAGTATCTGAAGGTCCTGTAGTGAAAAAGGCCCGGTGTCGCGAGGACGCCGGGCCTTTTCTTCGAGGCGGGACTGGCTCAGCCGAGCAGCGAGATGTCCGCCACCCCGAGGAACGACCCGCGCAGCTTGGCCAGCAGCGCATAGCGGTTGGCGCGCACCGCCGCGTCGTCGACATTGACCATCACATCGGCGAAGAACGTATCCACCGGCTCGCGCAAGGCCGCCAGGCGGGCCAGCGCGGCGCGATAGTCGCGTGCCGCTGCCAGCGGCGCGACTTCGCTTTCGGCGTTCGCCACGGCGCTGCCCAGGGCCTTCTCGGCGGCTTCCACCAGCAGGCTGGCATCCACGTTAGGCGGAACCTCGTCCTCGGACTTGGCGAGAATATTCGACACCCGTTTGTTCGCCGCGGCCAGGGCCTCGGCTTCAGGCAACTGGCGGAAGGCCTGGACGGCCTGTACGCGCTGGTCGAAGTCCAGCGGCGAGCTTGGCTTGAGTGCGCGCACCGACTGGTACACGGCCACGTCCACGCCTTCGTCCTCGTAGCGCGCGCGCAGGCGGTCGAACACGAAGTCCAGCACCTGCTCGGCCAGGCCGGCGGCCTTGACCTTGTCGCCGTATTGCTCGACGGCGGCGTTGACCGCGGCTACCAGGTCCAGGTCGAGCTGCTTCTCGATGAGGATGCGCAGCACGCCCAGCGCAGCGCGGCGCAGTGCGTAGGGGTCCTTGCTGCCGGTGGGAAGCATGCCGATGCCGAAGATACCGACCAGGGTATCGAGCTTGTCGGCCACCGCCACGGCGGCGCCGGTCAGGGTCGAGGGTAGCTCGGCGCCGGCGCCGCGCGGCATGTACTGCTCGTTGAGGGCCAGGGCGACGTCTTCCGCTTCGCCGCCGTGGGTGGCGTAGTAGTAGCCGGCGATGCCCTGCATTTCGGGGAACTCGCCGACCATCTCGGTCGCCAGGTCACACTTGGACAGGATGCCGGCGCGCGCGGCGTTCTGCGCATTGCCGCCTATACGTTCGGCGATGTAGGCGGCCAGGCCGGAGACGCGCTGGGCCTTCTCGAACACGGTGCCGAGCTGGGCCTGGAACACTACGTTGCGCAGGCGCTCATTGAAGCTTTCGAGCGGCTGCTTCTTGTCCTGCTTGAAGAAGAACTCGGCGTCGGTGAGGCGCGGGCGAACCACCTTCTCGTTACCGCTGACGATGTTCTCCGGCGCCTTGCTCTCGACGTTGGCGACGGTGATGAAGCGCGGCAGCAGCTTGCCGTTGGCGTCCAGCAGGCAGAAGTATTTCTGGTTGTCCTGCATGGTGGTGATCAGGGCTTCCTGCGGGACCTCGAGGAAGCGCTCCTCGAAGGAGCAGACCAGCGGCACCGGCCACTCGACCAGTGCAGTCACTTCGTCGAGCAGGCTCGGCGGCACGATGGCGCTGCCCTGTTGCTCGGCGGCCAGTTCGGCCACGCGCTTGGCGATCAGCTCGCGGCGCTCGGCGAAATCGGCCAGCACATGAGCGCCGCGCAGGTCTTCCAGATACGCTGCCGGGCTGGAAATACGCACATTGTCCGGATTGTGGAAGCGGTGGCCACGGGATTCGCGCCCGGCTTTCTGGGCGAGGATCTCGCACTCGACCACGTCGTCGCCGAACAGCATCACCAGCCATTGGGTCGGACGCACGAACTCCTCGCGGCGAGCTGCCCAGCGCATCCGCTTGGGAATCGGCAGTTCGTTCAACGAGGCCTCGACGATGCCCGGCAGCAGGCCGGCGGCCGGTTGGCCGGCGATGGTCTGGCTGAAGCGCAGCTTCGGACCGCTCTTGTCGATCTGCTGCAGATCCACGCCGCACTTCTTGGCGAAGCCCAGGGCGGCCTGGGTCGGGTTACCGCTGGCGTCGAAGGCGGCCTGTAGCGGCGGACCGTCTAGGTTGACGGTACGGTCGGGCTGCTGCACGGCGAGTTGCTCGACCAGCACGGCGAGACGGCGCGGCGCCGCATAGAAACGCGCAGCGGCATAGCTCAGACCGGCAGCCTTGAGGCCCTTCTCGATACCGCTGAGGAAGGCTTCGCCGAGGCTGTTGAGGGCTTTTGGCGGCAGCTCTTCGGTGCCCAGTTCGACCAGGAAATCCTTGGCGCTCATCATTCGGCCTCCTTCAGCTTGGCCAGTACTTCGTCACGCAATTCGGGGGTGGCCATGGGGAAGCCGAGGCGCGCGCGGGCCTGCAGGTAGCTCTGCGCCACGGCGCGGGCCAGGGTACGCACGCGAAGGATGTAGCGCTGGCGCTCGGTGACCGAGATGGCGCGCCGCGCATCCAGCAGGTTGAAGGTATGCGAAGCCTTGAGGACCATCTCGTAGGTCGGCAACGGCAGCTCCAGCGCGATCAGGCGGTTGGCTTCGCTTTCGTAGAAGTCGAACAGTTCGAACAGCTTCGGCACGTTGGCGTGCTCGAAGTTGAAAGTGGATTGCTCCACCTCGTTCTGGTGGAACACGTCGCCATAGGTGACCTTGCCGAACGGGCCGTCGGTCCAGACCAGGTCGTAGACCGAGTCCACGCCCTGCAGGTACATGGCCAGGCGCTCCAGGCCGTAGGTGATCTCGCCGGTGACCGGATAGCACTCGATGCCGCCGACCTGCTGGAAGTAGGTGAACTGGGTGACTTCCATGCCGTTCAGCCAGATTTCCCAACCCAGGCCCCAGGCGCCGAGGGTCGGCGACTCCCAGTTGTCCTCGACGAAGCGGATGTCGTGGACCAGCGGGTCGATGCCGATGGCTTTCAGCGAGCCGAGGTACAGCTCCTGGAAGTTCTCCGGGTTCGGCTTCAGGACCACCTGAAACTGGTAGTAGTGCTGCAGGCGGTTGGGGTTCTCGCCGTAGCGGCCGTCGGTGGGGCGGCGGCTCGGCTGGACGTAGGCGGCGTTCCAGGTCTCCGGGCCGATGGCGCGGAGGAAGGTGGCGGTGTGGAAGGTGCCGGCGCCCACTTCCATGTCGTAGGGCTGCAGCACCACGCAGCCCTGCTCGGCCCAGTAGTTCTGCAGGGCGAGAATCAGGTCTTGGAAGGTGCGCACGGCGGGCGTAGTCTGGCTCACGAAATTCACCTGTGCTGAGGCTTCGATACAAAACGCGGAAGTATACCCGATTCCCGCGCCGCCTCGCCCGCCCCCCCGATCCCTGGAAAACCACGGAAAGCCTTATGCCACGCTGCTTCTGGTGCAACGACGATCCCCTCTACATGGCCTACCACGATGAGGAGTGGGGTGTGCCGCAGCGCGATCCCGACGCGCTGTTCGAACTTCTGCTGCTGGAGGGCTTCCAGGCCGGATTGTCCTGGATCACCGTGCTGAAGAAGCGCGAGCGCTACCGCGAGGTGCTGTTCGGCTTCGACGTGCAGCGGGTGGCACAGATGAGCGACGCGGAGATCGACGAACTGATGCTCGACCCCGGCATCATTCGCAATCGGGCCAAGCTCAACGCTGCGCGGCAGAACGCCCAGGCCTGGCTGGAGCTGGACGACCCGGCTGGGTTCCTCTGGTCCTTCGTCGGCGGCCAGCCGAAGATCAACCATTTCGCCGGTCGCGCCGAGGTGCCGGCGATTACCCCGGAAGCCGAGGCCATGAGCAAGGCGCTGCGCAAGGCCGGCTTCAACTTCGTCGGGCCGACCATCTGCTACGCCTTCATGCAGGCCAGCGGCATGGTCATGGACCATACCCAGGACTGCGACCGTTACGCCCAACTCGTCGGCTAGCCGGGCGCTCCCTGACGGATGCGTTCGGATGTTCCACGTGGAACATCGGCGCGCAGCATAGCTGGTCGCCCCGCTTCCTTGGCTGCCGCCCTCGCCTTCTTCCTGGCGTACAATGCGCGTTCGAGTCGAGCGAGGAGTGTTTCGTGGAGAAATTCAAAGGTGCCCTGGTGGTGGGGGCCCTACGCCTGTTCGCGTTATTGCCCTGGCGTGCCGTGCAAGGCGTCGGGGCCGGCATAGGCTGGCTGATGTGGAAATTGCCGAATCGATCCCGCGAGGTAGTGCGGATCAACCTGTCCAAGTGCTTCCCCGAGTTGTCTGAAACCGAACTGGAAAAGCTGGTCGGACAAAGCCTGATGGATATTGGCCGGACCCTCACCGAAAGTGCCTGCGCCTGGATCTGGCCGCCTGAAAAGTCGCTGAGATACATCCGCGAGGTCGAAGGCATGGAGGTGCTGGAGGAAGCGCTGGCTTCCGGCGATGGCCTGGTCGGCATTACCAGTCACCTGGGAAACTGGGAAGTACTCAACCACTTCTATTGCTCCTACGCCAAGCCGATCATCTTCTACCGTCCGCCCAAGCTGAAGGCAGTGGACGAGTTGCTGAAGAAGCAACGCGTGCAATTGGGCAATCGCGTCGCACCTTCCACTCCGGAGGGTATCCTCAGTGTCATCAAGGAAGTGAAGAAAGGCGGTTGCGTAGGGATTCCCGCCGACCCCGAGCCCGCGCGTACCGCTGGGCTCTTCGTGCCCTACCTGGGCACCACTGCATTGATCAGCAAGTTCGTCCCGCAGTTGCTTTCACGCGGCAAGGCGCGTGGAGTGTTCTTCCATGCGGTGCGCCTGCCCGATGGTAGCGGTTACAAGGTGATCCTCGAAGCGGCTCCGGCGGACATGTACGACAAGGACCTGGAAGTGTCTGTAGCAGCCATGAGCCGCGAGTTGGCGAAGTATGTACGAGCCTATCCCAGCCAGTACATGTGGAGCATGAAGCGCTTCAAGAACCGCCCGGATGGCGAGAAAAAATGGTATTGAGGAAAGGGCGTCGGAAGACGCCTTTTTCATATCCGGGTACTATGCTCAGCTCTGCCGCCTCCTCCGCAGGTCCCGAGGGACTCGATGGATAATCAACGACAATACCCACGAACCCCGCTCAAGTGCCGAATCCGTATCAGTCACCCGTTATTTGGCGAGCTGATGGCGCAGACACGCGACCTCTCCGACACCGGGGTCTATGTCAAACACCCGGATCTGACCCAGCTCCCAACAGGCAGTGTCGTTACTGGCCAGGTACAGGATCTGCCGATCGACGCGCCGATCCTGCAGATGGAAGTCGTGCGAGTCGATGCGGAAGGCGTCGGCCTGCGCTTTCTCAGCGAAGCCTGAACGGTGATGTTCCACGTGGAACCCCAGGCATGAGCCACTGATCACAGAGTGGGCGAAACCGCTGCCGGTTATCGGCTAGAATGCGCGCCGCTCGGCATGGTGCCGGGCATGGGTTCCCTCACCCCATCGCGCAAAAAGGACAGCACATGTCAGCCTCTTCTCCGGCGGCCTGGCGCGGCACCCTGGCCGGCCTGATCGCCTTCCACATCTTCATCATCATCGCCAGCAACTATCTGGTGCAGTTGCCGATCACCCTATTTGGCTGGCACACCACCTGGGGCGCCTTCAGCTTTCCGTTCATCTTCCTGGCTACCGACCTCACCGTGCGCTTGCTGGGCAAGGGCCCTGCCCGGCTGGTCATCGCCCGGGTCATGATCCCGGCGTTGATCGCCTCCTACGTGGTCTCGGTGTTGTTCCAGGAAGCGGCGTTCCGTGGTTTCTCCGCGCTGCTGGAGTTCAACACCTTCGTCGCACGGATATCCCTGGCAAGCTTCCTCGCCTATGTGCTCGGGCAGATCCTCGACATCCAGGTATTCGACCGCCTCCGTCGTTCCCGGCACTGGTGGACCGCGCCAGTCGCCTCGACCATCCTCGGCAACCTGCTGGACACCTTCACCTTCTTCTTCGTGGCGTTCTGGCGTAGCGACAATCCGTTCATGGCGCAGCACTGGGTGGAAATCGCCACGGTGGACTACGGAGTGAAGCTGAGTATCAGCCTTCTGCTGTTCGTGCCGCTCTACGGCATGCTACTCAACGGCATCCTGAAGATGCTGCCGGGGCGGCCGCAGAGCAACGCTTGAGGCTTATCGAGGCAATCTGGAGGAAGGGCGCAACGGCCGTGACCGTTGCGCCCTTCTTCATTCAGGAGGTGGTAGCCCGGTGCGCGGCCGTGAGCAGCGTCAGGGCATCGCCGCCGAGCGTGACCAGGATGTGCGCCACGCGCTGAATGGGAACGCCCTGCCCTGTCCGCACTTCGATCCTTTCCAAGGCATGGAGGAGGCCGAGGAGAGCCCTGAGGCGCTCCTGTACGGATTCGAGCATCTCATTGGCGGAGGCGTTCCGGTGAACGTAGAGAATCGCTTGCTCGTATGGGTATTCGACATAGGACGGGACTGAACGCTCTTGCTTCGACATGTTGGCTCCGGAAAAGTAGTTGAAGTCAGGTGTCGCGTTCGGGCTTTGACCGAAGCGATGAGTCGAAGCTAGAGGGCCGGCAGTGGTCGCTCAATGGGGTGTTGGGCGTTCGGGATGCAGGCTACATCGTTGACAGAAGTTGCCTACGAATGTGTGGAACAGGTCTTTGTAAAAGTGTCGTCGGGGCGTGCTCGAACCGTTCTGCCAGCGCTCGATGAGCACGCCCGACCCGTCTGCCGGAACTCCGGCCGGCGGGTGGCGAGAACGCGCTGCGCAAGCCTTGGCCGGACGCTCAGGTTCTCGCCCTGTCGAGCTTGCGCAGGAACACCGTCATTTCCTTTTCGGCCTGCTTGTCGCCATGCGTCGCGGCAGTTGCCAGGCCCTGCTCCCAGGCCTGCCGGGCGCCCGCGAGATCGCCGGCAGCCTGGCGCGCCTTGCCCAGCAGCTTCCAGCCGGCGGAATACTTCGGGTCCTGCTCTACGCAGCGCTGGAGGTGTTCCGCCGCGCGTTCGGCGTCGCCCGCGTCCAGGTAGCCCTTGCCCAGGCCGAAGCGCAGCAGCGCATTGTCCACGCCTTTGGCCAGCATCTTTTCCAGACCTTCGATCATCATCCTGCCCTCTTCCAACGATGTCGGCCATTGTGCCCGGCTCCGGCCAGGCTTTGCACGGAACAGAGGGATTCGGCCGTTGCGAAGGAGGCACGCGGCCCCTTGGTGTTCGTAGGCCGAAGCCCTATCGCCGTTCGCGATAGGGCGTGCCTCAGAAGAACGTCAGGCCGGCCTGGAACAGTCGCTCGACGTCGCGGATGTATTTCTTGTCGACCAGAAACAGCAGCACGTGGTCGCCGCTCTCGATGCGGGTGTCGCCATGGGCGATCAGCACTTCCTCGTCGCGCACCAGCGCGCCGATAGTGGTGCCCGGCGGCAGCTTGATCTCGTTGATCGAGCGACCGATCACCTTGCTCGACTTGGCGTCGCCATGGGCTACCACTTCGATCGCTTCGGCTGCGCCGCGGCGCAGCGAGTGTACGCTCTCGATGTCGCCGCGGCGAACGTGGGCCAGCAGGGTGCCGATGGTCGCCAGTTGCGGGCTGATGGCGATGTCGATCTCGCCGCCTTGCACCAGGTCGACATAGGCCGGGTTGTTGATCAGGGTCATCACCTTGCTCGCGCCGAGCCGCTTGGCCAGCAGCGAGGACATGATGTTGGCCTCGTCGTCGTTGGTCAGGGCGAGGAACACGTCGGTCTCGCCGATGTTTTCCTCCAGCAGCAGGTCGCGGTCGGAAGCGCTGCCGTTGAGCACGATGGTGCTGTCCAGGGTATCCGAGAGGTGCCGGCAGCGCAGCGGGCTGCGCTCGATGATCTTTACCTGGTAGCGGCTCTCGATGGCCTCGGCCAGGCGCTCGCCGACATTGCCGCCGCCGGCGATGATGATCCGCTTGTAGCTGTCGTCGAGCCTGCGCATCTCGCCCATTACCGCGCGGATATGGGCCTTGGCGGCGATGAAGAAGACTTCGTCGTCGGCCTCGATCACCGTGTCGCCCTGGGGAATGATCGGCCGGTTGCGGCGGTAGATCGCGGCGACGCGGGTATCCACGTTCGGCATGTGCTCGCGCAGCTGGCGCAGCTCCTGCCCTACCAGAGGGCCGCCGTAGTAGGCCTTGATCCCGACCAACTGCGCCTTGCCCTCGGCGAAGTCGATGACTTGCAGCGCGCCGGGGTGTTCGATCAGGCGCTTGATGTAGTTGGTGACCACCTGCTCCGGGCTGATCAGCACGTCCACCGGGATCGCCTCGTTGTCGAACAGCCCGGTACGGGTCAGGTAGGCCGGCTCGCGGACGCGGGCGATCTTGGTCGGGGTGTTGAACAGGGTGTAGGCGACCTGGCAGGCGACCATGTTGGTCTCGTCGCTATTGGTCACCGCCACCAGCATGTCGGCGTCGTCGGCGCCGGCCTGGCGCAGCACCGTGGGGAACGAGGCCTTGCCTTGCACGGTGCGGATGTCGAGGCGGTCGCCGAGGTCGCGCAGGCGGTCGCCGTCGGTGTCGACCACGGTGATGTCGTTGGCTTCGCTGGCCAGGTGCTCGGCCAGTGTGCCGCCGACCTGGCCGGCACCGAGGATGATGATTTTCATGGCAGGAAACGGCTCGTCAGGTTTCGATCAACGGGCGGATATCTTGATCAGCTTGGCATAGTAGAAGCCATCGTGGCCCTCCACCTGCGGCAGCAACTGGCGGCCGTGGGGCTGTTTCATGCCCCAGGGGCCGGGAAGGTCCAGTTCGCGGGCGCCGGGCGTGCGGGCGAGGAAGGCGGCGATGCTGTCGCTGTTTTCCGCCGGCATCACCGAACAGGTGGCGTAGAGCAGTACGCCACCGACTTCCAGGGTAGGCCACAGCGCGTCGAGCAATTCACCCTGCAGGTGCGCCAGGGCGGCGATGTCTTCCGGCTTGCGCGCCAGCTTGATGTCCGGGTGGCGGCGGATCACCCCGGTGGCCGAGCACGGCGCGTCGAGGAGGATGCGCTGGAACGGCTTGCCGTCCCACCACTCCCCGGTGGCCCTGGCGTCGGCGGCGACCAGGCTGGCTTGCAGGCCGAGCCGCTGGAGGTTTTCCCGGACCCTTACCAGGCGGCTCTCCTCGAGGTCGACGGCGACCACTTCGGCCAGTTCCGGCTGGGTTTCCAGCAGGTGGCAGGTCTTGCCGCCAGGCGCACAGCAGGCGTCGAGGACACGCTGGCCGGGCGCGCTTTCGAGCAGCTCGGCGGCCAGTTGCGCGGCTTCGTCCTGGACGCTGACGCGGCCCTCCGCGAAGCCCGGTAGTTCGCGCACGTCGCGCGGCGCGGCGAGCTGGATGCCGTCGCGGCTGTAGTCGCAGGCGCGGGCCTCGATTCCGGCTTCGGCGAGTTCGGCCAGGTAGGCATCGCGCTCGCCGTGGCGCCGATTGACCCGCAAGGTCATCGGCGGGTGTGCGTTGTTCGCTGCGCAGAGCGCGTCGAGCTGCTCCGGCCAGGCCTGCTTGAGCGCTTTCAGCAGCCAGCGCGGATGTCCCAGGCGCGCTGAGGGATCGCGGTCGACCTCGGCCAGCAGCGTCTCGCCTTCGCGCTGCGCGCGGCGCAGCACGGCGTTGAGCACGCCCTTGGCCCAGCCCTTCTTCAGCTTGTCGGCGCAGCCGACGGTCTCGCCGATCGCGGCGTGCGGCGGAATCCGCGTGTAGAGCAACTGGTAGAGGCCGATCAGCAGCAGGGCGTGGATATCGGTGTCGGCGGCCTTGAACGGCTTCTGCAACAGGCGCGCGGCCAGGGCCTGCAGGCGCGGTTGCCAGCGCGCCGCGCCGAAGGCCAGCTCCTGGGTCAGGCCGCGATCGCGCGGGGCGACCTTGTCCAGTTGCGGCGGCAACGCGCCAGACAGCGAGGCGCGTCCGGCGAGCACCGCGGCCAGCGCCTGGCAGGCGGCGAGACGCGGGTTCATTGGCCGAGCACCTGGCCGGCGGCGAATTGCTCGCGGCGGCTGTTGTAGAGGTCGGCGAAGGCCAGTGGCTTGCCGCCCGGCACTTGCAGGCGGGTCAGGCGCAGGGCGCCTTCGCCGCAGGCGACCAGCAGGCCGTCGCGACTGGCCTCGAGGATGGTTCCGGGCGCCCCGCTGCCCTGCCCCAGGCTGGCGCCGAGGACTTTCAGCGGAGCATCGGCGAGGCTGGTGTGGCAGACCGGCCAGGGGGTGAAGGCGCGGACCTGGCGCTCCAGTTCGACGGCCGGACGGCTCCAGTCGAGGCGTGCCTCGTCCTTGTTCAGCTTGTGCGCGTAGGTGGCCAGGGCGTCGTCCTGGATCTCGCCATGCAGGGTGCCGGCGGCCAGGCCGGCGATGGCTTCGACCACCGCTTTCGGGCCGAGCGCGGCGAGCCGGTCGTGCAGGCTGCCGCCGGTGTCCGCGGCGGAAATCGGCGTGCTCACCTTGAGCAGCATCGGGCCGGTGTCGAGCCCTGCTTCCATCTGCATCACGGTGACGCCGCTCTCCGCGTCGCCGGCTTCCACCGCGCGCTGGATCGGCGCGGCGCCGCGCCAGCGCGGCAGCAGCGAGGCGTGGCTGTTGATGCAGCCCAGGCGCGGGATATCGAGTACCGCCTGGGGCAGGATCAGGCCATAGGCGACCACCACCATCAGGTCCGCGCGCAGGGCCGCCAGCTCCGCCTGGGCCTCGGCATTACGCAGGCTCTGCGGCTGCATGACCGGCAGGCCATGCTCCAGGGCCAGGTTCTTCACCGCGCTGGGCATCAGTTTCTGCCCGCGGCCGGCCGGCCGGTCAGGCTGGGTGTAGACGGCGACGATCCGATGTGGGGTGTCGAGCAGGGCCTTGAGATGCTCGGCGGCGAATTCCGGGGTTCCGGCGAAGACGATGCGCAATGCTTGGCTCATGCGGGGCTCGCTAAAAGAAAAAGGCTTGCCGGGGCAAGCCTTTGGGGGATGGGGTCACGCCTGCTGTCGATGCTGCTTTTCCAGCTTCTTGCGGATGCGGTCGCGCTTGAGGGTGGACAGGTAGTCGACGAACAGCTTGCCGTTGAGGTGGTCGCATTCGTGCTGGATGCATACCGCCAGCAGGCCTTCGGCGACTTCCTCGAAGGGGTTGCCATCGCGGTCGAGGGCCTTGATCCGGACCTTCTGCGGTCGGTCCACGTTCTCGTAGAAGCCGGGTACCGACAGGCAGCCTTCCTGGTACTGGTCCATATCCTCGGTCAGCGGTTCGAACTCGGGGTTGATGAATACCCTAGGCTCGGACTTGTCTTCGCTGAGGTCCATGACCACGATGCGCTTGTGCACGTTCACCTGGGTCGCGGCGAGGCCGATGCCCGGGGCTTCGTACATGGTTTCGAACATGTCGTCGATCAGCTGGCGCACCGCGTCGTCGACCACCTCCACCGGTTTGGCGATGGTCCGCAGGCGCGGATCGGGGAATTCGAGAATGTTCAGGATGGCCATATGCGTTTGTGATGCACTTGTGGAATCGATTGAAAATCCGCTGCTAAGATGGCGCGCAGCTTGAAAACGGCTTCAGACCGCGATTCTCGCGGGCTTCGGGCGTTTCGCGTATGTCGACATGATAAAGGGATTCACTGCATGAGGAAATCACTAGTCGCCCTTCTGCTCCTTGCCGCGAGCGGTCTGGCGCAGGCCCAGGTCGACCTCAGGGAAGGGCATCCGGACCGCTACACGGTGGTCAGGGGCGATACCCTGTGGGACATCTCGGGGAAATTCCTCCGCCAGCCATGGAAGTGGCCGGAACTCTGGCACGCCAACCCGCAGATCCAGAATCCCCACCTGATCTACCCCGGCGACACACTCAGCCTGGTCTACGTCGATGGCCAGCCGCGCCTGGTGCTGAACCGTGGCGAATCGCGCGGGACCATCAAGCTGTCGCCGAAGATCCGCAGCACGCCGATCGCCGAGGCCATCCCGACCATCCCGCTGGACAAGATCAACAGCTTCCTGCTGGCCAACCGCATCGTCGATGACGAGAAGACCTTCACCAGTGCGCCGTACATCGTCGCCGGCAACGCCGAGCGGATCGTCAGCGGCACCGGCGACCGCATCTATGCCCGCGGCAAGTTCGCCGACGGCCAGCCGGCCTATGGCATCTTCCGCCAGGGCAAGGTCTACATCGATCCGAAGACCAAGGAAGTCCTCGGCATCAACGCCGACGACATCGGCGGCGGCGAGGTGGTGGCCACCGAAGGCGACGTCGCGACCCTGGCGCTGACCCGCACCACCCAGGAAGTGCGCCTGGGCGACCGCCTGTTCCCCACCGAGGAGCGTGCGGTGAATTCCACCTTCATGCCCGGCGAGCCGAGCCGCGAGGTGAAGGGCGAAATCATCGACGTACCGCGCGGCGTGACCCAGATCGGCCAGTTCGACGTGGTCACCCTGAACCGTGGCCAGCGCGACGGGCTGGCCGAGGGCAACGTGCTGGCGATCTACAAGGTCGGCGAGACGGTGCGCGACCGCGTTACCGGTGAGTCGGTGAAGATTCCCGACGAACGCGCCGGCCTGCTGATGGTGTTCCGTACCTACAAGAAGCTGAGCTACGCCCTGGTTCTGATGGCCAGCAGGCCGCTCTCGGTAACCGACAGGGTGCAGAATCCCTGACTCGAAACCCCCGCCTCGGCGGGGGTTTCGCGTTTCTGGGGGAAGGAAATTTCATACGACGGTTTCCAGGATGGAAGCCGGACCCTTCCCCTCTTCCTGTCAGCGATGGACCTGCCTGCTATGGATGAGTCGCGATGAAGAACCATTCTCCAGCCGAACTGGAAGCACGGCTGCGCCTGCATGGCCTGCCCGAACTGGGACCCATGCGCTTCCTGCGCTTGATCGAGGCCTTCGGTTCGGCCTCTTCCGCGCTTGCCGCGCCAGCCGGCGCCTGGCGCACCCTGGGAGTGCCTGCCGAGGCCGCCGCCGCGCGGCGCAGCCCGGCGGTGCGGGAAGCGGCGGGTGAAGCCCTGCGCTGGCTGGAAGGTCCGCGCAGGCACCTGCTGATGTGGGACGACCCGGGATACCCGGCACTGCTCGCCGAAGTCGCCGATGCCCCGCCGCTGCTGTACGTCGAAGGCGCTCCGGAGACTCTGGAACGGCCGCAACTGGCGATGGTCGGCAGCCGCCGCGCCAGCCCCGCCGGGCTGGGCACCGCCCGGAGCTTTGCGCGCAGCCTGGCGCAGGGCGGCTTCGCCATCACCAGCGGGCTGGCCCTGGGCATCGATGGCGCCGCCCACGAGGGCGCGCTGGAGGCTGGCGGCGCGACCGTGGCAGTCCTCGGCACCGGCCTGCGCAGGCTCTATCCGCGGCGCCACGAAGCGCTGGCGCGGCGCATCGTCGAGGGTGGCGGCGCGCTGGTTTCGGAGCTGCCGCTGGACAGCCCGCCGCTGCCGGCAAACTTTCCCCGGCGCAACCGCATCATCAGCGGACTCTCGCTGGGTGTGCTGGTGGTCGAGGCAAGTCCCGCCAGCGGCTCGCTGATCACCGCGCGGCTGGCGGCGGAACAGGGGCGCGAGGTGTACGCCATTCCGGGTTCCATCCACCATCCCGGCGCACGTGGCTGCCACCAACTGATTCGCGATGGCGCGCTGCTGGTGGAAAGCGTCGGGCACGTGCTCGAAGCACTGCGCGGCTGGGCGCAGGCGGAGCCAGCGGAAGCGCCGGCGCAGCCCCTGCCCCACCCTTTGCTGGCGCTGCTGCGCGCCGCGCCCTACACCAGCGAAGGCCTGGCCGCCGCCAGCGGCATGACGCTGCCCGATGTGCTGGCGACGCTCAGCGAACTGGAACTCGACGGCCGGGTCGCCTGCGAGGCCGGCACCTGGGTGCATCGCTCCGGCTGAAACCGTACACTTCGCGCACCCTGTCCGCTGGAGTGAGTCGATGATCAGCAGCTTTCGTGCGCAATGCGCCGCCCGGGTCGTCCGCGAGGGCGGCGTGATCGCCTATCCCACCGAGGCGGTATGGGGGCTCGGCTGCGACCCGTGGAACGAGGATGCGGTGTATCGCCTGCTGGCGCTGAAGGCGCGGCCGGTGGAAAAGGGCCTGATCGTGGTGGCGGCGAACATCCACCAGCTCGACTTCCTTCTCGAAGACCTGCCGGACGTCTGGCTGGACCGCCTGGCCGGTACCTGGCCGGGGCCGAACACCTGGCTGGTGCCGCACCAGGAGCGCCTGCCGGAGTGGGTCACCGGCGTCCACGACAGCGTCGCCGTGCGGGTCACCGACCATCCCCTGGTACAGGAACTGTGCCATCTCACCGGTCCGCTGATCTCCACCTCGGCCAATCCGGCCGGGCGCCCGGCGGCGCGCACGCGGCTGCGGGTGGAGCAATACTTCCACGACGAGCTGGACGCTATCCTCGGCGGCGCCCTTGGCGGGCGCCGCAACCCCAGCCTGATCCGCGACCTGGTGACCGGACAGGTCATCCGCCCGGCCTGAGTACGCGCTTCAGGGCAACAGTACGGTCGAGCCGGTGGTTCGCCGTGCGGCCAGTTCGGTATGCGCCCTGGCTGCTTCGGCCAGGGCGAAGCGCTGGTTGATCTCGATGCGGATGTCGCCGCGCTCGATCAGGCCGAACAGCTCGTCGGCCATCGCCTGGAGTTTTTCCGGGGTATCGGCGTAGCTGCCCAGGGTCGGCCGGGTCACGTACAGCGAACCCTTCTGCGAGAGGATGCCCAGGTTGACCCCGGTCACCGGCCCCGAGGCGTTGCCGAAGCTGACCAGCAAGCCGCGCGGCGCCACGCAGTCCAGCGAGGTTTCCCAGGTATCCTTGCCCACCGAGTCGTAGACCACCGGGCACTTCTTCCCGTCGGTCAGTTCGAGCACCCGCCGCGCCACGTTCTCATGGCTATAGTCGATGGTCTCCCAGGCACCGTGCTGCCTGGCCAGGCGCGCCTTTTCCGGCGAGCTGACGGTGCCGATCAGCTGCACTCCAAGGGCCTTGGCCCATTGGCAGGCGAACAGGCCCACGCCGCCCGCGGCGGCATGGAAGAGAATGGTTTCGCCGCCCCGCAGTTCGTAGGTCTGGCGCAGCAGGTATTGGGTGGTGAGCCCCTTGAGCATCACCGCGGCGGCCTGTTCGAAGTCGATGCCGTCGGGCAGGTGGACCAGCTTCTCCTCCGCCAGCACATGCAGTTCGCTGTAGGCGCCCAGCGGGCCGGTGGCGTAGGCGACGCGGTCGCCGACCTTGAAACGGGTCACTTCGCTGCCCACCGCCTCGACCTCGCCGGCACCTTCGCTACCCAGTCCCGAGGGTAAGCCGGGGGCCGGATAGAGGCCGCTGCGGTAGTAGGTGTCGATGAAGTTCAGGCCAATGGCGCGATTGCGCACGCGGACTTCCCGGGGGCCCGGCTCGGCGGGTTGGTAGTCGCGGTATTCGAGGACTTCGGGGCCGCCGTAGGCAGCGAACTGGATGCGCTTGGCCATGCTGGAACTCCTGCTTCGTCAGGGTTTCGGACGGTCGCGCCGGGTGGGCGACCCTGGGTAAAGGCCTTCATCCAAGCCTTCCCCTTGACGGCCGTCAAGCGCCGGCTACCCATCCAGGGTGGTATGCTTGCGCCCTCGTTTCGTCGCCAGCCCGCGCCCCGCGTGGCCTCCCCGCTCCAAGGTGAACTCCGTGACCGACCGTATCGCCGCTGTCAAAACCTACCTGCTCGACCTGCAAGACCGCATCTGCGCCGCCCTCGAGGCGGAGGACGGCAAGGCCCGCTTCGCCGAGGACGCCTGGGAGCGTCCGGCCGGTGGCGGCGGACGGACGCGGGTAATCGGCGACGGCGCATTGATCGAGAAGGGCGGGGTGAATTTTTCCCACGTCTTCGGCGATAGCCTGCCGCCCTCGGCCAGCGCCCATCGGCCGGAACTGGCCGGGCGCGGTTTCCAGGCGCTCGGCGTGTCGCTGGTGATCCATCCGGAAAACCCCCACGTGCCGACGTCCCATGCCAACGTGCGTTTCTTCTGCGCCGAGAAGGAAGGCGAGGAGCCGGTCTGGTGGTTCGGCGGCGGCTTCGATCTGACCCCCTACTACGCCCACGAGGAAGACTGCGTGCATTGGCACCGGGTCGCTCGCGACGCCTGCGCGCCGTTCGGCGCGGACGTCTACCCGCGCTACAAGGAATGGTGCGACCGCTACTTCCACCTCAAGCACCGCAACGAGCCGCGCGGCATCGGCGGCCTGTTCTTCGACGACCTCAACCAGTGGGACTTCGACACCTGCTTCGCCTTCATCCGCGCCATCGGCGATGCCTATATCGACGCCTACCTGCCGATCGTCCAGCGCCGCAAGCACACGCCGTTCGATGAACGGCAGCGAGAGTTCCAGGCCTATCGTCGCGGTCGCTATGTGGAGTTCAACCTGGTCTTCGATCGTGGCACCCTGTTCGGCCTGCAGTCCGGCGGCCGTACCGAATCGATCCTGATGTCGTTGCCGCCGCAGGTGCGCTGGGGCTATGACTGGAAACCCGAGCCGGGCAGCGAGGAAGCGCGCCTGACCGAGTATTTCCTCGCCGACCGCGATTGGCTCGCCGGCCAGCCCTGACCCGCCCGCAGGGGACGAGTCCGCTCGTCCCGTCCCACTCCGGCAAAGGAACGACCCATGGACCGCTATTGCGTATTCGGCAACCCCATCGGCCACAGCAAGTCGCCGCTGATCCACCGCCTGTTCGCCGAGCAGACCGGCGAGGCGCTGGTCTATGACGCGCAACTGGCGCCGCTGGACGACTTCCCCGGGTTCGCCCGGCGCTTCTTCGAGCAGGGCAAGGGCGCCAATGTCACCGTGCCGTTCAAGGAAGAGGCCTATCGTCTGGTGGACGAGTTGAGCGAGCGGGCCACCCGGGCCGGGGCGGTGAACACCCTGATCCGCCTCGCCGACGGTCGCCTGCGCGGCGACAACACCGACGGCGCCGGCCTGCTGCGGGACCTGACGGCGAACGCCGGGGTCGAGCTGCGCGGCAAGCGGGTTCTCCTGCTCGGCGCCGGCGGTGCGGTGCGTGGGGTGCTCGAACCCTTCCTCGGCGAGTGCCCGGCGGAGTTGCTGATCGCCAACCGCACGGCGCGGAAGGCCGTGGACCTGGCCGAGCGGTTCGCCGACCTCGGCGCGGTGCACGGCTGCGGTTTCGCCGAGGTCGAAGGGCCTTTCGACCTGATCGTCAACGGCACCTCGGCCAGTCTTGCCGGCGACGTGCCGCCGCTGGCGCAGAGCGTGATCGAGCCCGGCCGTACCGTCTGCTACGACATGATGTATGCCAAGGAACCGACTGCCTTCAACCGCTGGGCCGCCGAACGCGGTGCGGCGCGTACCCTGGATGGCCTGGGCATGCTGGTGGAGCAGGCCGCCGAGGCATTCTTCCTCTGGCGCGGCGTGCGTCCTGCCTCGGCGCCAGTGTTGGAGACGCTGCGCCGACAGTTGGCAACTGTCTGAGTTGTCAGGCGGCATTTGAGACGTACGTCTCAAATTGGCTTCCATCTGACATGTAGGAATCACAAAACCGGGTTAAGACTTCAGGCTTCACTCACTCTCGAGCGCTGCCGATGAAAACCTTCGCCCGCCTGGCCGCCGGTCTCTGCATCTGCGCCATCGCCAGCCAGGCCAACGCCTGGTCGCAACCGACCCACAAGAACATCGTCAAGGATGCCCTGGCCTTCATGAACTCCTCCTACGCCACCGAGGAGATGCGCCAGGCCTACCGGTTCTACGTGAGCGCCGCCGGCAGCGAGGCGCAGGCCGGGGAGATCCTCGGCCAGGCGGCCTTCGACGTGGACGACTTCAAGGACACCCGTCTCGGTGGCTGGTGGGTCGGCTACGAACACGCGCCGCTGTGGGGCGCGGCTTCGGGCATCGTCAACTACACCTCGTACTGGCACTTCCTCAACCTGGCCCGGGACGGCGACTCCCATGGCAACCCCCACGGCGGCTACGACTACCGCTACCACAAGGTCGACGGCGGCATCGCCGACGTCGACTGGTACGCCATGGTCTACCTCTACAACCGCGAGCTGAAGCGCGAGGACTTCGACACCACCGAGGCGCACTACCGCCAGGGCACCCGCTCGGACTGGCAGGAGCACTACGGCGACTTCCAGACCGCCGCCTTCCAGCCGATCGATAACCTCGCCACCTACTGGTTCGAGCAGTTCCGCGCCGCGCCTTCGCTGCAGACCATCGGCTATGCCCTGCATGCCACCGGCGACGTGGCCCAGCCGCACCATGTGTGGATCACCTCGGCCAACGGCCATTCCAGCTGGGAAGGCTGGGTCGACGACCACTACGCCAGCGAGAAGCTCAACGACCCGGCGGCGGTGGCCAACCTGGTGGGGCGCTACGACCCGAGCAAGAGCATCCGCGACCTGCTCACCCAGACCGGCCAGGTCGCCTACGCGCGCCCCGAGCCGCTCTACGACACCAGCTACGAGACGCGCCTGCGGGTGGCGAAGGAGCTGATTCCCGAGTCCATCGCCCTGACCGTCACCGTACTGACCAAGGGCGCCAACAGCTTCGATGCACCGACTGCTCTCTGATCGCGCCCGGGGCTGGCGTCGCGCACTGTGCGGGATCGTCCTCGGGCTGCTGGCGTGGAGCGCCCATGGCGTCCCCGCCAAGGCGCCGCAGGATCTGCGGATCGACGGCGAGGTGCTGCCGGGGAGAAGCATCGACTTGCTCGAGCAGGCCCTGTCGCGGGTCAAGTTCAACACCGACCCGCAGCAGTTGCGCCGTGGCCTGGTGGAAAACCGCCTGCTGGCGCGCGCGGTGGAAGACCAGCTCACCGCGCAGAGCCGCGCCGATCTCGACGCCAGCGTGGAGATCGAGGCCGGTAACCTGCTCGAACAGGTATATGGCCGACGCTACCGCGAGGACCTCGGGCCATACCTGCGCCAGCCCCGGGCCCTGAGCGCGGAGCGTTTGCGCGAGGTGCTGGCGCCGAGGAGCCGCGGCCTGGTGGAAAACAGCCTGCTGCTGGACGAGACGCAGCGCCGCGAGGCGGCCGGGGTCGAGCTGATCGGCTGGCAGTTTCCCGGCCAGCCGGCACAGGTCCTCGACCTGCTATCGCTGTACGAAGGCGACAACGTCCAGGGCCAGGTGGAATTGCAACAGGGCAACCTCGCTTACCTGGCGCGCCAGGTCCAGACCCGCATCCGCCGCGACTACCTCTGGTACCGCCTGGCCCGGGACGGCTTCGGCCCGGCAGAGCGGCAGGGCGTGAGGACCCTGGTGCGGGACAAGCTGGTGCGCCATCGCTATCTGCACCAGATCGGCCTCTACAGTGATTTCCACCATGAGTCCGATGCGCTGCGGGAACTCGCCGGCAAGGTCAGCGACAAGGACGCCGAGGCCTACTATCGGCGCAACCTGGAGCGTTACCGCAACGTCGCGCAGGTGCAGGCGGCGCATATCCGCCTGGCCGACCAGGCGAGCGCGGACAAGGTCTACGCCGAGTTGCGCAACGGCCTGGCCTTCGACGAGGCGGTACGCCGCTATTCCCTGGCCGACGACAGGGACCGCGACCCGCCCGGCGACCTAGGCCTGATACGGCCCCAGGACGGCCGGCTCGACCTGCTGCGCAAGACTGCGCTGATCCAGAAGGCCGATACGGTTTCCCAGCCGATGCGCATCGACGGCGCGTTCGAGATCGTCCGGGTGCGTAGCCGCGAGGATCGCCAGTTGCCCCTCGACGACCGCAGCGTGCGCTTCGAGGTGAACCAGGCGGTGGCGCGCGAGCAACTGGCAGCACAGTTCGAGACGCGCCTGCGCAACCTGCTGGCCGGCGCCAGGGTGGAAGGCCTGTGAAGCGCTGGCTCGGCGTTGCCCTCGGCTGCAGCGGGCTGGCGATCGCCCTGGCCTGCGCCGGCGTGTTGCTGGCGCCCGCCGATATGGCCGCTTCCTCGTCTTCTCCGCCGCCAGCCAGGACGGTTGCGGCACTGCCCGCGGTCGACGACCGTCCGCCGCCGCCGGCGCCGGTGCGATCGCAAGCGGCAGCACCGGCGTACGAGGCGGAGCCGCCGGCGGCGGAACTGGATCGCGAGCAGGCGATCCAGTTCATGCAGATGCTGCGCGACGAGGGCGACCCGCGCAGCCCGCCGCTCGGCGGCCTGCAACCACGCCAGGGCGCGACGGCGCAGGAGCTGGCCGATCCGAAGCAGTACCAGGCCTTCGAGGAACGACAGACCCGCGAACTGGTACAGGCCTACACCAGCGGCGTACAGCAGATACCGGAAATCCGCGCGCGGATCGAGGCGGCCGAACAGGGTGGCGAGCGCAGCGCCGAGGAAATCGACGAGGCTCGCGCCGCCCTTGGACAGTTGGAGATGATGCGCGACAAGCTGCAGCGGGAATCGCCGCAACTGCTGCCCGGCGACAGCGCACCGACATCGCCGGCGGCGCCCTGAGCGTCAGCCTTCGTAGTGCAGGCGGCAGCCTTCGTCGGCCTGCCGGCCCAGCGCTTCGCGGACCTGCGGGCGGGCGTGGCGCAATACCAGGCGGCGGCCCTCGGCGTGCAGGCGGCGGGCTTCCTGCTGCAACAGCACTGCGCCGGCGAAGTCGATGAAGTTCACCTGGCGGGCGTCCAGCACCAGCCGTGGCCTGTCGCATTGGCGCATGAGGCGTTGCAGGTAGTCGCAGGCGCCGAAGAAGATCGAGCCTTCGATGCGCAGCACTTCTTCCTCGTCGTTGTGCTGGCGCAGTACGCGTGGTGTCGAGGTGCGCCGCAGGTAGAAGACCAGCGACGCCAGCACTCCCGCGTAGATGGCGTTCTGCAGCGGCAACAGCAGCGTGGCCAGGGCGGTTAGGCCGGCCACCAGGCATTCGGCGCGGCCGCTGCGGTAGAGCGCGCGGAGCGCTGGGCGGTCGATCAGGCCCCAGGCGATCAGCAGGATGCCTGCGGCCATCGCCGGCAACGGCACATGCTCGATCAGGCGCGCACCGAGCACGGCCAGCAGTGCCACCCAGAGCGCCGAAAACGCACCCGCCAGCGGGGAGCGCGCACCGGCTTCCAGATTCAGCCCGGAGCGGGTGAAGGAGCCCGCCGACAGGCTCGCCGACAGCCAAGGCCCGAGCAGGTTCGACAGGCCCTGGGCGCGGACCTCCTGGTTGGCATCGAACGCGTCTCCCTGGCGCGCGGCCAGGGCGCGGGCGATCGATAGGCTGGTGACCAGCCCGAGCATGCCGCAGGCCACCGCCGCAGGTAGCAGGTCGAGGATCGATCGGGAATCGAAGACCAGCGGATTCCAGCCCGGCAGTGCGCTCGATAAGGCCTGCACATGGGCTACCGAGGCGAAGGTCCCGGGTAGCGCCCAGACCAGCGTGGCACCGCCCAGCAAGCCAAGCAGCAGGGCCGGCCAGCGCGGTCGCAGGCGCCTGACCAGCAGGCTGAGCGCGAAGCTGAAGCCGCCCACCAGCAGCGATGGGCCATCGAACTCGGCGAACCGCGCCAGCAGCCGCCAGCCGTTTCCCGGCGCTGCGCCCTCCCCGCTCGCGGCCAGGCCGAGAAGATAGGGCAGTTGGCCGAGGACGATCAGCAGCGCCGCGCCAAGGGTGAAGCCGAGCATCACCGAATGCGAGACGAAATTGACCAGCGACCCGACGCGCAGGACGCCGAGCAGCCACTGGAAGGCGCCGGCGAGAAAGGTCAGCAGCAGCACGGCCTGGACGTATTGCGGGCTGCCCAGCGGCGCCAGCGGGGCCACCGAACTGAACAGCAGCACCGAGATCGCCGCGGTGGGACCGCTCACCAGGTAGCGCGACGAGCCCCACAGGCAGGCGATCGCCACTGGCAGCATCGCCGCGTACAGGCCGTACTCCGCTGGCAGGCCGGCGATCAGCGCATAGGCCATCGATTGCGGCAGTGCCAGGATTGCGCCATTCAGGCCGACCCAGGCCTCGCGCCCGAGCATGCCCCGGTGCAGCCCCGGTAGCCAGGCGAGGAACGGCAGCAGGCGCGTCCACATGGCGCTATGGCTGGCCGCGAACCGCGGCCAGGGCGTCGCCGCCGTCGCGGCTGGTCACCCCTTGCAGCCAGGCCTCGAGCACCTGCGGGTTGGCCTTGAGCCAGGCGCGGGTCGCCGAGGCCGGAGTCGCCGTGCCTTCCAGCGCGTCGCTCATCAGGCGGTTCTCCATGTCCAGGTCGAAGCGCAGGTTGGCCAGCAGCCGCGCCGGGTTCGGGCACTGCGCGGCGTAGCCCTTGCGTGCCAGGGTGTAGACCTGGCCGCGGTCGCCGAAGTACTGCTCGCCGCCTTCCAGGTAGCGCAGGTCATGGCGGATGTTCATCGGGTGCGGCGTCCAGCCGAGGAACACCAGCCAGCGCTGGCGCTTCTCGGCCCGGCCGAGTTCGGCGAGCATCGCCTGCTCGCTGGACTCCACCAGCTTCCAGTCGCCGAGGCCGAACTGGTTGGCGTCGATCATCTTCTGGATCGACTGATTGGCCGGCGCGCCGGAGCCGATCCCGTACAGCTTGCGGTTGAAGCGTTGCCCTTGCGCGGCGAGGTCCTCGAAGCGGTGTACGCCGGCGTCCCAGACGTAGCGCGGCACCGCCAGGGTGAAGCGGGTGCCGTCGAGGTTGCGACCGAGGCGTTCGACCTGGCCGCTGGCGACGAACTTGTCGTGATAGTCCTGGTGCGCGGGCATCCAGCCGCCGAGGAAGGCGTCCACCTGGCCGTCGCGCAGGCCGCCATAGATGATCGGCACCGACAGGGTATCGATCTTCACCTGGTAGCCGAGGCTTTCCAGGAGAAACGCGGCGGTGGCGTTGGTCACCGCGATATCGCTCCAGCCTGGATCGGCCAGCCTGACGCGGGCACAGGCGGGGTCTTCGGCGTATAGCGAGGCGCTGCCCAGGAACAGGGTGGCGGCCAGCAGGCAGGTGGGAAGCCGGTTCATGGAGGTGCCCTCGTGCTCAGGGTTGCGGGAAGCGCGCGCGGCGCTCGAGATCGTCCAGGTCGATATGGTTGCGCATGTACTGCTGGCTGGCATCGACCCACGGCTGGTGGTCCCAGCTGGCCAGCCGTCCTCGCGCCAGCGCGGCGGCCACCAGGCGTCGGCGGCGCTGGCTGTCGAGTACGGCGCGGGTGATCGCGGGGATGTCCCAGCGTCGCCGGGCCTCGTCGAGGAACGCCTCGAACGTTCCGCGATGGGCCGGACTGGCGGCGAGGTTCTCGCGCTCCTGCGGGTCGTTGCGCAGGTCGTAGAGCAGGCAGGGGTCCTGCTCGGAGTAGATGAACTTGTAGTCGCCGCGGCGGATCATCATCAGCGGGCTGAGGGTGCCCTCGGCGGTGTATTCGCCGATCACCTCGTCATGCCCGCTGCCGTCGCGCAGGTGCGGCAGCAGCGAGCGGCCTTCCAGCGGCAGGCGTGGATCGACCTGGCCGCCGGCCAGCTCCACCAGGGTCGGCAGCAGGTCCACGGTGGATACCGAAGCGCCGATGCGGCGCGGCGCGAAGCGCGCCGGCGCATGGACCAGCAGCGGCACGCGCGCGGCCATCTCGAACCAGTGCATCTTGTACCAGAGGCCGCGCTCGCCGAGCATGTCGCCATGGTCGCCGGAGAACACCACGATGGTGTCGTCGGCCAGCCCGCATTCCTCCAGGGTCGCCAGCAGCGCACCGATCTGCGCGTCGACGTAGCTGCAGGCGCCGAAGTAGGCACGCCGGGCGGCGCGGATGCGCTCCTCGGGCAACGGCTTGTCCCACAGGTCGATGACCTTCAGCAGGCGTTGCGAATGAGGGTCCTGCTCCTCCTGGGCGAAGCGCTGGCGCGGCAGCGGGATGTCCTCGTCGCGGTAGAGATTCCAGTAGCTCGCCGGGATGCTGTAGGGGTCGTGCGGATGGGTCATCGACACGGTCAGGCAGAATGGCTGGCCGGCGTGCTGGCGAACATGGTCGTAGAGGTACTGGCGGGCCTTGAACACCACCTCCTCGTCGAAGTCCAGCTGGTTGGTGCGCACGCAGGGACCGGCCTGCAAAACCGAGGACATGTTGTGGTACCAGCTCGGGCGCACCTCCGGCTCGTCCCAGTTCACCGCCCAGCCATAGTCCGCCGGATAGATGTCGCTGGTCAGGCGTTCCTCGTAGCCGTGCAACTGGTCGGGACCGCAGAAGTGCATCTTGCCCGACAGCGCCGTGCGATAGCCGAGGTTGCGCAGGTAGTGGGCGTAGGTGGGGGTATCGGCGGCGAAGTCGGCGGCGTTGTCCCAGGCGCCGATGCGGGTAGGTAAGCGACCGCTGACCAGGGTGAAGCGCGACGGCGCGCAGAGCGGGCTGTTGCAGTATGCCGAGTCGAACACCACGGCCCGTTCGGCGAGGCGCGAGAGGTGAGGCATGCGCAGCGCCGAGCGCGGATCGTGAAGCGGCAGCAGCGGCGCGGCCATCTGGTCGGCCATGATGAACAGGATGTTCGGCGAGGTCTTCATCGGGCGGCTTATCCCATGCGATTGGGTTATGCGATAGTGCTGCGTCGATCATCAGTGCATCGAAATCCCTGGTAAACCGCATGGGGCTGGATGCGTTGGATAAGCCTGGCTTATGGGAGAACGCCTCATGCCGCTGTCCCTCGACCTGCTCCGGGTATTCGAGTCCGCCGCCCGCCAGCTCAGCTTCACCGCTGCCGCCGAGGAGCTGGGGACCACCCAGCCTGCGGTCAGCCAGCAGATCAAACGCCTGGAGAAAGAGCTGGCGACCCCTCTGTTCCAGCGCGTTCATCGAGGCATCGTGCTCACCGACGCCGGCCAGCTTCTGCTCCGCCACGTGGCCGCCGGCCTCGAGACGATCGATGCCGGCATCGCCGCGCTGGGCGCGCGCCAGCGCCACGAGGTGCTCCAGGTGGCCACCGACTACGCCTTCGCTGCCTACTGGCTGATGCCGCGCCTTCCGCGCTTCCACCAGGCCCATCCGCATCTGGACGTGAGCCTGGTGACCAGCGAGCGCGGCCTGGCCGGCCAGCGCGGCGATATCGACGTGGCGATCCTGTTCGGCGACGGTCGTTCCAAGCACGGCGAAGCGCACCGGCTGTTTCGCGAGGAGGTGTTCCCGGTCTGTAGCCCGCGCCTGGTCGAGGGATTGCAGTTGCCGCTGGCCAAGGCGCACCTGGCGCGCCTGCCGATGCTGCATCTGAAGCCGGCGCAGCACGCCCGCTGGTTCGACTGGCCGGCGTTGTTCGAAGCGTTGGCCATCGATCGGCAGCCGATTCCGGCGGTGCTCAGCTTCGACAACTACACCTTGCTGATCCAGGCGGCCATCGCCGGCCAGGGCGTGGCTATCGGCTGGCGCCACCTGGTCGACGGCCTGCTCGAACAGGGGCTGCTTTGCCGGCCCATTGGCGAGAGCTGCCTGTCGCGATACGGGTACTATGCGGTATTGCCGGAGCGCAAGCGGCGCCAGCGGCTGGTCGACGGTTTCGTCGACTGGCTGCAGGCCGAGTTGCAGGCCGGCGGCGCTTGAAGAGGTGACGATGAACGAGTATTCCACCCCCCGCATCCAGGGCTTCCATGCTCACGTCTATTTCGATGCGCAGAGCATCGAGCGAGCCCGCGCCCTTTGCGAAGAGGCGGCGCGGCGCTTTCCGCTGAAGATGGGGCGGGTCCATGAGCGGCCGGTAGGGCCGCATCCGGACTGGAGCTGCCAGCTGGCGTTCGCTCCCGAGGTGTTCGGCGAGCTGGTGCCCTGGCTGGCCATCCATCGGCAGGACCTGGTGGTGTTCATCCACCCGGTTACCGGCAACGATCTGCTCGACCATCGCGACCGAGCCATCTGGATGGGAGCCATTCGCCCGCTGGACCTGTCGATCCTGGACGAAGGCCCGCAACGCTATGACTTCGCCGTGCCTTGAGGCGCGGTCATCGTCATCCAGTCGTGCAGTTCGCATTGCAGCTCGCCCAGTGCCGTCACCAGGTCGTCGACGGCATCGGCGAGCTTGCGCACGGAGCTTTCGCCGCAGGCGATCTCCAGTTGGTGGCAGGCGCGTTCCACGGCGTGGGCGTGGATCAGCGAGGCCATGCCCGCCAGGCGGTGCGCCAGCTCGTTGAGTTCCTGGGTCTGCTCGCGCTCCTGGGCGCGCCGCAGCTTGCGGGTGTCTTCGTTGTTGCTGGTCATCAGCTGCGCGACGAGCAGGCGGCTGATCTCCGGTTGGTTGGCGCGGTCGCCCAGGGCGGCGGTCAGGTCGAACGTTCGCATGGGATCCTCAGATCAGCTCGTGGCGGCGGGCGAAATCGATCAGGCCGGCCAGGGAATGGGCGTTGAGTTTCAGCATGATGCGTGACTTGTAGGTGCTCACGGTTTTCTCGCTGAGGAACAGCTGCTGGGCGATGGCCTTGTTGGTATTGCCGTTGGCCAGGTACTGCAGCACGGTCATCTCGCGGTCGGAAAGGCTTTCCAGCATGCGGGCCTCGTTGTCGCGGCTCTGCTGGTTGATGCTGCGCAACGCCCCGGTGGGGAAGTGGATGTAGCCGGCCAGCACGGCCTTGGCGGCGAGCAGCAGCTCGGAGAGGTTTTCCCTTTTGCTGACGAAGCCCATGGCGCCGGCCTGCAGGCAGCGCGGGGCGAACTGCGCCGGATTCTGCCGGGTCAGGACCAGGACCTTGGTGTCCAGCTTCAGGGACTTCAGGCGGGCTATCACTTCGAGACCGTCGATCTTGGGGATGCCGATGTCCAGGATGGCCAGGTCGGGAGACTTCTTGCGGGCTACCTGCAGGGCTTCGGCACCGTTGTCGGCCTCGCCGACGATGGTGAAACCGTCGCGCTCGAACAGCAAGCGCACGGCCAGGCGGATAGCGGGATGATCATCGACGATCAGCACCTTACTCATGCGAACCTTCTTTGAATGCGTTGGCTATTTGGGTGAGGCGCTATTCAAGGCTTCGGCAGAGTCGGCGGACAATAAGACGTTTCTGAAAGTGACCGTGAATTTTTCCTCACGGTTCTGGCAGCGTGCAACGCAAGGCCAGGCGCAGCGGGTTGCCTGCGCCTGGCGAATGCCGCTGTCAGGGTCTGTCAGCGTGCGTTGCGCACGCCTTCGGCCAGCTCGCCGCACAGGGCGAGGACATCCTTGACCGCCTGGGCATTGTCGCGGGCCTTGGCGATCCGGTCGATCAGCGCCGAGCCGACCACCACGCCGTCGGCCAACCGCGCGACCGCGGCGGCGTGTTCGGCGCTGCGGATGCCGAAGCCGATACCGATCGGCAGGTCGGTATGCCGGCGCAGGCGCGCCACCGCTTCCTCGACGTGTTCCAGGGTCGCCGCGTTGGCGCCGGTGACGCCGGCCACCGACACGTAGTAGACGAACCCGGAACTGCCTTCTAGCACCGTCGGCAGGCGCTGGTCGCCGGTGGTCGGGGTGGTCAGGCGGATGAAGTCGAGGCCGGCGGCCTGGGCCGGGTGGCAGAGGTCTTCGTTGTGCTCCGGCGGCAGGTCGACCACGATCAGGCCGTCCACTCCCACCTCCTTCGCCTCGGCGATGAAGCGTTCGACGCCGTAGTGGTGGATCGGGTTGAAGTAGCCCATCAGCACCAGGGGCGTCTCGCTGTCGCCGCTGCGGAATTCGCGGACCATCTGCAACGTCCTGGCCAGGGTCTGGCCGCCGTCCAGGGCGCGGATGTTGGCCAACTGGATGGCCGGGCCGTCCGCCATCGGATCGGTGAACGGCATGCCCAGTTCGATCACGTCGGCTCCGGCCGCCGGCAGGCCTTTGAGGATTTCCAGGGAAGACGCGTAGTCCGGGTCGCCGGCGGTGACGAAGGTCACCAGGGCGGCGCGGTTTTCCTGCTTGAGCTGGGCGAAGCGGGTCTGCAGGCGGCTCATGCTTTCGACTCCTGTTGCATGTGGTGCATGACGGTCTGCATGTCCTTGTCGCCGCGACCGGACAGGTTCACCACCATGATGTGCTCCTTGGGCAGGCTGGGCGCACGCTTGAAGACCTCGGCCAGGGCATGGGAGCTTTCCAGTGCCGGGATGATGCCTTCGAGGCGGCAGCAGGTGTGGAAGGCCTCCAGGGCTTCGTCGTCGGTGATCGAGGTGTACTCGACGCGGCCGGTGTCGTGCAGCCAGGCGTGTTCCGGGCCGATGCCGGGATAGTCGAGGCCGGCGGAGATGGAGTGTGCGTCGATGATCTGGCCATCCGCGTCCTGCAGCAGGAAGGTGCGGTTGCCGTGCAGCACGCCGGGAACCCCGCCGTTCAGGCTGGCCGCGTGCTTGCCGGTGTCGATGCCGTGGCCGGCGGCTTCCACGCCGACGATCTGCACCCCGGCGTCGTCGAGGAACGGGTGGAACAGGCCCATGGCGTTGGAGCCGCCGCCGATGCAGGCGACCAGCGAATCGGGCAGGCGCCCTTCCTTCTCGGCCAGTTGCTCGCGGGTTTCCTTGCCGATCACCGCCTGGAAGTCGCGGACCATCGCCGGGTACGGATGCGGGCCGGCGACCGTGCCGATCAGGTAGAAGGTGCTATCGACGTTGGTCACCCAATCGCGCAGCGCCTCGTTCATGGCGTCCTTCAGGGTACCGGTGCCGGCGGTCACCGGGATCACCTCGGCGCCCAGCAGCTTCATGCGGAAGACGTTGGCCTGCTGCCGGTCGATGTCGGTGGTGCCCATGTAGATCACGCACTGCAGGCCGAAACGCGCGGCGACAGTGGCGGTGGCCACGCCGTGCATGCCGGCGCCGGTCTCGGCGATGATGCGTTTCTTGCCCATACGCCGGGCCAGGAGGATCTGGCCGATGCAGTTGTTGATCTTGTGCGCGCCGGTATGGTTCAGCTCCTCGCGCTTGAGGTAGATCTTCGCCCCGCCGCAGTGCTCGGTCAGGCGCTCGGCGAAGTACAGCGGGCTCGGCCGACCGACGTAGTCGCGCTGGAAGTAGGCCAGTTCCTCCTGGAACGCCGGGTCGTCCTTGGCCTTCTCGTACTCGCGGGCGAGGTCGAGGATCAGCGGCATCAGGGTCTCGGCGACGTACTGGCCGCCGAAGCGGCCGAACAGGCCCTTGGCGTCGGGGCCGTTGCGATAGGAAGTCATGGAGGGCTCCAGGAAATGACGTATGGGCAGAATCTAATCCCCCCGCCGGGTAAAAGAAACCGATAAGATTGCTCAAACCTGTCAGGAAAACTCACGAATAGCCATGAGCCGCGACCTCCCTTCCCTGAATGCCCTGCGCGCTTTCGAAGCCGCTGCCCGGTTGCACAGCATCAGCCTGGCGGCCGAGGAACTGCACGTTACCCATGGCGCCGTGAGCCGGCAGGTGCGGTTGCTCGAGGACGATCTCGGGGTGGCCCTGTTCGGCAAGGATGGACGCGGCGTAAAACTCACCGATTCCGGCGTTCGCCTGCGTGACGCCTGCGGCGATGCGTTCGAGCGACTGCGTGGCGTCTGTGCCGAGCTGCGCCGGCAGACCGCCGAGGCCCCGTTCGTCCTCGGCGTACCCGGCAGCCTGCTGGCGCGCTGGTTCATCCCGCGGCTGGACCAGCTCAACCGTGCCCTCCCCGACCTGCGCCTGCAACTGTCCACCAGCGAGGGCGAGTTCGATCCGCGTCGTCCCGGCCTGGACGCCATGCTCTGGTTCGCCGAGCCGCCCTGGCCGGCGGACATGCAGGTCTTCGAACTGGCGCCCGAGCGCATGGGTCCGGTGGTCAGCCCGCGCCTGGCGCAGGAAACCGGCCTGGCCCAGGCGCCCGCCGCGCGGCTGTTGCAGGAGCCGCTGCTGCATACCGCCTCGCGACCCCAGGCCTGGCCGGCCTGGGCCGCGAGCCAGGGGCTGGCGGCGGAGGCGCTGCGCTATGGCCAGGGGTTCGAGCATCTCTACTACCTGCTGGAAGCGGCGGTGGCGGGCCTCGGCGTGGCCATCGCCCCGGAGGCGCTGGTCCGCGACGATCTCGCCGCAGGCCGCCTGGCGGCGCCCTGGGGCTTCATCGAGACCGATGCGCGCCTGGCCCTGTGGGTACCGGCGCGCCTGCACGATCCGCGTGCCGGGCGCCTGGCGCAATGGTTGCGGGAGCAGTTGGCAGGCTGAGCGCTGGCGATTTGCTGCACTTTTCCGGCTCGGCTAGTGTCCATTGAACAGAGGCGCCCGTCGGGCGCGAAGAACCAGGCATCGTCCGGGGAGAGAGTTCATGTCCAATCACCACACCTACAAGAAGATCGAACTGGTCGGCTCGTCCAAGACCAGCATCGAGGACGCCATCAACAACGCCCTCGCCGAAGCGGCGAAGAGCATCCAGCATCTGGAATGGTTCGAGGTGGTGGATACCCGCGGGCACATCGAGAACGGCGCCGTCGGCCATTACCAGGTGACCCTGAAAGTAGGGTTCCGTATCGCCAATAGCTGATGGCACCCTGGAAACCTGTCCACGATCGCCAGCGCCCTGGGAAGGCCGCCGCGTCTTTCCGCTTCGCCGGATCATGCACAGGCTATGAGGGCGGCGTGCCTCCATGGGCGGCGCGCTCGTCTCAACCTTGCCGCATTTGGCAAGCCTGACCCGTTCGGGTCTTCATCCATGCAACGAGGGAATGTGTTCATGAAGAAGTTGATGTTGGCAGTCGGCCTGTTTGCCGTGGCGGGCAGCGCATTCGCCGCCAAGCCCTGTGAGGAACTGAAAGCCGAGATCGATGCGAAGATCAAGGCCAACGGCGTTCCTGCCTACACCCTGGAAATCGTCGACAAGGGCAGCGTCACCGACAAGAAGGTAGTCGGCACCTGCGACGGCGGCACCAAGGAAATCGTCTACCAGCGCGGCTGATGCAGCGCCTGCGACGAGCAGTATCCGGGGCCGGCTTTCCCATGGGAGCCGGCCCTTTCTTTTTGCCGCGATGAGTACCCTGCCAACGATGGGTCTTGTTGCAGTTCGTCGAGAAAGCGTGCCATCTAACGGATTAATCCAAAAGTCTGTGTTAGGTTTTTCGGCACGCCCAGATGGCCTTGTGCCTTAATTCCGGATTGTCCGACTCATGGAAGACGGATTTCGGAATATTCCTGCTTACCCGCTGTAGCCGCTGGGCCAACATCGCGCCTTTCTGTATTTCAAGGAATGAAATCGTGGCTCTCCATCGCCTGGCCTTTATCTTCCTGTGCCTGCCGCTCATGGCCAGCGCCGCCCCCTTCACCTCCCCCGGTGACCGCGACCTGATCCGCGACCGCCAGCAGCGCCTGCTGGACGAACAGCGCAAGCGCCTGGAGGAACTCCAGCAACTGCCCGGCAAGGGAGCGCCCGCCGCTGCGGATGCCTCCGGCGACGACGAGCGCTGCTTCGAGATCCGCCGCATCGAGCTGGAAGGCGCCGGGCACCTCGACGAAAGCGCGCGTCGCCAACTGCTGGCGCCCTACCAGGGGCGCTGCCTGGGCGTCGGCCAGCTCAATGCGCTGCTCAAGGCTGTCACCGACCATTACCTGGATCGCGGCTACGTCACCACCCGTGCCTACCTGCCACAGCAGGACCTGGCCTCCGGGACCCTGCGCATCATCGTCGTCGAAGGCCGCCTGGAGGGCCTGGACAGCTCCGCGCTGGCCAGCCCGCGCGAACTGGCGATGAGCTTTCCGGGCAGGACCGGCGAGCTGCTCGACCTGCGCGAGCTGGAGCAACTGGTCGACCAGTTGAGCCGCCTGCCGTCGCGCCAGGTGCAACTGGAGCTGGTGCCCGGCAGCGAGGTCGGCGGCAGCCGGGTGCGTCTCAAGGGCGAGCGCGACAAGCCCTGGCGGGTCTCCGCCACGCGCAACAACGACGGCGACGTCAGCACCGGCGAGCAGCAGATGGGCCTGGGCCTGGACTGGGACAGCCCGCTGGGCCTGGCCGACCAGCTCAACCTGCGCGCCAACCGCGACGCGGTGACCGACCGCTGGCGCCATTCCGACAGCCAGAGCCTGTTCTACAGCCTGCCCTGGGGCTGGTGGACCTTCACCTACGGCTACAGCCAGAGCGACTACCGCACGCGCAACGAGGCCAGCGGCTTCCCCTTCAAGCTCGATGGCGACAGCCGCAGCCATCAGTTCCGCGCCGAACGCGTGCTGCACCGCGACGGCGTGAGCAAGACCGCCATGAGCCTGGGGCTCAGCCACCAGCGCACCAACAACTATGTCGAAGACACCCGCCTGGAAGACCAGAGCACGCGGATCACCGAGACCCAGCTCGGCTTCAACCACGGCCGGCGGATCGGCAGCGGTTTCGTCAACCTCGACCTCGGCTGGCAGCAGGGCATCGGCGCCCTTGGCGCGCAGGGTCGCGGCCACCCGCACGCGGGCGATCCGCATGCGCGCTACGACAAGTACAGCCTGACCCTCAGCTACCTGCAGCCGTTCCAGCTATGGGGCGAGCGCTTCAGCTTCGACAGCCTGGCCACCGGGCAGAGGAGCGAGGACGTGCTGTTCAGCCCGCAGCGCATCAGCCTCGGCGGCAACAGCTCGGTGCGCGGCTTCAAGGACCAGACCCTGACCGGCGACAGCGGCGGCTACTGGCGCAACCAGTTGCGCTGGCGGCGCGCGGTGGAGTGGGCGCCGCTGCGGCCCTGGCTGCAGGAATACGGCGTGGCCTTCGCCTACGACGTCGGCGTGATCCGCCACGACCGCTACAACGACGGCGCCAGCGGGCGCATGAGCGGCAACGCCATCGAACTGGATGCCCGCGGCCGCTATTTCGCCGCCAGCGTCGGCTTCGCCCGCTCGCTGGAGCGGCCCAGCGCCATCGAGCGGCGCGAGCACCCGATCTATTTCCGGGTCGACGCGTTCTTCTGAAGACGCGGCGACCTCCTGAACGCTTTAGGAAAGCGCCTACCTGCATCGAGGCCCTTTCCTTGGAAAACCTTGCTTAACCTCGCCGGGCCCCTACCCGCCAAGGAGTAACGATATGGACATCCGCAGCCCGCTGAACCAGTGCATCGCCCTGTCCCTGGCCGGCATCCTGTTCCTCAACCCGATCGTCGCCGCGGCGGCGGGGCTGGCGCTGGACAAGGCCGCCGGCGGCAACACCGGCCTGGGCCAGGCGGGCAACGGCGTGCCCATCGTCAATATCGCCACGCCCAACGGCGCCGGGCTGTCGAACAACCATTTCCGCGACTACAACGTCGGCGCCAACGGGCTGATCCTCAACAACGCCACCGGCAAGACCCAGGGTACCCAGCTCGGCGGGATCATCCTCGGCAACCCCAACCTCAAGGGCCAGGCGGCGCAGGTGATCCTCAACCAGGTCACCGGCGGCAACCGCAGCACCCTGGCCGGCTACACCGAGGTGGCCGGGCAGTCGGCGCGGGTGATCGTCGCCAACCCGCACGGCATCACCTGCCAGGGCTGCGGCTTCATCAACACGCCGCGCGCGACCCTCACCACCGGCAAGCCGATCATGGACGGCCAGCGCCTGGAGCGCTTCCAGGTGGACGGCGGCGACATCGTCGTCGAAGGCGCCGAACTGAACGTCGGCAACCTCGAACAGTTCGACCTGATCACCCGCAGCGCCAAGCTCAACGCCAAGCTCTACGCGAAGAACCTCAACATCGTCACCGGCCGCAACGACGTCCAGGCCGACAGCCTGCAGGCCACGCCGCGCGCTGCCGATGGCAGCGAGAAGCCGCAGCTGGCGATCGACAGCTCGGCGCTGGGCGGGATGTACGCCGGGGCGATCCGCCTGGTCGGCACCGAGCAGGGCGTGGGGGTGCGGCTGGCCGGCGACATGGCCGCCAGCGGCGGCGACATCCGCATCGACGCCAGCGGCAAGCTGAGCCTGGCCCAGGCCTCCAGCCAGGGCGACCTGAAGATCGCGGCCCAGGCCGTGGAGCTGAATGGCAAGACCTACGCCGGCGGCAGCGCCGAGATCCGCAGCGCGGAGGAACTGGTCAACCGGCAGAGCCTGGCGGCGCGCGAACGCATCGTGCTGGAGGCGGCGCATATCGACAACGCCGGGGTGATCGAAGCCGGCGTCGAGCCAGACGAGCGGCGCAACGCGCGCGGCGACCTCGAGCTGCGCAGCGGCACCCTGCGCAACGCCGGCAGCCTGGTGGCCAGCCGCGCGCTGGAAGCGAAGGCGAGCCAGGCGCTGGACAACCAGGGCGGCAGCCTGAAGGGGGCGACCGTCCGGGTCGACGGCGGACACCTGGACAACCGTGGCGGCAAGCTGCTCGCCGAGGGCGAACTGCGGGTCGAGGCGAGCAGCCTGGACAACCGCCAGGACGGCCTGTTGCAGAGCCGGGACCGCGCCGTGGTCAAGACCCGTGGCGATCTCGACAACCGTGGCGGCCAGGTGATCGGCCTGAACGACCTGGAGGTCGGCGCGGCGACGCTCGACAACGGCCAGCAAGGCCTGCTCGGCAGCCAGCAGTCCACCCGCGTCAGTGCCCAGGCGCTGGTCAACCGGGGGGACGGCGAAGTCTCCGGCAAGCGCGTCGAGGCCCGCGTCGGCAGCCTCGACAATCGCGGCGGCAAGCTGATCGGCGACGACCTGCTGGTGGTCGCCAGCGGTGCCATCGACAACCGCCTCGGCTTGTTCTCCGCAGCCAACCGCCTCGACCTGCGGGCGCGCAGCCTGGACAACAGCGGCAAGGGCACGCTGAGCAGCCGGGGCGGCCTGGAGGTCAGCCTCGGCGGCCTGCTGGACAACCGCGATGAAGGCAGCCTGCTCAGCCAGGGCGCGCAGCGCGTGACGGTGGGGCAACTGGACAACCGCGCCGGCGGCCTGCTGTCGAGCCGCAGCGAGTTGAACGTCCACGGCGCCAGCCTGGACAACCGTGGCGGCGTGCTGGTGGCCGACGCCGGCCTGAGCGCCACGGGAGGCGCCTTCGACAACCGCGACGGCGGCAGCGCCAGCGGCAAGGCTGGCGTGCGCGTGGAGGTTGCCAGCCTGCGCAACGACCAGGGTGGCAAGCTGCTCAGCGATGGCCGCCTGGACCTCGCAGCGAACGCCGTCGGCAACGCCGGAGGGCGTATCGCCGCCAAGGGCGACCTGCAGGCGACGCTTGGCAGCCTGGCCCAGCAAGGTGGCGAACTGGTCAGCGAAAAGACCCTGAAGGTCGCGGCCGACGTGCTCGACAACAGCCAGTCCGGGCTGATTGCCGCGAATGGCGGCATCGCTATCGAGGCGCGGCAGGTCGACAACCGCGCCGGCGAGATTTCCAGCACCTCGAGGGTCGCCGTGAACGCCCGCGAGCAACTGGACAACCGCGGCGGCAAGGTCATCGGCGACAGCGGCCTGCGCCTCACCGTGCAGCGCCTGCTGAACCAGGCCAAGGGGGTGCTGGCCGGGCGCGACGGCCTGAGTCTGGACGGCGGCGAACTGTTCAACGGCGACGGCGGTCGGCTCGACAGCCAGAACGGCCTGAGCGTGAGCCTCGGCGGCGTGCTGGACAACCAGGGCGGCGCGCTGGTCAGCGAAGGCAGCCTGACGGCGCGCGCCGCGCGCCTGGACAACCGTGGCGGGACCTTCTCCAGCGCCGGTGCGCTGGCGCTGACCAGCCAGGCCGCGCTGGACAACCAGGGCGGCAGGCTGCTCAGCGATGCCGGCGTGACGCTGAAGGGCGCCAGCCTCGACAACAGCCGTTCCGGCGTGATCAGCGCCAAGGGTGCGGTGGATATCCGCACCGGCGTGCTGGACAACAGCCGCAACGGCGGCATCGGCAGCAACGCCGGCATCACCCTGGTGGCCGCCCGGCTGGACAACGGCCAGCAGGGCCGGGTCAGCGCCAAGGGCCTGCTCGACGCCAACCTGAAAGGCCTCGACCAGCGCGGAG
Organism: Pseudomonas sp. HMSC065H01; assembly: GCF_001815235.1. Lineage (NCBI taxonomy): Bacteria > Pseudomonadati > Pseudomonadota > Gammaproteobacteria > Pseudomonadales > Pseudomonadaceae > Pseudomonas > Pseudomonas sp. HMSC065H01. The sequence continues at coordinate 53,732 of NZ_KV819899.1, read as the reverse complement.
GCGGCGTCCTGGTCAGCGAAACCGGCGTCACCCTCGACCTCAATGGCGGCACGCTAGTCAACCGCGACGGCGGCCTGATCGCCACGCCCGGCGCGCTGCTGCTGCGCCAGCTCGGCGCGGTGGACAACGGCGCCGGCGGGGAAATCTCCAGCGACCGCGCCTTCACCCTCGCCGCCGCCAGCCTGGACAACCGCGGCGGGCGCCTGATCGGCGCCGACAGCCTGACCCTGCGCATCGCCCAGGCCCTGGACAACAGCCTGGCCGGGGTGATCTCCGGCACCGCCGGCCTGGACATCGCGGCCGCTCGCCTGGACAACAGCGCCAAGGGCACCCTGGCCAGCCGCGCCGGCATCGACCTGCGCGTCGACGGCGCGCTGGACAACCACGCCGAAGGCACCGTCTCCGGCGCCCGCCTGACGCTCGCCAGCGCCTCGCTGGACAACAGCGGCAAGGGCCTGCTCTCCGGCAACGCCGGCCTGAGCGTCGCCACTGGCGCGCTGGACAACGCCGAGGGTGGCCAGTTGATCAGCCAGGGCGTGCTGGACGTCAGCAGCGCCGACCTCGACAACCGTGGCGGCGCCCTCAGTGGCAAGCAGTCGCTGCGCCTGAGCGCCGCCAACCTGGACAACCGTGGCGGCCTGCTGACCAGCGACGGCGAACTGGAACTGACGGCAGGGCGCGTCGACTCCGCCGACGGCGGCGAAATCTCCGCCCGGGGCGACCTGCGCCTGACGGTCGAGCGCCTGGTGCAACGCCAGGGCCGGCTGATCGGCGAGCGCGGCGTCAGTCTCGACCTGCGGGGTGGCGACCTGGATAACCAGGGCGGCCTGATCAGTGCCCGCGGCCCGCTGAGCATCGAGCGGCTGAACGTCCTCGACAACCGCCAGGGCGGCGAGATTTCCAGCCAGCAGGGCTTCGAGCTGCTGGCCAGGCGCATCGACAACGGCCAGCAGGGGCGCATCATCAGCGCCGGGAAACTGCGCCTGGACGCCGACGCGCTGGGCAACGCCGGCGCCGGCCTGCTCTCCGGATGGCAGGGCCTGACGGTGACAGGCGGGAGCCTGGACAACAGCGCCGGCGGCACCCTTTCGAGCAAGGACGGCGAGCTGGCCATCAGCCTCGGCGGCGCGCTGGACAACCACGGCCAGGGCGCCCTGGTCAGCAAGGGCGCGCAACGGATCGACGCCGCCAGCCTGGATAACGCCCAGGGCATTGTCTCCGGCGAAAGCGACGTGACCCTGAGCATCGCCGGGAAGCTGGACAACGGCCAGGGCGGCCTGGTCTCGGCGCAGCGCGCGCTGAGCTTCGAGCGCGACGATACGCTGCTGAACAACGCCGGCGGCCGGATCAACGGCGGCAGCCTGCTGCTCAAGGGCGCCAGCCTGGATAACAGCGACGGCCAGTTGATCAGCCAGGGCCGGCTCGACGCCATCCTCGGCGGCGCCCTGGTCAACACCGGCGCGGCGCGCCTGGCCAGCGGCGGCGACCTGCTGCTGCGCAGCGCCAGCGTCGACAACCGCGGCGGCAAGCTGGTCAGCCAGGGGCTGCTGGAGATCAGCGCCGGCAGCCTCGAAAACAGCGCCTCCGGCACCCTCGCCAGCCAGGCCGGCATGAGCCTGCGCCTGGGCGGCGGCGCCCTGCGCAACCAGCAGGACGGCCTGATCTTCAGCCAGGCCGGCGCCCTCGAGGTGCAGGCTGGCAGCCTGGACAACCGCCAGGGCACGCTCCAGGCCCAGGGCGACAACCGGCTGCGTATCGGCGGCGCGCTGGACAACCAGGGCGGCCGCCTGGACAGCCGGGCCGGCAACCTCGACCTGCAGAGCGGCAGCCTCGACAACGGCGCCGGCGGCGTGCTCAACAGCGCCAAGGGTTGGCTGAAGCTGGTCACCGGGCTGTTCGACAACAGCGCCGGCGTCACCCAGGCGCGGTCGCTGGAGATTCGCGCCGGGCAAGGCGTGCGCAACCAGCAGGGCCATCTCTCGGCGCTGGGCGGCGACAACCGCATCGTCACTGCCGACTTCGACAACCAGGGCGGCGGCCTCTACGCCAGCGGCCTGCTCAGCCTCGACGGCCAGCGCTTCCTCAACCAGGGCGCGGCGGCGGGCCAGGGCGGCAAGGTCGGCGCCGGGCGCATCGACTTCAGCCTGGCCGGCGCGCTGGCCAACCGCTTCGGCCAGTTGGAAAGCGAGAGCGAGCTGCACCTGCGCGCCGCCGCGATCGACAACAGCGGCGGCAGCCTGCGCGCCCTCGGCCGCAGCGGCAGCACGCGGCTGGTCGCTGGCGACCTGAACAACGCCTACGGCGTGCTGGAAAGCGCCAACCAGGACCTCGACCTGCAACTGGGCAGCCTGGCCAACGCCGGCGGGCGCATCCTCCACACTGGCAATGGCACCTTCGGCCTGGATTCCGCGCAGGTGATCCGCGCCGGCGGCGAACTGACCACCAATGGCCTGCTGGACATCCGCGCCAGCGAATGGACCAACAGCAGCGTGCTGCAAGCCGGACGCCTGAACCTGGACATCGGCACCTTCCGCCAGACGGCCGAGGGCAAGCTGCTGGCGGTGCAGTCCTTCACTGGCCGCGGCGGCGACTGGAGCAACGACGGCCTGCTGGCCAGCGACGGCAGCTTGCGCCTCGACCTGAGCGGCGGCTACCGTGGCAACGGCCGCGCCACCAGCCTCGGCGACTTCGCCCTGAACGCCGCCAGCCTCGACCTCGGCAACGCCGCCAGCCTCGCCGGCGGCGCCAATGTCACGCTCGGCGCCGGCAACCTGCTGGTCAACCGTGGGCGGATCACCGCCGCCGGCGACCTCGTGGCCAGCGCCGCGAGTCTGAACAACTACGGCACCCTGGGCGGCGGCGGCAGCCTGCGATTGAACGCGCCCGCCCTGCTCAACGAGCGCGGGTTGCTGTTCAGTGGCGCCGACATGACCCTGCGCGCCGGCGACATCACCAACCTCTACGGGGATGTGTACAGCCTCGGCAGGCTGGATATCGCCCGCGACGATGCCGGCAACCGTGCCGCCAGCCTGCGCAACCTTTCCGGGGTGATCGAGAGCGGCAAGGACTTCAGCCTGCGTGCCAGCCTGATCGAGAACCGTCGCGCCGTGCTGGAAAGCAAGTCGGGCCTGTACACCGCGAAGATGGAGCAGACCGCCTGCATCGAAGGCGTCAACGCGGGCGACTGCAGCGGCAAGCGCAACGCCATCTGGACCATCACCCAGCGCGACAAGACCGAGGTCACTGCCAGCAGCGCCATGGGGCAACTGCTGGCCGGAGGCGACTTCGCCATCGACGGCGGCACCCTGAACAACCTTTCCAGCCTGATCGGCAGCGGCGGCAACCTCACCGCCAACCTCGAAGTCCTCGACAACCAGGGCCTGGAAACCGGCGAGCTGGAAACCATCCGCGTGCTGCGTACCGCTCGCGGCGGCGATATCGGCGGCATCGACCAGAAGTCGCGCAACTTCACCAACCTCTACTGGTACCAGAGCGCCAATTTCGACCCGGCGCGCGCGGGCGAGATTCCCGCCGCGCTCAACGCGATCCTCAGCGACTGGTCCTTCGAGTACGAATTCCCGAGCAAGGGGCCGACCCCGATCAGCAGTGGCGACCAGTCCTACGCAGCGGTGATCCAGGCCGCCGGCGACGTCACGGTCAATGCCAGCACGCGCATCGACAACGGCGTCACCCGCCCCGGCTACACCTTCGTCGGCAGTGGCCGCCAGGTGGGCGACAGCGCGGTGGGCGGCAGCGGGGTTTCGGTGGTCGTGCCGCTGACCTCGCAACTGCCGCCCGACCTGGCGCGGCGCCAGGTCAACCCGGTTACCCTGCCCGGCTTCAGCCTGCCCCAGGGCGACAACGGCCTGTTCCGTCTCAGCTCGCGCTTCGCCGAGGACGGCAATGGCAGCGCCGCGCTCGGTGCCGGCGCCGACCGCACCCAGGGCGGTAGCGGCGTCTCGGTCGGCCAGCAAGGCGCCGGCAACGTCGCCGGTACCTGGCAGGGCCAGGGCGTGCGAGTCGATGGCCTGGCTGGCGCGGCCAACGTCCTGGGTCAGGGCGGCAGCGCGCTCGGCGGTAGCCTGCCGGGCGTCGCCCGGGTCCAGGGCGTGCCCGGCAACGCCACGCCGAGCGCCAGCCACAAGTACCTGATCGAGACCAACCCGGCGCTCACCGAACTGAAGCAGTTCCTCAACTCGGACTACCTGCTCAGCGGCCTGGGCATGAACCCGGACGCTAGCAAGAAGCGTCTCGGCGACGGTCTCTACGAGCAGCGGCTGATCCGCGACGCGGTGGTGGCGCGCACCGGCCAGCGCTACATCGACGGGCTGAGCAGCGACGAGGCACTGTTCCGCTACCTGATGGACAACGCCATCGCTTACAAGGACCAACTGCACCTGCAACTGGGTGTGGGTCTGAGCGCGGAGCAGATGGCGGCGCTGACTCACGACATCGTCTGGCTGGAAGAGGTCGAGGTGAACGGCGAGAAGGTCCTCGCGCCGGTGGTCTACCTGGCCCAGGCGGAGGGTCGGCTGGCACCCAACGGTGCGCTGATCCAGGGCCGCGACGTGAAGCTGGTGAGCGGCGGCGACCTGCATAACGTCGGCACCCTGCGCGCGCGGAACGACCTCTCGGCGACGGCCGACAACCTCGACAACAGCGGCCTGATCGAGGCCGGCAAGCGCCTCGACCTGCTCGCCGGCGACTCGATCCGCAACCGCCAGGGCGGGGTCATCGCCGGGCGCGATGTGAGCCTCACCGCGCTGACCGGCGACGTGATCAACGAACGCAGCGTGACCCGCTACGACAGCGCGCTCGACGGCCGCACCTGGGAGCGCAGCTTCGCCGACAGCGCCGCGCGGGTGGAGGCGGCGAACAGCCTGAACGTCCAGGCCGGACGCGACATCGCCAACCTCGGCGGGGTGCTGCAGAGTCGCGGCGACCTCAGCCTCGACGCCGGACGCGACGTCACCGTCGCCGCCGTCGAGGACCGCCAGGGCCAGACCCGCTGGAGCACGTCGCGGCTACAGAGCGTGACCCAGCTCGGCGCCGAAGTCAGTGCTGGGCGGGACCTGAACGTCAGCGCCGGGCGCGACCTCAGCGCAGTGGCCAGCGCCCTCGAAGCGCGCCGCGACATCGCCCTCTCCGCCGGGCGCGACGTGACCCTGGCGGTGGCGGCGAACGAGGAGCATGCCTACAGCAAGACCAGGAAGGTCACCTACCAGGAAGACAAGGTCGCCCAGCAAGGCACCCGCGTGGATGCCGGGGGCGACCTGGCGATCAATGCCGGACAGGACCTGCGCCTGATCGCGAGCCAGGCCAGCGCCGGCGACGAGGCCTACCTGGTGGCCGGCGACAAGCTGGAACTGCTGGCCGCCAACGACAGCAACTACTACCTGTACGACAAGAAGAAGAAAGGCGATTTCGGCCGCAAGGAAACCCGGCGCGACGAAGTCACCGACGTCAAGGCGGTGGGCAGCCAGATCAGCAGCGGCGGCGACCTCACCCTGCTCAGCGGCGGCGACCAGACCTACCAGGGCGCGAAGCTGGAATCGGGCAACGACCTGGCCATCGTCAGCGGCGGCGGGGTGACCTTCGAGGCGGTGAAGGACCTGCACCAGGAAAGCCACGAGAAGAGCAAGGGCGACCTGGCGTGGAACAGCGCCAAGGGGAAAGGGCAGACCGATGAAACGCTTCGGCAGACCCAGATCGTGGCCCAGGGGAATCTGGCGATCAAGGCCGTGGAAGGGCTGAAGATCGACCTCAAGCATATCGACCAAAAGACCGTGAGCCAGACCATCGACGCGATGGTGCAGGCGGATCCGCAACTGGCGTGGCTGAAGGAGGCCGAGCAGCGCGGGGATGTGGACTGGCGCATGGTGCAGGAGGTGCACGATAGCTGGAAGTACAGCAACTCGGGCATGGGGCCGGCGACGCAGATCGCTGTCGCCATCGCGGCGGCAGCCATCGGTGGCATGGCGGCAGCGGGAGCGCTCAGTGGTGCAGGAGTGGGTGCCAGTAGCTTCGCCATGGGCGCAGGAGTTGGTGCGGCAGGAAGCCTGTCGGGCACGGCAGCGGTCAGCCTGATCAACAACAAGGGCGATCTCGGGAAGGTGCTGAAAGACAGCTTCAGTAGTGACAGTCTGAAGCAGATTGCTATTGCGAGCCTGACCGGGGGGCTGACGGCTGAGTACTTCGACGGGATTCTTCAGACCAAGACTGATCCGCTTACTGGAAAGGTCACGGTAGACCTCAGCAGCCTATCTGGTGTTGGTCGCTTCGCTGCCAATCAGGCGATGCAGAACGCTACATCCACTGTACTGAGCCAGGCCTTGGGCCAGGGCGGGAGCCTGAACGAGGCGCTGAAGAGCGCGCTCTACAACAGTTTCGCGGCGGCAGGTTTCAACTTCGTCGGCGATATCGGCCAGGAATACAGCCTGAAGCCAGGCGATCCTTCGATGGTGACCATGCACGCCCTGATGGGTGGCCTGGCGGCGCAGGTCAGCGGTGGCGATTTCGCCACGGGCGCCGCGGCGGCTGGCGCCAATGAAGCGCTGGTGGCCAAGCTAGACCAGGCCTTCAAGAGCTTGAGCCCTGAGAACCGTGAAGCCATGGTCACTATGGGGTCGCAATTGGTTGGTGTTCTGGCTGCGGCGGTACGCGATCCTGATGTGACAGGCAAAGCTCTGGAAAGCGCTGCTTGGGTAGCGAAGAACTCGACGCAATACAACTTCCTCAACCATCAGGATGTGGCCGATCTGGATAACGCCTTGCAGAAATGCAAGTCCCAGGGAAATTGCCGTCAGGTAGAGGAAGAGTTCAAGGCGCGTAGCGACGAGAACCGGCGGAGGTTGAATGGCTGCGTGGCTGCGGGTAATTGCGCGGAGATTCGTGCGGAGATCGATGCGGGGTCTACGGCTCTCAACGAGCTGGTGGCCCGGCAGGAAACAGCTAATCCGGGAGGAAGTGACAGCGATATAGCCTACGGTTTCCTGATGGGCCGAAACGTCGTCGACTGGACGACGGCTGGTCAGTTGCACCTGGAGCAGACCGCCAACCTCTGGTGGAACGGCAATCCACAGTGGCAGAAGGAAGTCGGTGCATACCTGGACCAGACGGGGTTCAATCCGTTCGGAATCGGCGTTCCGGCAATGGGCGGTGCCGCTGGCAAGGTATCGGCCAAGGCGCTCATGAATGCGCTGAAGGCGGGAGAGTTGCCCAAAGGAGAGGTGGCCCCAGGAAAGGCTAATCTGCCTACCATTGGGGCGTTGGCGGATGCTGAGGCGGGGATGCCTTATACGCATCCGGTGAAAGAAGCAACTAAAACAAAAATACCAAATCCTCCTCGTGCAGAAGGGAACTTTACTGGTGGCCCCTTAGAAAATGCTATTAAGACTAGCGGTAGGTTTAAGCTAGATGGTGGGCCAGCCAATGGAGTGCTATATAGATCTGATAATAAGGGGAATGTTACAAGTTATGCTGTATATGACTCGACTGGCATGATTATTAAAAGGGTCGATGTAAGCGGGGCTTCGCATGCAAACATACCCACGCCTCATGTAATAGAATATGGTAGAAATATATTGCCAGACGGAAGTGTTAGAGTACAATCTCCATCAACTAAATTAGCTCCGCGCCCTGCTAATTCGGATGAGATACCATGAAAAAAATAGTATCTTTTAAAGATTTAAAGTGTTTGAGTAATTATGAGTTATGGAGGTCCGGCTGGGAGAATAAGAATGAGATTGATGTATTTTCATATATTTCCTATGAAATCAGGCCAGAAGACTTATTGATCTTAGGGAAATTGGTTTTTCCTGATTTTATCTTGGATAGGGGGGCGGTAATACTGGAGATGAATTATGAGGAAAAAAAATTTAATGACTGGATGGAAAGATTAGAAAATGATATCCAGTCTGTAGAGAGATTCATTAATCATACCCATATTTATGATATTTTTTCCGGGTGCAATGAGGATGTAGAAGATGAAATTTTTGAGCAGCTTGCTCATATGCTTTCTCTATCATGGCGCTTAATTTTAAAAGAGAAATTTCCAGATAGAGATTTTTCGGTTTTGCTATCTTGCTCAGATCAAGATTATGGCCCTACTATTACTTTTTTTCAGAAATAAATATGCTTTATTAAATAAAGAATAAATAAAGGGGTAGATTTATTTTACCTACTCTAATTTTCTAAGCAGGGAGGCTCCAGCGCAGACGCCGTAAGGAGGCTCCGCGATGCCTAGGTAAGGGCGCATGGTTTAGCGAATTATTTGCTTTGAGCGTTTCAGAGTGGGCGCAGTCGCCGAAATTAGAGTAGCAAAAATAAATCTGTCCCCTTTTCTCCTTTTCTCGTCGCGGGGCTACCTTCTGCGGAACTAAAGATAGGTGGAAAAAGTAAGAAAAATATTGCTGTAAAGATTCGTTTTGAAAATCCTTAGGGTGTAATATGAATAGTTCCTGTCAGCATGTTTTATGTGGTTTGGTGGACTTTTCAAAGAAGCTTCCAGATAATATTGTTAAGGTAAGGAAAGGGATGACATTTTTTGTTGAGAGATCGGCTCTATATAGTTTGAGTATTTTAAAATTGTTATTTTTTGTTAGCGTTAATAGTGGTGCGAAAAAAATATTTTTCTGCTTTTTGGTAGCCCAAAAAAATAAATTTGAGATCTCCTCGGTTTATGAGGTTGATCTGCTTGAAGTTAATTTTACTGAGATAGAGAATAGGCTGTGTTCTTTATATGAAGAGCATGTTTTAGTTGGAGAGGTAGGTAGAATAGTAGCTTTTTCAGATATGGTCTCATGGGTTCTGTATGAAGAGGTTTTAGAAGAGATAGGGGTTTTGGTTATGTTGGATGAAACGAAATCTGTATATTCAAATTTTGATTTTGGCGAGTTCGTTAGTAGAGAGTTTATGATGGAGCAGGCTGATTTGGGTTTATACCGGAAAGAGTACGTAGATAAACTTATTTCTAATTATTAACATAAAGGAAGAATTTTTATTTTCCCTATCCTAATTTCTGAACACGGAGGCTCCAGCGCAGGTTCCGTCAAGGGGGCAAGATGCCTAGGTAAGGGAGAATGGTTTAGCGAGTTATTTGCTTTGAGTGTTTCTGCGTGGCGCAGTTTCTGAAATTAGCAGCATAAAGGGGACAGATTTATTTTCCCTACTCTAGTTTTCTAAGCAAGGAGGCTCCAGCGCAGACGCCGTAAGGAGGCTCCGCGATGCCTAGGCAAGGGCGAGTGGTTTACCGAATTATCCGCTTCACATGGTCCAGCGGGGACACAATCGGCAAGTGGTATTCGCCGAGGACGAGGACTACCAGCGTTACCTCTCCGATCTACGGGACCTCGAGGATGCCTTCGATAACAAGCTCCATGCATTTTGCTGAATAACCACCCATATCCATCTGCTCCTGGCGGCTTGCCGACCCTCCTTTCTACTGCCCCGTCGCACAGCGCCCCAATGTACTAGTACACCGGAAACCGCCGTCTCCCGTTGAACGGGCGGGCCCCGGCCCCCTACCATTCGCAGCACACCGACCCGCGCAAAGGGAGCGGGATGCCGCGTAGGCAGGCCGCCATGGAAGGAGAAGCACATATGCCGGTACTGGCTCTGAGACTCACCGCCCTGGCGGCCCTTGCGATCAGCGTGTCGGGGTGCGTCATGGAGGCCTATGGCAGTCGCGCGCGTAGCGATGCGCAATCCTGGATCGGCTTGCCGATCCAGGACGTGATCAAGCGCTTCGGCGAGCCGGAACGTGTGACGGGGGATGCCGCCAGGCAGAAGTACGTGTGGAAGGAGTACGAGAACTATAGCCACGACTACGACTACACCTACTACGAGCAGGGCCATGGCAATACGCCCAACAGCTCGGTCCTGAACCAGAAGACCGGCACGGCCAACCAGAGCGGCTATTACACCTGCATCTACGAGTTCTTTGCCGACGCCTCGGGCAGGGTGGTCGATGCGACCGCGCGGGGTGAGTGCCGCTAGTTCCAGGCGCTCTTCACGCCGCAAAGGGTGATTGGCTCAGCCAGCCACCGCCTTGTCTCCGACCTCGCAGAGACGCCTCAGTCCAGCGCGGAGACGTCCCCTCCCCTCGCTCCGCCGTGATCGCCAGGCCGCCCTGCCTCACCCGGGTCCTGGTCCGGTCCTCGAAACCCGGCCGTTGCAGCCAGTAGCCGCGCAGGTTGATGCGGGGCGCCAGGCGGTTGCCGTCGCGTTCGTCCAGCGGCGCTCCGGGGTTTCCCCGGCGCCTCACAACAGGATCAGCAGCGCTCCTACCAGCAGCCCCGCCAGGCTGAAGGGTAGCGTTTGCAGGGCCAGCCGCTTGCCGCCCACCAGCACGACCAGGCCGGCCTTGACCAGGCTGTTGCTCAGGGCGGCAAGGGCGATGCCGCGGCTGGCCACGCCTGGATCGAGTTCGCCCTGCGCCGCGCGGGCCAGGGACAGGGTGATCGCGTCGACGTCGGCGAGGCCGGAGAGCAACGCGACCGCATAGATGCCGGCGTCGCCGAACAGCCGCCGGCCGACCTCCACCAACAGCAGGATCGCGCTCAGCAGGGCGGCGAAACGCATGGCCGGGAGCAGTTCGAAGGGGTTGCGCAGGCCTGGCTCGTCGGGCGCCTCCTGGCTGGCGCGGCCGCCGCGCAGGGCGTGGAACAGCGTGCCGCCAAGGTAGACGAGGGTGGTGGCGGCGAATGGCAGGGCCAGTTCCTTCAGCAAGGCCGGGTGGATCGCGCCGATCTCGACGAGGATGCGCGGGAACATCAGCGCCGAGGTCGCCAGCAGGGCGCACGCCAACAGGGCGTCGGGCATGCGCTCGCGCAGGCGCGCCAGGGTCAGGGTCATCACCGTGGAGGACACCAGGCCGCCGAGCACCGCGGTCAGCAACAGGCCCTTGCGCGAGCCGATCAGGCGGATGGCCAGGTAGGCGGAGAAACCGAGGGCGGCGATCAGCACCACCATCCACCAGGTCAGGTAGGGATTGAAGAACGCCCAGGGACCATAGCCCTGGTTGGGCAGCACCGGCAGCAGGACCACGGAAATGAACAGCAGCTTGAGGGTGCCCGATAGCTCCTCGGCGGTCAGGCGCTTCAGCAGGGCGTGGAGCTTGTCCTTGAGGCTCAGCAGCAGGGTCAGCACGATGCCGCCGGCGGCAGCCAGCAGGCGCTGTTCGGTGAGGGCGAGGCTGCCGAGGAGGAAGGTCATCAGCAGGGCGATCTCGGTGGTCATGCCCTGGTCGCCGCCACGCCTGACATCGCTCACGTAGCCGGCCACGGCCAGCGCCGCGAGGGCCAGCAGCAAGGCTACCCAGACTGCGCTGCCCAGTTCGCCCGCCAGCAGGGTGGCGAAGCCGCCGAGCAGGCCGGCCAGGCTGAAGGTGCGGATTCCGGCGATCTGCCGCGCATCTTCGTGGTCGCGCTCCTGCCAGCCGCGCTCGGCGCCGATCAGGAGGCCGATGGCCAGGGCCGTGCACAGGCTCAACAACAGATCCAGGGAAAGCGTCATGCTCGATTCCATTCGCCGGGAGAGAGGATGGCGACGTGCCTGTGCGCACCATAGCAGCAGACGACCCCGAGGCGCCCGCACGGCGGTGCGCCGTCCACCAAGAGCCCGTCGCTGCCGCCGATATCCATCGGGTTCTCCGCCCCGGTGTAGGCGCACGGGAGCTGGCGTAGGGAAAGTCCGCTGTTTTTCGGCCGCTGACGGTTCTCTTTCCGCGTGCTCCGACGGCCGCCAACAGTAAAAAAACCACGGCCAATCCTGATAGGCGGAGGGGCGCCTCGTTCCTAGACTGGCGGGGAAACATCAGGAGACGTCAATCATCATGCATATTCAATCATCTCAGCAGAACCCGTCTTTCGTGGCTGAGTTGAGCCAGGCCGTGGCCGGGCGCCTGGGACAGGTCGAGGCCCGCCAGGTGGCCACTCCCCGGGAGGCGCAACAACTGGCCCAGCGCCAGGAAGCACCGAAGGGCGAGGGCCTGCTCTCCCGCCTGGGGGCCGCCCTCGCGCGTCCCTTCGTGGCGATCATCGAGTGGCTGGGCAAACTGCTGGGGAGCCGTGCCCACGCCTCCACCCAGGCGCCGCTCTCCCGTCAGGACGCGCCGCCTGCCGCCAGTCTCTCGGCCGCCGAGATCAAGCAGATGATGCTGCAAAAGGCACTGCCCCTGACCTTGGGCGGACTTGGCAAGGCGAGCGAGCTGGCGACTTTGACAGCGGAGAGGCTGGCGAAGGATCACACGCGCCTGGCCAGCGGCGACGGCGCCCTGCGCTCGCTGGCCACCGCCCTGGTCGGGATTCGCGATGGCAGCCGGATCGAGGCTTCCCGTACCCAGGCTGCCCGCCTGCTCGAACAGAGCGTTGGGGGGATCGCGCTGCAACAGTGGGGGACCGCGGGCGGTGCCGCCAGCCAGCATGTACTCAGCGCAAGCCCGGAGCAACTGCGCGAAATCGCCGTCCAACTGCATGCGGTAATGGACAAGGTCGCCCTGTTGCGCCACGCGGTAGAGAGCGAGGTAAAGGGCGAGCCTGTCGACAAGGCGCTGGCGGATGGCCTGGTGGAGCACTTCGGGCTGGAGGCGGAGCAGTACCTCGGCGAACACCCGGACGGGCCGTACAGCGATGCCGAGGTGATGGCGCTCGGTCTTTATACCAACGGCGAGTACCAGCACCTGAATCGTTCCCTGCGTCAGGGGCGAGAGCTGGATGCGGGCCAGGCGTTGATCGACCGGGGCATGTCTGCCGCGTTCGAAAAGAGCGGACCGGCTGAACAGGTCGTGAAGACCTTCCGCGGCACCCAGGGCAGGGATGCCTTCGAGGCGGTGAAAGAGGGCCAGGTCGGCCACGACGCCGGCTATCTCTCCACCTCCCGGGACCCCAGCGTTGCCAGGAGCTTCGCGGGCCAGGGCACGATAACCACCCTGTTCGGCAGATCCGGGATCGATGTCAGCGAGATATCGATCGAGGGCGATGAGCAGGAGATCCTCTACGACAAGGGGACCGACATGCGCGTGCTTCTCAGCGCCAAGGATGGGCAGGGTGTGACCCGTCGGGTGCTCGAAGAGGCCACGCTGGGGGAACGGAGCGGCCACGGCGAGGGACTGCTCGATGCCCTGGACCTGGCAAACGGGACGGATCGTTCAGGCAAGCCCCAGGAACAGGACCTGCGCCTGAGAATGCGCGGCCTCGACCTGGCCTGACCGGTCGACGGCAGAGACGGACACTCCCAAGGGGTGTCCGTTTTCATTTGCGCCGTACAGCGTCGGGCGCAATGGGCGGCAAGGAGGCCTGCCTGGCTGCCACCGGTTGGTGGCGGACACCGGTGCCCGGCGTCCCACCTCGATCCTGCGAACGAGACGCAGTCAGAATTCTCCGAGTATGCTTCCTGCATAACGAAACGATCGGAATAACTGTGGTAACTTTGCCGCCCACCGAGATGGCCTATTGATGGCTCATACGGTTCGTGCATCGCTTCCCGCACGATTGTTTCGGATTTCCAAGGCCGGCCGGGAGCGCCGGTTGATCGACGCATTCGTATTTCAAGGAAAGAAATCGTGGCCACCCCATTTCGCCCCTCGCCTTGGCGCGCCGCCGTGCCGCCTGGCCTTCCTCGATTTTCACTACGCCCTCTTTTCCGCACACGGGGCGGCTAGAAGCCGCTCCGCGTCGATAGCGTTTTTTTCCAGGAGAACCCCATGAGTCACAGCGCCAAGAAAGCACTACTGCCGCTCCTCGCCGTCGCCACCCTGGCCGGCCTGGCGGGCTGCGCCACCGAGACCTCCACCGCGTTGCCGGTACAGCAGGTCGAGAGCGTCAACCGACCCTACAGCGGCGTGCGTTCGCCGATTGCGGTAGGCAAGTTCGACAACCGCTCCAGCTACATGCGCGGGATCTTTTCCGATGGCGTCGACCGCCTCGGCGGCCAGGCCAAGACCATTCTCATCACCCACCTGCAGCAGACCAATCGCTTCAACGTGCTGGACCGCGACAACATGAGCGAGATCCAGCAGGAAGCGGCGATCAAGGGCCAGGCCCAGCGCCTGAAGGGTGCCGACTACGTGGTGACCGGCGATGTCACCGAGTTCGGCCGCAAGGAAGTCGGCGACCGCCAGCTGTTCGGCATCCTTGGCCGCGGCAAGTCGCAGATCGCCTACGCCAAGGTGGCGCTGAACATCGTCAACATCTCTACCTCGGAGGTCGTCTATTCGACCCAGGGCGCTGGCGAGTACGCCCTGTCCAACCGCGAGGTGATCGGCTTCGGCGGCACCGCCAGCTACGACTCGACCCTCAACGGCAAGGTTCTCGACCTGGCCATGCGCGAGGCGGTGAACAAGTTGGTCAACGCGGTCGATAGCGGGGCCTGGAAGCCACAGAACCAATAATCCACCAGAAACCAGGGAATCACGGCACACATGAGCAAGACGATCACATGGACGGCGGCGCTGCTGGGGAGCATGGCGCTGGCCGGGTGCAGCGGACCGAAGACGCTGTACCAGTGGGAGGGCTACCAGGCCCAGGTCCACGAATACTTCAAGGGTGAATCCAAGGAGGCCCAGGCGCAGGCGCTGGAAGCCGACCTCGAGAAGATCCGGGCGAAGAACGGCGCGGTGCCGCCGGGCTACCACGCCCAGCTGGGGCTGCTCTATTCCAGCATCGGCAAGGACGACCAGATGGTCCGCGAGTTCGAGACCGAGAAGGCGCTGTTTCCCGAGTCGGCGACCTACATGGACTTCCTCCTGAACAACGCCCGTGGAGGTGCCCGTTGAAACTCGCCCGACTGTCCGGCCTGGTGGCCGGTTTCACCCTGCTGGCCCTGCTCGGCGGCTGCGCGCCGACCAAGAGCGTCGATTACTCGGCGTTCAAGCAGGCCAAGCCGCGCTCGATCCTGGTCCTGCCGCCGCTGAACGAGTCGCCCGACGTGAAGGCGACCTACAGCATGCTCTCGCAGGTCACCTTCCCGCTGGCCGAGGCCGGCTACTACGTAGTGCCGGTGGCGCTGGCCGACGAGACCTTCCGCCAGAACGGCCTGACCAGCGCCGGCGACGTGCACCAGGTGTCCCCGGCCAAGCTGCGCGAGATCTATGGCGCCGACGCGGCGCTGTACGTCACGGTGAGCGACTACGGCACGCGCTACATGGTGATCAGCAGCGCGACCATCGTCACCGCCAGCGCCAAGCTGGTCGACCTGCGATCCGGCACCACCCTGTGGACCGGCTCGGCGACCGCCTCCAGCGAGGAAGGCAACGGCGGCAACAACGGCGGCCTGGTGGGCATGCTGATCACCGCGGCGGTCAAGCAGATCATCAACAGTTCGGTGGAGGACGCCGGTTATCCGATCGCCGGGATGACCAGCGCGCGCCTGCTCTCGGCCGGCCAGCCGGGCGGACTGTTGTACGGCCCGCGCTCGCCGAGGTACGGCAGCGACTGAGCCGTGCGCCGGGGCTACGGGGACGTCTCCGTGGCCTCGGCGCAAGCCGCCGGGAGGGGCTTGGCCGCTGCGTTGCGCTTGGCCATGTACTGGCGGATCAGGTCGTCGAGCAACGCCCGGATGGCGCGCCGCTCGTCCAGCCGCAGGCGGCCGATGGCCTCGAACTGCAGGCGCAGGTCTTCCGGTAGCGCCTGCCGCTCGCTGCGCTCGCAGACCAGCCAGTCGAGGGGCACCGCGAAACGTCCGGCGATGGTTTGCAGCACCACCAGCGACGGGTGCCCGCCCTTGGTTTCGAAGTGCCGCAACTGGCTCACGGTGACGCCCAGTCGCTCGGCCATCTGCCGTTGGGTCAGGGCGTTCTGCTGGCGTAGGCGTAGGAGATTCTGCGCGAAGCTCATGGAAAACTCTCCAAGTCAGGGGAAATCCTTGCCACCGCCCCGGTGATGCGGGCGATGGCGGTTGTCTCCATCATCGGCGTTCGCACTCTTCGACTCTGCCCTACCGTTCCGGCGCGGGCCTGGGAAAGCTCCGGGTCGTGAGTCCGAGGTTTCCCCGCGTGCCGCCTTTTTCGATTCAGTAGAGGCTGAAGCGACGGGCTACCGTCCCGTTGGCCTGCGTCGGCGGCAGTTTGGCTCCGCGGCGAAGCGATAGGACGCGAGGGCCTTGCGCCTGGCGAGGACTAGTCCGCTTGCGCCCCCTGCGCCAGGGCGTTGCCGACGCCCACCAGCAGCGCCCGGGTCTGCGCCACGATGGCGCTGCGGTAGGCCTCGTAGCGGGCGTCGCTGATGGCGTTGTCGTTGCGCGCGCCGCCGCCGCTCGCCGGTACGCCGGTGTAGTAGTTGTTCATCACCGGTACATGGATGTGCCCGGCGGGAATCTCCAGGCGGAACGCGTCGCGCAGCACCGTGTTGCGGTAGGCGCTCTCGTTGGACAGGTAGTCGCCGCCACCGCCGTTGCGCGCGCAGATCCGTCGGTTCGGCGGGAGCACCAGGGAGGGATCGGGCATGGCGTTCATCACCCCGTTGGTCGGCACGTTTTCGGTGCGCGGGTTGGCGCAATCGGGGAAGAAGTCGTAGTTGGTGTGCCAGGTGACGTCGAAGCCTTCCGTGGCCTGGCTGGTAGCGCCCGGCGGCCGCTCGATGCCGCGCCAGGTATCGGCGGCGAGCAACTGGCGGACCGGCAGCGAGGCCTTGGAGAACTGTGCCGGCAGGTTCTGCCGCCAGCGGCTGGCGCTGTCGTAGCCGAGCCAGCGGCGCGGCGGGTTGATATTGCAGCCGGAGCCCCGCAGGGAAATCGGCGCGGTGCCGGGATTGGTCACGCTGCCCAGGGGAAGCACGTAGTTGGGCAAAGCGCTGTCGGCGGGGCAGTAGACGATGCCGTCGTTGCCGGCGGAGGAGCCGTGGAAGCGGCCGTTCCAGGCCTCCAGCCAGAACTGGTTGGCGCCGCCCTGGCTGATGGTGATGGAGGCGTCGACCCGGCGCGGGCCGGGGCGGAACCAGGGGCCCAGGGTGTCTTCCTGCATGCCGCGGTTGAACGGGTCGTAGCTGACCGGCAACAGGTAGGCCTCGATACGCAGCAGGCTGCCGTCGGCCAGCCTGAACTCGCGGCCGTCCAGCGCAAGGGCGGTGGCGCCCGAGGGGTTGCCGTTGCGCAGGCCGGTGTTCGCCGTCCCGGGAGTGCCCAGGGTGAAGACGTCGAAGCCGCTGATGATCATCCGCCGGTAGCGCGAGCCGTCGGCGGCGTAGCGGCGCGGCAGGTCGATGTCCAGCTGTCCGCGCGAGGCGCGTTCGAAGCGCCATTGCAGCGCCTGGGCCTGGGCCTTGCCGAGGTGGAAGGATGGCGCCCACTGGCGCAGGGTGCGGGTCATGTAGAGGCGCGTCCAGTAGAGCATGCGGTCATCGCTGGCCGGCAGCGCGCCGGCGGGAATGGCGCGGCGACCCTGGGCCCGGTCGACGGCGGCGCGCCACAGCGCGCGGCCCTCTTCGGTGACCAGCTTCAGTGCCTTGGCGTAGCTGGTGACCGGGGTGCGGCCGTCGGCGGCGCACAGGCGCTTGGCGAAGGCCGGTTCGAAGCCGTCGAAGCCGGCGCCCTTGACGATGCGCTCGGCCAGCGGCGTCTGGTCATGGGTGACGACGTTGGCGCCGCTGAACGGCAGCGGCGTGTCGAGCCGGCGCTCCTCGTAGGACAACGCTGCCTCGCGGTTCCAGGAGCAGGCGACGCTGGGCGGCTTGCGGGCGCCGGCGAGGTCGCCGTTGGCGGCCCAGCCGGCGCCGGGCAGCAGGGCTGCCGAGACGGCCAGGGCGAAGAGGGAGTATCGGCTTGCGTGACGGGCGTAGCGCATCGGGTGGACTCCTGTTCTTGTTCGGTTCATGGGTCGATCGGTGCGGCGGGCGGAGCGCGGGCGAGCGGCGCCCGCCGGCGGCGGGGGCCGGGACCGACGCAAGGTGCGTCGCGGGTTGCTGCGGTGGCGGACGGGAGGGCGGTGCTAGGGGGCGCGTGTCGCCGGTAGACGGAGGCGCGCGGAGGGAGGGTTGCGGGACGACGCGGAGGCGTCTGGGAAAGTCAGGTCCTTTGCCATGGATGCACCGATCGTTGTTCTTGCTGTTGTGGGGCGTCGGTGGGTGCACGGCCGGACTTCGCACCCGTGCGGCATTCTTGGAGGCGCCGGCGCGGTGCGTCCAACGAATTTATGTGGCCGCCGGGGATAGGAAAAGTTGATGGCGAACCGGTGCCGAAGCCCCCTGCCCCGGTACTTTCGCTGGCGCTGCGGCAATCCACCGCACTGGCGCGTTCGCTCGGGCTGGTCTTTGCTCTCCGGGGTCCGGCGGCTCGCCGGCGAGTCTTGCGGTGCGCCGCGAGCGGACGGGCGTTCGGTCCTTCTGCAGGCAAATGCCCTTGTTTTCGGAGAAGGACACGGATCGTTGATCGCTGTTTCGACCAAGGAGGTCAGATGAAAAGGAAGATGCTGGCGGCTTCGCTGCTGCTGTGGATGTTCTCGCTGACGGCGCAGGCGGACTGCGCGGTGCTCGGGCCGGGGGAAGATCCCTGCGCGGGCCCGGTGCTGGGACCGACCGTCTGCGAGTGCCCGTGATGACCGACTGTACCCTCGACCAGGGACAGGGAGCGTTCGATTACCAACCAGGAGGTTGCAAATGAAGAAAGTACTGTTGGCTGTGTTCCTGCTCTGTGGCTTCTCTCTTACCGCCCAGGCCGCGTGCCCGGTTTTCGGCCCGTCCGAGGACCCGTGCAGCGGGCCGGTGTTCGGTCCGTCGACCTGCGAATGCCCTTGAGGTAGGTCGTCTGGCGGGCCCGGTGCAGCGGGCCCGCTTCCGGATGGATCGCTCGCTCGAAGTTGCCTTCTTTAATTCTCCATTCCCCGCGCCGCCCTACTTTTCCCGCTCGTCCATCGTCGCGTCGAACGTTGCCACGAAATCAGCGTCGATGGACAACTCTTATATTCAATAGTTGTACGATCTGAGTTTGTTGTAGTCATTTGCTTAGTTGGCTATTCATATGATTGCCGTAAAGCAATTATAAGTTTAATTGGATTGGCCTTCTAAGTCTTTGGAAAGAGCCGTGAACGACCCTGTAATATCTGGTTGTAGAGCCGCGTAATGATGTTTCAGGATATTTCATTAATTTTGTAGATTATTGTTTTTCCTTTGTTTTTTTAAAAACAGCTACCAGATTTAGATAGATATTAATTAACTCGGCCACGTTTTTTCCTGTTCTATCATTGGCCTTCCTTGGGCGCAGGCCTGCCGAAACTGATTATCTTCAGGTCCTCGAAAAGTTCATACATCGACCGCCTTGGGCGAAGCATTCGTACGCCGGAAATCTGTCCGGCCGCACGGATGTTTTCAGCATGTTCTCTGGATGAGTTTCCCGATAAACATCAATTAGAGGAGTTTCCCTATGTGCGGTCTCGCGGGTTGGGTGGATTACACGCGCAAGCTCGACGACGAATTTCCGGCGATCTTCGCCATGACCGATACGCTCGCCTTGCGCGGGCCGGATGCCGAGGGCATCTGGAAGCACCGCAACGCCCTGCTGGGTCACCGGCGGCTGGCGGTCATCGACCTCAGCGGCGGCGTGCAGCCGATGTCCTATCGCTTTCCCACCGGCCAGGAGGTCACCCTCGTCTACACCGGCGAGGTGTACAACCACGATGCCCTGCGCGAGCGGTTGCGCCGGGCCGGACATGAGTTCCGCACCCGCAGCGATACCGAGGTGGTTCTGCACGCCTATCTGCAATGGGGCGAGCGTTGTTGCGAGTACCTGACCGGGATGTTCGCCTTCGCCGTCTTCGATGGCCGCGACGGCCACCTGCTGCTGGTGCGCGACCGCCTGGGCATCAAGCCGCTGTATTACGCGCGGCACCGCGAGGGACTGCTGTTCGGCTCGGAGATCAAGTCCATCCTGGCGCATCCGGAATTCGCCGCCAGGCTCGACGCGGTCGGCCTGGTCGACCTCCTGACGCTGTCCCGGGGCACTTCGCAGACGCCGTTCCGCGAGGTCCAGGAACTGCTGCCCGGCCACCTGCTGTCCTGGCGTCCCAATTCCCAGGCGAAGTTGCGCCGCTACTGGGAGGTGCGCCGCCAGGAGCATGCCGACGACCTGCAGAGCACCGTGCAGCGCACCCGCGAACTGGTCACCCGCGCCCTGGGGGCGCAATTGCACGCCGACGTTCCGGTGTGTTCGCTGCTATCGGGTGGGCTCGATTCGACCGCCCTGACCGGCATCGCCCAGCGCATCGCGAAGGCGGAGCACGGCGGCGACATCAATTCGTTCTCGGTGGACTTCGTCGGCCAGGCCGAGCAGTTCCGCAGCGACGACCTGCGTCCCGACCAGGACCAGCCGTTCGCCCTGCTGGCCGCGCAGTACATCGGCAGCCGTCATCGCACCGTGCTCATCGACAATGCCGAACTGGTCTGCGAACGAGCGCGCGAAGAGGTATTCCGGGCCAAGGACGTACCTTTCACCTTCGGCGACATGGATACCTCGCTGCACCTGATGTTCGGCGAGATCCGCCGGCATTCCACGGTGGCCATCTCCGGTGAAGGCGCCGACGAGCTGTTCGGTGGCTACGGCTGGTTCCGCGATCCGCAGGCGGTGGCTGCGGCGCGCTTCCCCTGGGCCTCCAGGGTGCGCCTGCCGGCCGGCTTCATCGACGCCGGTTTCAACCGCCGCTGCGATCTCCTCCAGTACCAGCAGGCCAGCTACGACGATGGGCTGCGCCAGGTCGAACACCTGGCCGGCGACAGCCCGGAGGAGCGGCGGATGCGCGAGTTCAGCCACCTGCATCTGAAGCGCTGGATGGTGCTGCTGCTCGAACGCAAGGATCGCCTGAGCATGTGCAACGGCCTGGAGGTGCGGGTGCCCTACACCGACCATGAGCTGGTGGAGTACGTCTACAACGTGCCCTGGTCGATCAAGAGCCGGGACGGCGAGGAGAAGTGGCTGCTCAAGCGGGCCTGCGCCGACTATGTCCCGGAAGCCGTGCTCAAGCGCCGCAAGAGCCCTTATCCGACTTCTGCCAACCTCGGCTACGAGCGTTTCCTGCGCGGGAGCGTGCGGCGCCTGCTGGAGGACGCGGCGAACCCGGTGTTCGGCATCGTTTCGCGAGAGTTCCTGGCCGCCGAACTGGAGCATCCGGAGGGGTACTTCAACACCCAGGTGAGCCGCCACAACCTGGAGACCGCACTGGCGCTGGAAGGCTGGCTCAGGTTGTACGGGCTCTCCGCCTGAGCGTGACGCGGGGCGTGGCGGGTTCGGGCTGCTGTCCGGCCCGCCGGCGTCTTCAGGCGTCGGGCATTTCGCCGCGTTCGCCGAGCCCCACCGGCATGCCTTCCACGCCGGCATGGAACAGCAGGGCTTCCACCGGTTCGGCCCCGGCTATCAGGCGATGGATGATGTTCATCAGGCAACCCGCCGCCTCGCCTTCCAGCACCCGCGTGCTCTGGGCTCCGTCGCGGGTCTCCAGGCGCAGTTCGCCCTTGAGCACGTAAAGCGCGCTGGGCATCGGATGGACCTGCCAGTCCAGGCGTTCGTGGGCGGCCAGGCTCAGGCGCTGCACGGTGAGCTGCGGCTGGCCAAGGGGATAGCCGAGGTAGAGCGAGCCGTTCCAGGCGCAGCCGCTGCGCAGCAGGGTTTCGCGGTGCGGACTGGTTGCGGCCGGGAGGTCGCGGCTGGGTGGGAACACATGCACGTGGCTGGGGCGAAGGTCCATCGGGCGTCCTGCGCTTGTCGGTGTTTTTCCTCAGTCAAGCCGGCTTTCACCGCCTGCTCCACTGCCGCTTCTGCTAGGCGGCAGCGGGCCATCAAGGAGGCGGTTGGTTCATCGCAGGCGGCGGCTTTCTCCTTTAGCCTCGGCGCATCGGCGGATAACGCTGCGCGTTATGCGCCCTACGACTTCCCGATGAGAGGCGATGCCTTCTCAAGCCTCGCGGATGAACCGCACGGGTACCCGCTCGGTCAGCCAGACGCCGTTCTCCGCCTGGTGGAATAGGTGCCCGGCCAGGTGCATGTCGCGCGCGTCGATTTCCAGCAGAACCGGGCTGCCGTAGCGGCGGCCGACTTCCAGGGCGGTGGCGCGGCGGGCGGAGAGATGGACGTGGTGGCGGCTGCCGGGAACCAGGCCGCGCTCGCGGATGGAGTCGAGGAAGCGGCTGGCGGTGCCGTGGTAGAGCACTGCGGGCGGGACCGCGGGGGCGTAGGCGATGGCCACCGCGGCATGCGAGTGGCCTTGCACGGCGCGGATGCGCTGGCCATCGGCGGAGAGGGCGAAGCGCTTCTTGTCGTTGTTCTCGACCACCGCGCCGAGCAGCATGCGGTCGAGGGCGCGGCCGTCCCGCGCCGCGCCGGCGATCAGGGCGTCGATGTCGGCCCAGCCTTCGCCGTCCAGCGTCAGGCCGATGGCCTCGGGCTGGTGGCGAAGGACATAGCTGAGGAACTTGCTGGTGTCGTCGAGGGTTTTCCGATTCATTCCATGGTCCTTGTGCGTGCCATCCCGGCGCGGGAACCTCAGGCGCCGCCGAGGAAGTCCATCTTGCCCAGTTCGACGCCGTTGTGGCGGAGGATGGCGTAGGCGGTGGTGACGTGGAAGAAGAAGTTGGGCAGGGCGAAGCCGAAGAGGAAGTCGCGGCCGTTGAAGCTGATCTCCTGGCCGCGCACCTTGAGGGTCACGTTGCGCTCTTCGGCGCCGTCCAGTTGTTCCTCGCGGATGCCCTCGAGGAACTCGACGGTGCGAGCGATGCGTGCCTGGAGTTCGTCGAAGGTGGTTTCCGTATCCGCGTAGCTCGGCACTTCCAGCCCGGCCAGCCGCGCGCCGGCGCCCTTGGCGGCGTCGCTGGCGATCTGCACCTGGCGCGCCAGGGGGAACATGTCCGGCGCCAGCCGGGCGTCGATGAAGATGCGCGGATCGATGTTCTTCGCTTCGGCGTGGGCGGCGGCTTTCTTCAGGATCGCCGAGAGGTTGCCGAGGGTGCGCAGGAAGGTCGGGATCGAAGCCTGGTAGATCGACAGGGACTTGGACGTGCTCCAGACAGGGGATAAAGGTGCGTCGAAGGCGGCGCGTCCAGCAGTCTACCCGGCTTTCACGCCAGCGCCAGGGGGCCCGCCTCGTCCCAGTGCGGATCGGCCGCCATCCGTTCGACCAGGAAGTCCAGCAGCGCCCGCAGCGCCGGCGGCATCTGCCGGCGCGAGGCGTACACCGCGTGGATGCCGAGCACCTGCGGCGACCACTCCGGCAGCAGCGCCACCAGGCGTCCGCTACGGATCAGCGGGGCTGCCGAGTACAGCGGCTGCTGGCTGATCCCGGCACCGGCGGCGGCGGCCTCCAGCAGCACGGTGGATTCGTTGGCGCTGAGACTGCCACCCACCGGCACGCTGGTCGGCTCGCCGTCGCGCTCGAACTGCCAGAGACTGCGGCCGAAGTAGGAGTAGGTCAGGCAGTTGTGCAGCGCCAGGTCCTCCGGGCGCCGCGGGGTGCCGTGGCGGCGCAGGTAGTCCGGCGCGGCGCAGATCACCGAGCGGCATTCGCCGAGGCGGCGGGCGATCAGGTTGGGGTCGAGCTGGTTGGCGATGCGCAGGGCCAGGTCGATGCGCTCCTCCACCAGGTTGACCACCTGGCTGTTGACCTGCAGGTCGATGGCGGTGCCCGGGTAGCGCTCGACGAAGGCGGCGGCGGCACGGGTCAGCCAGGCCTGGGCGAAGGACAGGCTGCTGGTGATGCGCAGGGTGCCGCGCGGGCTGTCGCGGCGGGTCTGGCCGGTGGCCTGCATGGCGTCGGCCACGGCGAGCATCTCGCGGCACTGTGGCAACAGCTCCGCGCCGGCGTCGGTCAGGCTCAGGCGGCGGGTGCTGCGGTGCAGCAGGCGTGCGCCGACCCACTCCTCCAACTCGGCGAGGTAGCGCGAGACCATCGCCCGGGACATGTCCAGACGCTCGGCGGCGGCGGTCTGGCTGCCGCTGTCGATGACTTCGACGAAGACGCGAGTGGCGGTCAGGCGGTCCATGATTCGCTCGATCCATGCAACAAAGCTGTGATTATTGCGGGGCTTTTTGCGCGCTTTCAAGCAACTAACATGGCAAGCCTCTGATCCCACTGCCTGGAGAACCGCTCATGTCGCGCCATGGATTGCTTCGTTCCCTGTTCGCCGCCGCCGCCCTGCTGGGTGCCGCCGGCGTCTTCGCCGCCAGCGCCGAACCGCTGCGGCTGGAGGTCTACAACCCCGGCGAGAAGGCGATCTTCGCCGTGTCCTCGGAACTGCTGGTGGGCCAGCGCGAGGCGATGCTGATCGACGCGCAGTTCTCCCGCGCCGACGCCGAGCAACTGGTCAAGCGTATCCAGGCCAGCGGCAAGACCCTCAGCACTATCTACATCAGCCACGGCGACCCGGACTTCTACTTCGGCCTCGACGTGCTGAAGGCCGCCTTCCCCGAGGCGAAGATCCTCGCGACGGCGCAGACCGTTGCACACATCCAGGCGACCAAGGACGCCAAGCTGGCCTACTGGGGGCCGATCCTCAAGGACAACGCGCCGACGTCGCTGGTGGTGCCGGAGCCGCTGAAGGGCGACCAGTTGAAGCTGGAAGGCCATGCCCTGAAGGTGGTCGACCTGAAGGGGCCGAGCCCGGACCGCACGGTGCTGTGGATTCCGTCGCTGAAGACGGTGGTTGGTGGCGTGCTGGTGGAATCCGGTTCGCACGTCTGGACCGCCGATACCCAGACCCAGGCCTCGCGCCAGGCCTGGGTGGCGATGCTCGACCGGATCGAGGCGCTGCAACCGCGGCGCGTGGTGCCCGGCCATTTCACCGGCGAGGAGCCGAAGGGCCTGGACGGCGTGCGCTTCACCCGTGACTACCTGAAGGCCCTGGAAGCCGAACTGCCCAAGGCCAGGGATTCCGCCGCGCTGGTCGAGGCGATGAAGCGCCGCTACCCGAACCTGCCGGGCGAGGAAGGCCTGGAGCTGAGCGCCAAGGTGCTCAAGGGCGAGATGCAGTGGCCCTGAGCCGCGCCCGCCGATAGCCGCTGATCGAGGCGTCCCCTGCGGGGCGTCTCGTGGAGACCGAGATGAACGACCTCACCCTGCATTACCTCTACGATCCGCTCTGCGGCTGGTGCTACGGCGCCTCGCCGCTGCTCGCCGCCGCCCGCGAGGTGACGGGTCTGGACGTACGCCTGCATGGCGGCGGCATGATGACCGATGCCAACCGCCAGCCGGTCGGCGCCGGTCTGCGCCACTACGTGATGCCCCATGACCTGCGGATCGCCCAACTGACCGGCCAGCCGTTCGGCAAGGACTACTTCGACGGCCTGCTGCGCGACACCAGCGCGGTATTCGACTCGGCCCCGCCGACCGCCGCCGTGCTTGCCGCCGAAGCGCTCGACGGCCTCGGCGCGGCGATGCTGGCGCGGATCCAGCGTGCCCACTACGTCGAGGGCCGGCGTATCGCCGAGCGTCCGGTGCTGCTCGAGCTGGGTGCCGAACTGGGGCTTGGCGAGGGCTTCGCCGAGGCGTTCGACGCCTGCTCCGGCGAGCCGCTGCGCGCGCACTTCGCCGACAGTCGGCGGCTGATGAACCGTCTCGGCGCCGCTGGCTTCCCGACCTTCGCCCTGGAGCGCGACGGCCGCCTGCAGGTGCTCGACACCGGGCGCTACCTCGGCCAGCCGGACGACTGGCGGGCTCTCCTCGAAACGCGGCTGCGCCTTGCCGGCGGCAGCGATGCCGTGGGCGGGGCCGCGGCGCCGCTCTGCCGCATCGACGGTTGCGCCTGAATCCCGCCGCCGCGCAGGCGGACTGAACTTGTCCGGCTGCGTCGTCCTCCCATGTAGACATGCCCGCTCGCCGACGCGAGCGGATGTCCATCCACAGCTCCGGAGGAGTCGACATGAAGAAGACGGCATCGGCGGTCTGGCAAGGCGGCCTGAAAGACGGCAAGGGCACCCTTTCCACCGAAAGCGGCGCGCTCAAGGACAACCCCTATGGCTTCAATACCCGCTTCGAGGGCGCACCGGGAACCAACCCGGAAGAGCTGATCGGCGCGGCCCACGCCGGCTGCTTCAGCATGGCCCTGTCGATGATGCTCGGTGAGGCCGGCCTGACCGCCGAACGTATCGAGACCCGCGCCGAGGTCACCCTCGACAAGCAGTCCGACGGTTTCGCCATCACTGCCGTGCACCTGGTGCTCAGGGCGCGCGTGCCGGGGGCGGACGCGCAGACCTTCGAGCAGATCGCCAACAAGGCCAAGGCCGGTTGCCCGGTATCCAAGGTGCTCAACGCGAAGATCAGCCTGGACGCCAGCCTCGCCGGCTGAGCGGAACGCTTCCCCAGCCCGGCGAACTGGCCCTGGCCTGCCGCAGTCGAATGCGGCAGGATGCGCTGCGCAGCACTCGGCTGCCAGGCATCGACGAGGAGTGACGGGTCATGAAAACCATCGGGCTGGGGATTGCCGCCTTGCTGTTCAGCGCCACGGCGCTGGCCGCGCCGAAGCCGTGCGAGGAACTCAAGGCGGAGATCGAGACCAAGATCCAGTCGGCCGGGGTGACCTCCTACACCCTGGAGATCGTGCGCAACGACGAAGTCAGCGACCCGAACATGGTGGTCGGCAGTTGCGAGAACGGCACCAAGAAGATCATCTACCAGAAGAACGACGGCTGAGCCGCTGCGTTTCAGTACGGCGGGCAGCGGCTGGTCTGGAAGTTCGAACGGGCGACCACCTCGCCACGCTCGTCGCTCAGTAGCGCCAGCGCCCTGCGCAATTGCGGGCGCACCTCCAGGCGATAGCGCCGGCCCGCCTCGAAGCCGTCATAGACCACCTGCTGGTAGCAGTTGATCTGCACCGGCTCGCCGAAGCCGCCGCCCCCGCCGCCGGAACCGCCATAGAGTTCGTACTGGAAGCGCACCTCCAGCACATGGCGTCCCGGAGTGACCTGGAAGTAGCGCCCGTCGCTCAACCGCTCGCCGTCCAGGCGCTCGGCCAGCAGGGTGTTGGCCGGCGCGCTGCGCAGCTCGACCCAGGCCATCTGCGGGTCCGGCTGCGGCAGCGGTCCGGCGCAGCCGGCGAGGAGCAGCAGCGCGAGCGGGACGAGACGGGTGAGTGGACGCATGGGGCGGGCTCCGGAGGGCGTTCAGCTCCTAGCATAGCGCCCTCGCCTTGCGCCGTTCAGACCTTCGCGCAGCGTCCCTCGCGGCCGCGCGCCAGTTCCCTGTTGTCCTGGTCGTAGAGCTTCGCCCAGGGACGGAAGCCGATGTGCCCGGCCTCCAGGCGGTAGCGCTGGCCGGCGCTGAAGTCCTTGAACTTGAGGTTGAGCTGGCAATCGCGCCAGAGCGGGCTGTCCACGGGGCCGATGTTGGTCGGGTCGACGGTGAACTGGTAGCGCACCGTGAGTTCGCGGGTGCCGGGATCGACCTCGAAGTAGCGCGTGCGGTCCCAGCTCTTGTCGTCGACTTCCACGGCGGCGAGATCGGCGTCGGGCTGGGTATCGAGGTCGACCCAGGCGCGGTTCGGGTCGGGGGTGGGCATCATCAGTGAGCAGCCGCTCAGGACGAGCAGGCCACCGGCAAGCAGCAGCGTACGCATAGAAGACTCCGAAGCTCCTTTAACCCGGCCGCCATCCGTTGCGCCTTGGAAAAACGCCTTGCGTTCCTCCGCCTCGCCGGATCGCGGACCGGTGCTGGTAGGGCGGCGGGCGGTCCGCGTGCTGTGCTATGTTCCGCCCATGCCACGCCGCCTTCGCCATCCGCTTGCTGACCTTCGACTGCCCCGTTGGGTTCCCTGCCTGGCGCTGTTGGCGCTGAGCGGTTGCTCGACCGTCTCCTACTACGGGCAACTGGCCAGCGGCCAGTTCGCCCTGCTGCGCGCCCGCGAGCCGGCCGCCGCGGTGATCGCCGACCCGCAGCGCGACGCGCGCTTGCGCGAACGCCTGGCGAAGGCGGAAAAGGCCCGGCAATTCGCCAGCGAACGCCTCGGCCTGCCGGACAACCGCAGCTATCGCCTGTACGCCGATATCGGCCGGCCCTACGTGGTATGGAACGTGTTCGCCACCCCGGAGCTGTCGCTGCAGCCGGTCACCCATTGCTTCCCCATCGCCGGCTGCGTGGCCTACCGCGGCTACTACAGCGAGGCCGCCGCGCGCGCCGAGGCGGCGCGCCAGCGGGCGCTCGGCGACGACGTCTACGTCGGCGGGGTGCAGGCCTACTCGACCCTCGGCTGGTTCGACGATCCGATCCTCAGCAGCATGCTGCGCTGGGACGACGAACGGCTGGCGACCTTGATCTTCCACGAACTGGCGCACCAGAAGTTCTACCTGCGCGACGACACCGCCTTCAACGAATCCTTCGCCACCTTCGTCGAACAGGAAGGTACCCGCCAGTGGCGCGAATATCGTGGACTGCCGCCGGCGGACGGCCGCGAGGAGAAGCGCCGCGAGCAGTTCACCGCGCTGGTCCTGGCCAGTCGTGCGCGCCTCGAAGCACTTTATGCCGGGCCGTTGGACGATGCCGCCAAGCGTGCCGGCAAGGCTGCCGAATTCCAGCGCCTGCGCCGCGAGTACGCGGCGCTGAGCCAGCGCGAATGGGGTGGCGAGTCGCCGTTCAAGGCCTGGATCGACGCGCCGTTCAACAATGCCAAGCTGCTTCCCTTCGGCCTCTACGACCAATGGGTGGCGGCGTTCGCCGTGCTGTTCCGCCAGGTCGGCGGCAACTGGCCGGCGTTCTATGCGCGGGTCCGTGCCCTTGGCCAGCTCCCCCTGGCGGAGCGCCAGGCGGCGTTGCAGCGGCTGGCCGCCGCAGCGCCCTGACGCCTGCTCAGGCGGCGAGCTGGTCGGCGTAGCACCAGCGCGTGGCCAGCCGGCCGATCGGCCAGAGCAGCGCCAACAGGCCGACGCCGAGCAGCGCCACCAGCAGCGTATAGCCGATGCCAGCGGGCGCCAGGCCGAGGATCATCAGCAGCGCCAGCCCCCCGCCGACCGCCAGCAGCGCGACGCTCCAGAGCAGCATGGCGACCACCGCGAGCAGCAGCGCGCGGCCGGCGGCGAAGCGTTGCAGGCGCGCCGGCAGGCGCGTGCAGACGGCGCCGAAGAGCAGCGCCGCGGGCAGCGCCACGCCGCTCAGGTACAGGCCGTATAGCCAAGGCTCGTCGTAGCGCAGCAGGGCGTAGGGAAGGAACTGCATCAGCTTGAAACACAGCGTGGCGAAACACAGCGCGGCGCCCAGGGCGACCTGCCAGGCAGCGACGCGGGCTTCTTCCCCTTCGGCCAGGCGCGGCGAGTTCACCCGGCTGCCGAGCAGCACCAGCCCCAACGGCAGCAGGCTGCCCAGGAGCAGGTAGACCCAGCTCATCGCTTCGTTGAACGCCATCAGCCAGACGCCGTAGCTGGATTGCGCCGTCACCCACTGGTAGAACGGCAGCGTCAGCGGTGCCAGGCCGATCCCGGCGAGCATGCCGCAGACCAGGTTGAGCAGACCGTAGCCGATCAGCAGCAGCGCCAGCGGGCGGAACTCGATGAGCTGCCGCTTCTCGCGGTAGGCATGCAGCACCAGCAGGTTGGCCGCCGCGTAGAACACCAGGCCGGTGAACCAGTGCGGCGCCATCAGTTGCAGGTGCTCGGAGAAACGCTGGCGGATCTCGCCGATGTCGTTGTACCACTGGATGCCCAGGCTTACGGCGAAGGACAGGCAGGTGACCAGCGCCAGCACCGCGATGAACGCATAGGGCTGGGTGGTGGCGGGCACCTCTCTGGCCGGCGGCTGCACCGGGGCGGTGGGGGTGGCGAAGGGATTGTCGGTCATGTCAGGCGTCCTTGTCTGAAACGGAGCATGGGTCAGTGGGATTCCAACACCTGCCGCAGGGCGGCGAGGTCGGCGCAGTAATGGGTCGGCTGGTGCGCGCGCAGTTCGTCTTCGCTGCCGAAGCCGTAGCCGACGCCGATGCAGGCGACACCGTTGCGGCTGGCGCCGAGCAGGTCGTGCATGCGGTCGCCGATCATCAGGCAATGCTCCGCTGCCAGGCCTTCGCTGTCGAGCAGATGGCGGATCAGTTCGTCCTTGTGCGTGCGCGTGCCGTCCAGCTCGCTGCCGTAGATCGCCTTGAAGTGACGGTCGAAGGCGAAGTGGCGGGCGATCTCGCGGGCGAACACGCCGGGCTTGCTGGTCGCGACGTAGAGCGTGTGGCCGCGTCCGACCAGGGCTTCGAGCAGCTCGGGAATGCCGTCGAACACGCGGTTCTCGTAGAGACCGGTGACCCTGAAGCGCTCGCGGTAGTGGTTCACCGCCTCCCAGGCGCGCGCTTCGTCGAAGCCGTAGGTCTGCATGAAGCACTGCAACAGCGGGGGGCCGATGAAGTGTTCCAGGCGCGCCAGGTCCGGCTCGTCGATGCCCAGGCGGGCGAGGGCGAACTGCACCGAGCGGGTGATGCCCTCGCGTGGGTCGGTGAGGGTGCCGTCGAGATCGAAGAGGATGTTCGGGTAGCGCAGCGTGGCGTCACGCATGGTAGTCCTCGGCGATGTGCAGGTCCTTGAGCTTCACGTAGTTGCCGGCGGTGTAGGTGAAGAAGCCGCGCTCCCTGTCGCTCAGCGGACGGGCCTTCTTCGCCGGGCTGCCGACGTAGAGGAAGCCGCTCTCCAGCACCTTGCCCGGCGGCACCAGGCTGCCGGCGCCGAGGATCACTTGGTCCTCGATCACCGCGCCGTCCATGACGATCGAGCCCATCCCCACCAGCACCCGGTTGCCGATGCTGCAACCGTGCAGCAGGACCTTGTGCCCGACGGTCACTTCGTCGCCGATGCTCAGCGGAAAACCGTCCGGGTTGAAGGGGCCGGCGTGGGTGATGTGCAGCACGCTGCCGTCCTGGATGCTGCTGCGCTGGCCGATGCGGATGCGGTGCATGTCGCCGCGGATCACCACCAGCGGCCAGACCGAGCTGTCGGCGCCGATCTCGATGTCGCCGACGAGCACGGCCGAGGGATCGACGAAGACCCGCTCGCCGAGCAGTGGCGTTTTGCCCTGGTAGGAACGAATGGTCACGATAGTTTTCCTCAGGCTGCGGATGCCGCCGATTGTATTTAAGATGGTCGGGTATTTCCTTAGCCAAGGTTGCCAACGTGAGCGCGAATCCCCTTCTGCAGGCCTACGACCTGCCGCCTTTCTCCTCCATTCGCCCGGAACACGTGAAGCCGGCCATCGAGCGGATCCTCGCCGATAACCGCGCCGCCATCGCCCGCCTGCTGGAAACCCAGCGCGAGCAGCCGACCTGGAAGGGCCTGGTGCTGGCGATGGACGAACTCAACGACCGTCTGGGCGCCGCCTGGAGTCCGGTCAGCCACCTCAACGCGGTGTGCAACAGCGCCGAGCTGCGCGAGGCCTACGAGGCCTGCCTGCCGGAGCTGTCGGCCTACTCCACCGAGCTGGGGCAGAACCGCGCCCTGTTCGAGGCCTACGAGGCGCTGGCGAAGAGCCCCGAGGCGGCCGGCTTCGACGTGGCCCAGAAAACCATCCTCGAACACGCCCTGCGCGACTTCCGCCTGTCCGGCATCGACTTGCCGGCGGACAAGCAGAAGCGCTATGCCGAGGTGCAGTCGCGCCTGTCCGAGCTGGGTAGCCGTTTCTCCAACCAGCTGCTCGACGCCACCCAGGCCTGGACCAAGCATGTCACCGACGAAGCCGCGCTGGCCGGCCTGACCGATTCGGCCAAGGCCCAGATGAAGCAGGCCGCCGAGGCCAAGGGCCTGGACGGCTGGCTGATCAGCCTGGAGTTCCCCAGCTACTACGCGGTGATGACCTATGCCGATGACCGCGCCCTGCGCGAAGAGGTATACGCCGCCTATTGCACCCGCGCCTCCGACCAGGGCCCGAACGCCGGGCAGAACGACAACGGTCCGGTGATGGAAGAGATCCTCGACCTGCGCCAGGAGCTGGCCGGCCTGCTCGGCTTCGCCAACTACGCCGAGCTGTCGCTGGCGACCAAGATGGCCGAGTCCAGCGACCAGGTGCTCAGCTTCCTCCGCGACCTGGCGGTGCGCAGCAAGCCGTTCGCCGCCCGCGACCTGGAGCAGCTGCGCGCCTATGCCGCCGAGCAGGGCTGCGCCGAATTGCAGAGCTGGGACGCCGGCTACTACGCCGAGAAACTCCGCGAGGCGCGCTACAGCGTGTCCCAGGAGGCGCTGCGTGCCTACTTCCCGGTGGACAAGGTGCTTTCCGGCCTGTTCGCCATCGTCGAGCGCCTCTACGGCATCCAGATCCGCGAACTGCACGATTTCGAACGCTGGCACGCCGACGTACGCCTGTTCGAGATCCTCGAGAACGGCGAGCACGTCGGCCGCTTCTACTTCGACCTCTATGCCCGCGCCAACAAGCGCGGCGGTGCCTGGATGGACGGCGCCCGCGACCGCCGGCGCGACGCCCAGGGCCGGCTGATCGACCCGGTGGCCTACCTGGTGTGCAACTTCACCCCGGCGGTGAACGGCAAGCCGGCGCTGCTGACCCACGACGAGGTCACTACCCTGTTCCACGAGTTCGGCCATGGCCTGCACCACCTGCTGACCCGCGTCGAGCATGCCGCCGCCTCGGGGATCAACGGGGTGGCCTGGGACGCCGTCGAGCTGCCCAGCCAGTTCATGGAGAACTGGTGCTGGGAACCGGAAGGCCTGGCGCTGATCTCCGCCCACTACGAGACCGGCGAGGCGCTGCCGCAGGACCTGCTGGAGAAGATGCTGGCGGCGAAGAACTTCCAGTCCGGGATGATGATGGTCCGCCAGCTGGAGTTCTCCCTCTTCGACTTCGAGCTGCACGCCACCCACGGCGACGGCCGCAGCGTGCTGCAGGTGCTCGAGGGCATCCGCGACGAAGTGGCGGTGATGCGTCCGCCGGCGTACAATCGCTTCGCCAACAGCTTCGCGCACATCTTCGCCGGCGGCTACGCGGCCGGTTACTACAGCTACAAGTGGGCCGAGGTGCTGTCCGCCGATGCCTTCTCGCGTTTCGAGGAAGAAGGCGTGTTCAACCCCGATACCGGGCGTGCCTTCCGCGAGGCGATCCTGGCCCGCGGCGGCTCCCGCGAGCCGATGCTGTTGTTCGTCGATTTCCGCGGTCGCGAGCCGTCCATCGACGCCCTGCTGCGTCACTCCGGGCTGGTCGGGGAGGCCGCATGAGCCCGGCGATCACCAGGAAGCGCTTCATCGCCGGGGCGGTCTGCCCGGCGTGCAGCGAACAGGACAAGATCCAGATGTGGGAAGAGGACGGCGTGCCGCACCGCGAATGCGTGGCCTGCGGCTACGCCGACACGCTCAACGCCCAGGGCCAGTCGATCCCGAAGGAGCTGGGTACGCGGGTCAACCAGAACGCGCCGAAGCCGGCCAACCCGAAGGTGCAGTCGGTGCAGTTCTTCCCCAATCCCAAGCTGAAGAAGAAGCCCGACGCCTGACCGCTCGCCGCCGACCGGCGGCGATGGCTGTGGGCCGGGGCCCGGTGCGATACTGTATCCATATACAGTATTTCGCCGGGTTCCCCTCATGAGCGCTCCCCTGCCCCCGCGCGGTCGCGGTACCGCCAGCAACCCCCTCAACCGCTTCGCCCCGACCCACAGCGAGGCCTTCGACGATGGCTGGGAGCAGGACGTGCCGCCGATCCAGCTCACCGAGGTGCGCGAGGAGATCGCCCGCACGGTGATCTCCCGCAACCAGTCGCCGGACCTCCCTTTCGATCGTTCGATCAATCCCTACCGTGGTTGCGAGCATGTTATCGTTGACAAAGAAATGTATGGCCAGAGTGTCTAGCTATCCTTGATATTGCTGGCTAGAGACCCATCCAAATGGACGTCAGATGCCACGCAAGCCTTTCTCCAAGTCTGCACTTGAGTCGCGAGAACGACCGACCCTCCAGCGAAAGCTCCCAGAAAACACCCCCCAAGCGATTCAAGAAAGAAGCACTGCTAGGGGACAAGTCGATGTTTCAGCTCAAGGGTTGCTTGTCCGAAACAAGACTACTGGCACAAGGGAATACGTCCGTGACTTCACAGATCTTGTCACTGAGTATCCGCACCATAAATTAATTGTCCAGCAGTTACTTATAGGTGCGCAGCTCCATTCCGCAAAGAGATTGATCACATATCAATCCCATCAAGACATCTATTACTCAATTCAAGAGTTTGTGCTGTTTCTTAATAGCGCTGAGCCGATCAATAAATCAGTCAAAGGTGTTGCTGATGTCGATGGGCAGGTATGCGTGAATTTTAGGTCATTTCTAATTCGTTCGTATCCAGGTCGCACCGTAAATAGAAAAAGATACGGTGCATTAAAAAATATCTTCCTTTCGTTGAAGAATAAATATAAAGGGCAGGGCTGGGTCGGCAAAGGGTTTGAATGGCCGACTGGACCGGGGATGAACGAGAAAGTAACAGAAGGATACAGCAGGGAGATTCATAATAAGCTTGTGGAGGGATGCCTGATCGATATTAAGTTTATTATGAAGTGGATGGAGAGTTACAATGGTGTAGTGGAAGGCGAGAAGCCAATTCTGGCATACGATCTTTCATTAGAAAACTTGATGTTTGATCTGGTTGTAAAAGAGCAAACTAAAAGATCCAACGGGTCAATCAAGGCGACACACATTAAAGGGTTTGAGTGGGTTATACGCTCCACTGGAGATGTTAAAGAATACATACGGGCAAATGGAATAAGTATAGAGAGGTTTCTGGGCATTTACCGAGCCCGCGCCCATGAACTGGCGGCTAAAGGTCGCCCTGTAGTTGGTACTGAGGTCAGTGAACGGGGGATGGTGTATGGCTGTGATCGAGAAGAATCTGGGCGAATTGCAACTGCAAATGTAGGAAGACTTTATCCTGATTGGCCTATGCAAGTGAGCTTCGAGGAAGCTGGACATCTCTTTTCCACTGAGTGGAGTAAAAACACCGCTCACGGAACAAACAAAAAATATTCTACGCTGGAAAAAAAATTACGGTCGGCCTTGATGTATATGAGGGTTGGGCCAGAGCACCTACCCTATGAAGTAGGTCAAATGGCATACTTCAGCAGAGTAGCCTTCACAATGGGAACTATATTCCCATTCTTTCTCTTCGTGATGTTGCAGACGGGCTGGAACTTTGAGGTTGTGGTATCGATAAGCGATAACCTAGACGACCACATTGAGGAGGACCTTCTGGATGATGACTATGTGATTATTTATGGGTACAAGGGACGGTCCGACAAAAGCCAAATGCATAGATCAAACAAGCGAGATAAGTTTGGCGCGTATCAGATCTTGCGCTTTGTTGCCGCTGAAGTAACCAAGCATTTGTCGTCGCCTCATTATTTAAAGGGTAAATTATTTCAGTGTGTCATTTCGAAGAATCTGTGGAATAAGTTTGGTCGCTTATGCACGCCGGTGACCACTACGAATTTTGGGCACGCATCAACGGAGTTTCTACATCGCCACCGCATAAAATTGGATACGGATACCAAATCCCCCAGAATTGAAACGAAACGTCTTCGAACCACTTACGAAACTCGACGGAGAGAACAGGGTTTAGATATAGACGAAGTTTCGGCAATGATGGGGCATTCGGATATCGATACCACAGTGAATCATTATGATAGTGACTGGGGGTCGGCAGAAATATTAAATGGGCGTCTAAGGAAGATTCAGAGAAAGCATGAAGAAGATTTTAGGCGTTACTCAGCAAATCTTCTTACAGATGTGTCTTTGGTTGAGCTGCGTGAAGCCACTCTACGCTGCGGTAGCAAAGAAGAACTACGGTCAGTTGTTGCACCATTAGTCGGCAGGCTGAATTCTTCTGAAGATTCGGTAATACAGTTGCTTTCTCCGGAAGGTCAGACATTCATTGCAAGTTGTCTAAATTCAAGACGACCAGATTGGCCAGGCGCTGAAAGTTTTCTTAGGACGGATACGCCTTGCAACTACTTTAATCGTTGCCCGTTATGCTCACAGTGTGTGATCTTCAAAGAAGCATTACCTTTTATTGCAAGAAGAATTTCCGACCTTGACGGTCTGAGGGAGCGGTTAAATCCCTTAGAATGGGAGAAAAGCTATCGCGCTGAGTATTTAGCGTGGAAGGGGGTTCTAGAGGGCTGGGGGGATCCGATTGAGGTTGCTGAGGCAATAGATCGATCGGAACATAACGGTTTTGCACTGCCATTGACAATGATAGGGCTCTCATGACAACTCCAACACGTGACCAAATAAAAGCCGTTTTAGAAGAAATAAGGAATGGACTGGGTTGTCACGAGGAAGAGTCAGAGCCTATCGCTACTGAAGAAGAAGATGAGGTTCTGAGTGGCGACTCATCACTTGGGATCATTTGCGATAGTGTAAATTTACTCAATCTTTCCAGAATTGATAAGAACGAGTGGAGTTATATTAGGGTAAGTCCTAGAAGCTCTTTCGGCGATCCGGTTTGGGATTTTGGGGATTACCCCTCCCCTTATGGATTTCCCATACGTATCAATTTTGATTATGTGAATATGTATGGCATGAATGTTTGTGGAGTAGGACACGAACATTGGGTGAATATTGCTAGGGCGCTACTATTTTACCGTGTACCGCATTTCGGAATTCATGGTCGTATTAATGCTTATACATCTCTTGAGACAGATAAAACAAAAGTATTAAGACTTGTCGGGTTATTTCATGCCGAAGGTCTATATTTAGGTTCGGAAAATTCACCAGATTTTAGGACGGTGAATGATTTGGCTAAGTCGAGTGTGGAGCACTATATAGAGTCGCTGCCCACATCTGGGATTAAGTGGGAATTCTGTTACTTAATGTCCTTTTGGCAGGGCGTCTCATCGATGGGTATGCTTCCGTCAGAGTACTCACTATACGATTCATACGTAACTAAAGAGCTTGTCGCCAAATATAGAAGAGAATACGACGAGTCCTCTCGACCTTTCGAACCCATTCCGCTCGATGACTATGCAGAAATATTTAGATACTGTGTGGGGTTTGTTGAAAACTATAGCGATGACGTCCTTTGGCTGTATAAAAATTTTGCGCCAACCATAGTAGGTGCTTTTGAGAACCCCGAAAAGCTTGCCGCGATAAATTTTGGTGTGTCAACGGCGTCCGTTGAGGGAGTTAAAAGATTTAGGGATTATAAACCTAAGTTACTAGATAGCGGTATTCCCTGGTGGGGAATAGAAATCAAGGAAAGAACGCATGAGAATGATGAGGGGGAGTATATAAATCAAACTGCTGTGATTAGCGTTGTTGTCTCTCTGATCGATGCGTGTATCGTGCTTCTTCTATGCCTTACTGGGATGCGCCGATCAGAGGTCATTGGACTTAAGGTGGATTGTCTTTCGTTTAAGTCTGAGGGTTATTGGCTTACTTATACTGTTTTCAAAACCTCTATTTCGTCACAGGGCGACATTAAAACAATACCTATCCCAAAAATTGCTGCTGACGCAATTGAAGTAATAATTGAAATAGGGCGTGATGCTCGTGCTTACGGTAATCACGACTATCTGTTTGTCAAGATACCAAAGTTTAGTTTTGGAAACACTCCGCAGTCCACTGTGGTAGAGCGAGCTTGCAATCGAGTGGCAAACAACCTAGGTATTGATTATAGAGTACACCCACATCGTTTTCGGAAGTCACTTGCCCTTTATATAATTCATCAAGATTCGCGGAATCTTGAAATTATTAAACGCCTCTTTTCTCACCGCAGCTTAAAAATGACGTTAAGGTACATCCTTTCTTTACCTGGCGTGAACGATGAAGTCAAAGCTACGTTGATTGAAGAAAATACGGAAATTCTCGTCGAGGTTTTGCAAGGTGTAATTTCTGGTCAAATTGGGGGCATTGGCGGCAAAAGGTTGGCCAAGACTGCTAATTCTTCTCCAATACTCAGGGCTAAATTGCAAAGCGCGGGAAAAGAGAGTTTAAGTCAGTATATCGCCTCTTTGCTTGATGAAGGTGTGAAGCTTCTGCATAGAACGAATCTTGCAATCTGTATGCGAACGCCGGGTCTTACCAGCGAGTCACCTTGTGATGCTAAGAATGATAGCCCTGGGTCGAGGCTTCATCCAAACTTGTTTGCGTGTGACCCATATAATTGTAGATATGCTGCATTTGTCGAGGCCAATGTTCCATCATTAAAAAATGAGATAATTTTCCACGATAATATGATTAAGCATAGGTACTGTGGAGCGACTCAGAAGGAGTATTCGCAGAGGCGTATCGCTGAAGCCTTTAAGCGACTTCACGAGGTTGTAGGGGATGAAGCACATAATTTCCTAAAGCAGGTAGCGCATGGCTAAGCAGGATCTCCTCAATCGGGTGTATGCGACTATTTCAGCGCTCCAAAGCGACGGCCGAAAAAAGTTATCAGTGATGGAAGTTTCTAAATTATCCGGTGTCGGTCGTGCAACAATCAATCAAAAGCATGATCCTGACTGGGTGAAGGTCAGAGAAGTCATAAAAGGAACAACTCATTCTGGGGTTTATACAAAGGATTCAAGTGAGGATGTCAAAAAGCCACTCAAAAATACTCAAGAAATACATCATCGACTGAAGGAGTTGGAGGAGCAGTTAGCCCTACTAAGGGAGCGCGCTAGCACCACATATAATCAGTTGATCGACAGGGTACAATATTACTTTGCGTTGGCTAGTGAAAAGCCTGCTAAGCAAGTTGAGAAGGCTAAGCTCCTTCAAGAGCTAACTCATCAGAAGAATCAGAACGCAATCCTACGTGCAGATCTCAAGGCGGCTCTTGCTGAATCATTAACTCCTGCGGTATCAGGAATTATCACTTCGAAGATTATTTTGGAAGTGCCTAATGCAGTCTCAGATTCTGAGGCCATTCTGAGTTTTTTGGAGAAACTGGATTCGTTAGCTAGTCAGAATCGATCTTCACTTGTTACCGCAGTCTACATAATGTGTGGTCTTCCAATGTGCGGCAAGTCATCTTGGATTGAGAATCACAAGCCACCTACTCCAGGTGTATCCTTATATGTCAGTGGAGCAAGTGATACAGTTTCAACTCGGAATTTGTTAGTTTCTAGGGTTAGGAAAGAATTTAACGCGCCTGTGCACTGTGTTCGATTTAGTCTAGGCCTTGATGCCTGTATCTCTAGGGCCGAAAAACAGTTCAATGGTGCGGCTCTTGAATTGAATATTTCATCCATCAAAGTTGTGGCTGCGCGGTTCGAAGAAATACAATTCAGCGAAAATTTCGACTCAATCATCTTGGCTTGAAATCAGTGAATGGTCTAAAGCGTTTCCAATCGTTTGTTGAAGAGCGACGTCTCTTGGGAGACTGGGCTGATTTCGTTTCAGCAGATATGACTAGGCTTTCAAGAGTAAAGCTGGTTGAAGCGTGTGGGATTCAGCGAAGCATAATTTATCAAAACGCACAGGTAGTAACTCTGCTTCGTGATCTTGAGTCCGAATTAAGAGCGCATGGTGTTCTTTATGGGCGCAGTGCGGATACCAATTGTGCTCACCAAAATGGTTTAACTCATGATGAAGAAGAATTAGAGCAGCGATTAGGAGATTTGTCTGCTTCGCTTTGTAAGTTTAATGACTATTTAAATGAAGTTTCTAAATCGCTTGTGGTATACCCCTTATCGAGGCCAAAATAGTTATGTGTATCCTTCATTTTGGAAACGGTTTGGCCAGCCACTCTGGCTATATGCGAGGGCGCGTAGGGATTTATTTTGATGATAATCATAACGTCCTTGAAGCACCGACCATGTGGGCGATGGCTGTCTCGAAGATACGTTCAAGGAGTGATGAAACGACAAGAAACTATGCGAATATCCTGAGAAGGTTTTTGCAGTGGTTGGACGATAGCCCAATCGAAGGGGCTGAAGTTGTATTTGGCGCGCAGAACTGGCAGTTGGTGGATGAGGATGTTTTTGATGCCTTCCTTGTTCACATAGCATCTCCAACGGATGCGCTTCCTGATGGTCCGTCTCACAAAACCATGTATCACATTGCGGCAAGGGTCTGGAGCTTCTATCAGTGGGCCGAAAGGCAGGGCTATAAACACTATTTGGATATCAGTAGTACTGATATCCGATACATGCTGAAAGACCAGAAACTCCTGGCCCATATCGACCCAGGGGTTAAAGTTACTACCTTGGGATTTAATCTGCCCAGTGGTAGACCAGCAATGCATCAACGAGAAATGCAGAAATTTGTAAGGCAAACTGATTATGAAATAGCTCTCGGTGTGATGAATGATCCTGTTTATCAAATTATCGCAGCGATCATACGAATTACCGGGCTTAGACCGATTGATCTTTTTCAATTGCCTTACCGAGGGAAAAATGAAAATTATGGATTCATTCCTTATGATGAGGGTGAGTACCCAGAAGGGTTAGATAATGGCGCTATCTATTATTATTTTAGGTCCAAGGGAAAATGGCGCTCCATAGACTTTCCAGGGAAGCTGTGGAGAGTTATTTGCGAGTATTATTTACCCTTAAGGCGGCAACGAGCGAAACTATATGAGGCTAAGCATGGCATTCCACCAAGGAATAGCGACTTGTTTCTTTCCGCTCGTGGTGATGTTGTTACTCATGGAATGCTTGGTTATAACTTTAGCAAGGTGGTTTCTGCAGCGAAGAACTCCGAGAGCGCTACTGATTTTAAAGCCATACGATTCAATGCACGAATGCTCAGGCACACCTGTGCGACATATTTTGTTTATGAGGCGTTGAAAGCTCAGAATAGACTTGGAAGGAATTTTATTTACGATGCAGCGCTCGACGAAGATCTCAGGAAAATGCTGGGCCACACTGATGTTAGAACTACACTTGAATACTATGTTCATCTAGTCAACCGATATGTGCACGACAATCTTCTGACTGATCTTCATCGTTCGCGCGTTGATGCTGGTTTGTCCGCTATTTTAGACCGACATAATTACTCTGAGATTGTGGTGTAGAACAGGCACTAGACATGCTGCCTTCTTGGTGAGCAGATCTGGACACGTCGATATGGGAGTGCATACGGTCAGGACAAATCGGGAAGGTGCCGCCGGCTGACTTGCCTCTGTAGATAGGTTTAGACGCATCAGCGCTTTAAGCGCCAACGGCTTTGGGTTCGAAGTGATTTCGCCTGCCCCTCTTCAGTTACACTCGGCGCTTTGCACGCCTTTCAAGGAGCAGTTGCGTGAACACGGAAAACCATTCCCAGACGGCCGCCTTTCTCTGGTCGATTGCCGACCTGCTGCGCGGTGACTTCAAGCAATCTCAGTACGGCCGCATCATCCTGCCGTTCACCCTGCTGCGGCGGATGGAGTGCGTGCTGGAGCCGACCAAGGAAGTGGTGATCCGGGAATCCTATGCGCAGGAGGGGCGGCCTGATCTGGTGCGTGAGCGTCTGTTGCTGCGTGCTGCCGGGCAGCAGTTCTTCAATGCCTCCAAGCTGACTCTGGGCACGCTGTCCGACACCCAGACCGCCGCCGATCTGATGAGCTATGTGCAGTCCTTCAGCAAGGACGCCCGCGAGATCTTCGAGCACTTCCACTTTGAAGATTTCGTGCAGCAGCTATCAGCTGCCAACCTGCTGTATCAGGTGGTGCAGCGCTTTGCCGCGACTGATCTGAGCCCCGAGCGCATCAGTAACTTCGGCATGGGCATCATCTTCGAAGAGCTGATCCGCAAGTTCGCGGAAAGCTCCAACGAAACCGCCGGGGAGCACTTCACCCCGCGCGATATCGTGCACCTCACCACCTCGCTGGTGATCACCGATCAGGACCACAAGCTCGCGCCCAACAGCATCGTCACCATCTATGACCCAACCGCCGGCACCGGCGGCTTCCTCTCCGAAGGTGACGAGTACATCCAGTCCATCAGTCAGCAGGTCACCGTGTCACTGCATGGCCAGGAGCTCAACCCCGAGTCCTACGCCATCTGCAAGGCGGACATGCTGATCAAGGGCCAGGACGTCACCAGCATCAAGCTGGGCAACACCCTGTCCAACGACCAACTGGCCGGCCCCGAGCACCGCTTCGACTTTATGCTCAGCAACCCGCCGTTCGGTGTGGAGTGGAAGAAGGTGCAGAAGCAGATCACCGACGAGCATACGGAGAAAGGCTACAACGGCCGCTTCGGCCCGGGCTTGCCGCGTGTATCCGATGGCTCACTGCTGTTTCTGCTGCACCTGGTTAGCAAGATGCGTGACCCGCGTGAAGGCGGTTCGCGCATCGGCATCATCCTCAACGGCTCGCCACTGTTTACCGGCGGTGCCGGCTCGGGCGAGTCGGAGATTCGCCGCTACCTGCTGCAGAACGATCTGGTCGAAGCCATCATCGCCTTGCCCACGGACATGTTCTACAACACCGGCATCGCCACCTATGTGTGGGTGCTGAGTAACCACAAAGCCGCCGTGCGTAAGGGCAAGGTGCAGTTGATCGACGGCAGCCAGCACTTTGCCAAGATGCGCAAATCCCTGGGCAGCAAGCGCCAGTACATCACCGACGAGCAGATCGACGAGCTGGTGCGCCTGTATGGCCGCTTCGAGGAGACCCCGCAGAGCAAGATCTTCCCCGTCGATGCCTTCGGCTACCGGCGCATCAGCGTCGAACGCCCGCTGCGCCTGAACTTCCAGGCCAGCCCCGAGCGCATCGACAAGGTGCTGGAAGAAAAAGCCATCGAGAAAATGGACCAGCCCCTACGCCAGCAGCTGATCACCGCCCTGCAGGCCATGGATGCCAGCCAGCTGCACCGCAACCGCGAGCAGTTCAGCAAGCTGCTGAAAAAGACCCTCAATGCCCACGATGTATTCCCCAGCACGCCGGAGCTGAAAGCCATCCTCAATGCCCTGAGCGAGCGCGACCCCGAGGCGGATATCTGCACCAGCAAAGGCCAGCCGGAAGCTGATGCCGGCCTGCGTGATAACGAGAACGTGCCACTGGGCGAGTCGGTATACGACTACTTCGAGCGTGAAGTAAAACCCCATGTGCCGGATGCCTGGATCGACGAGAGCAAGCGCGATGAACAGGATGGCGAAGTCGGCATCGTCGGTTTCGAAATTCCGGTTAACCGCCACTTCTACGTGTTCCAGCCGCCGCGCCCGCTGGACGAGATCGACCGCGATCTGAAAGCCTGCACTGACCGCATCAAGCAGATGATTGAGGGGCTGTCGGCATGACGTTTCCCCGTTATCCGGATTACAAGAGTTCCGGGCAGGATTGGATCGGTGATATGCCAGTGCATTGGCATATGTATCGGAGCAAAAATGTCTTCTCGGAGAGAAATATTAAGGCTCTTGAAAGTGATGAGCAGCTGACTGCTTCGCAAAAGTATGGAGTAATCCCGCAAAAGCTATTTTCCCAGCTGGAAGACCAGAAGGTGATGCAGGTTATCTTGGGACGGGATATTTTAAAGAAAGCTGAAGTTAACGACTTTGTCATTAGCATGCGCAGTTTCCAAGGTGGGCTGGAGTTTTGCTCTTATAGCGGAGCAGTAAGCTCTGCATATGTTCCGCTCTATGCCAATAGAGAACTCGACAATAGATTTTTTAAGCATCTCTTCAAGTCCGTATCTTTCATTTCTGCCCTGCAAAATACGAGCAATCTTGTTCGTGATGGACAAGCCCTCAGATATAACAACTTTGCTCAGCTATCCCTTCCTTTTCCTTCGCTTAAAGAGCAGAGAACGATTGGTGCATTCCTCGACCACGAAACAGCTCGCATCGACGCGTTGATCGCAGAACAGCAGCGCCTAATTGATCTGCTCAAGGAAAAGCGCCAGGCCGTGATCTCTACCGCCGTCACCAAAGGCCTCGATCCGACGGTGCCGATGAAAGACTCCGGAGTGAAGTGGCTGGGTGAGGTGCCGGCGCATTGGGATGTTGTACCCCTGAAGCATGTTGTATCGACTCCAATCACTGATGGGCCTCATGAGACTCCTGAGTTTATTGACGATGGTGTGCTTTTTATCTCAGCTGAAGCAGTTTCTACAGGCCGCATTAATTTTGAGAAGGCTCGATATATTTCAAGAGAGGATCACGCTCGATACTCAAAGAAATATTTGCCAAAAAAGTTCGATATTTACATGGTTAAGTCAGGTGCAACGACTGGGGTTACGGCGATTGTAGAAACGGATGATGAATTTAATATTTGGTCACCTCTAGCTGCGTTGCGATGCAAAAGTGACTACGTACCGTATTTCGTCTTTTACAGTATGCGTTCATACAGCTTTCAGGAGTCAGTAGTGATTAGCTGGAGCTTCGGCACACAGCAGAATATAGGGATGGGTGTCATAGGAAATTTACCGATTACCCAGCCCCCCCTAGACGAGCAGGCGGCGATTGCAGATTACATTGCAAGGCAGCTGGATCGATGGGATCGATTGATTGCAGAAGGTGTTCGATCTGTTGAGCTGCTCCAAGAGCGCCGCTCCGCTCTAATCTCCGCCGCCGTAACCGGCAAAATCGACGTGCGCGGCTGGCAGCCTCCAGCCGGCACCCAAGCCCCCGAATTAGCAGTAGCAGAGGCCTTATAAATGGCGGACAGCAAGGAAGCCCAGTTCCAGCAGGACATTATCACTACCATGACCGCGCAGGGCTGGTTGACCGGCCCGGCCAGCGGCTATGACCGGCGCACGGCGCTGTATACCGAGGACTTTCTCGGCTACTTCAAGGACGCCTGGCCGGAGCGTTGGGATAAGTTCAGCAAGGCCAACCCGAATAACCCGGAAGCGGTGCTGGTGCAGAAGCTGGTACGCGAGCTGGAGCAGGACGGCACCCTGGATGTGCTGCGCCATGGCTTCAAGCTGCCGGGGGTGAAGGTCGATGCGTGCAGTTTCAAGCCCGACCACGGCATGAACC
This sequence comes from Pseudomonas sp. HMSC065H01, assembly GCF_001815235.1. Classification (NCBI taxonomy): domain Bacteria; kingdom Pseudomonadati; phylum Pseudomonadota; class Gammaproteobacteria; order Pseudomonadales; family Pseudomonadaceae; genus Pseudomonas; species Pseudomonas sp. HMSC065H01. The sequence goes on along the minus strand of NZ_KV819899.1, from coordinate 9,001 downwards.
CGGACACCCTCAAGCGCTACCAGTGCAACCGCCTGCGCGTGGTGCCGGAGGTGTCCTACTCTCCCCATTTCAGAGAAGGCGAGTACAACCCCAGGCTGGATCTGGTGCTGTTCGTCAACGGCATTCCCACGGCCACCCTGGAGCTGAAAAGCGAGTTCAAGCAGTCGGTGGAAAACGCCAAGCGCCAGTACCGCCAGGATCGCCCGGTGAAAGACCCGCTGACGCGCAAGCCCGAGCCGCTGCTGACCTTCAAGCGCGGCGCGCTGGTGCACTTTGCCGTGAGCCAGGATGAGGTGGCGATGACCACCAAGCTGGCCGGGAAGGAGACCTTCTTTCTGCCGTTCAACCTGGGCAGCCTCGACGGCGGCGCCGGCAACCCGCCGGCGCCGGATGACAGCCAGTACGCCACCGGCTACCTGTGGCAGCGCCTGTTCCAGCCGGATGCCTGGCTGAAAGTGCTGGGCCGCTTCCTGCACCTGCAGAAGAGCGTGAAGGAAGATATCGACGGCAAGCACGTCACCAAAGAAACCCTGATTTTTCCGCGTTATCACCAGTGGGAAGTGGTCAATACGCTGATTGAAACCACCCGCGCCGAAGGGCCGGGCAAGCGTTACTTAATTCAGCACAGCGCCGGCTCGGGTAAGTCCAACTCGATTGCCTGGACGGCGCATCAACTGGCCTCGCTTTACGATGCCGAGGGCCAGCGCCTGTTCAACTCGGTGATCGTGATTACCGACCGCACCGTGCTGGACAAGCAGCTGCAGGACACCATCTACCAGTTCGAGCACGCCCAGGGCGTGGTCAAGTGCATCACCCGCGATATCGGCAGCCAGAGCAAATCCGAGCAACTGGCCGAGGCGCTGGCCGAGCAGACGCGCATCATCATCGTCACCATCCAGACTTTCCCGGCGCTGTTCGATGCCCTGGACAAGTACCCCAAACTGGCCAGCGGGCGCTATGCGGTGATCGCCGACGAGGCGCATTCCTCGCAGACCGGCTCATCGGCCAGCAAGCTCAAGCAGATTCTCGGCAGCGACGCGCCTGAGGCTGAGGAAATCAGCGCCGAAGAGCTGCTGGATGCCGCCGTGGCCGCCCGCGCACCCAACGAGCGCATCAGCTACTACGCCTTCACCGCCACGCCCAAGGCCAAGACCCTGGAGCTGTTCGGTCGCCCGGCCAACCCGGCGCTGCCGGCCAGCGCCGACAACAAGCCCGAGGCGTTTCACCTCTACTCCATGCGCCAGGCCATCGAGGAAGGCTTCATCCTCGATGTGCTGCAGAACTACACCACCTACAGCACCGCCTGGAAGATCGCCCACCCGGACGGCGACGACGAGGAAGTGGACTCGAAGAAGGCGCGCATGAAGCTGGCGCGCTGGGTGCGCCTGCATCCGTACAACATCAGCCAGAAGGTGGAGGTGATCGTCGAGCACTTCCGCGCCAATATCCGCCACCTGCTGGGCGGCCAGGCCAAGGCCATGGTGGTTACCAGCAGCCGGCAGGAGGCAGTGCGCTACCAGCTGGCAGTGCAGGCCTATGTGAAGCAGATGGGCTACAACGACGTGCACCCGCTGGTGGCCTTCTCCGGCAGTGTGCTACCGGACGAGGTGATCCCCGAAGAGGTGACGGAAAGCAGCAGCCTGCTCAACCCCGGCCTGAACGGGCGTGATCTGGCGGAAGCCTTCGACACCCAGGACTTCAACGTGATGATCGCCGCCAACAAGTACCAGACCGGCTTCGATCAGCCCAAGCTGTGCGCCATGTATGTGGACAAGAAGCTGCAGGGCGTGGACTGCGTGCAAACCCTGTCGCGGCTGAACCGCACCTTCGGCGACAGCAAGCCGACCTTCATTCTCGACTTCTTCAACGATCCTCAGGACATTCTCGACGCCTTTCTGCCGTACTACACCAAGGCCGAGCTGACCGACGTGACCGATCCGCAGCTCATCTATGACCTGCAGAAGAAGCTGGATGCCGAGGGCATTTACCACTGGGAGGAAGTGGCGGCGTTTGCGCTGGCCTTCTTCGACCCCAAGGCCGCCGCCAGCAAGCTCAGCTACTACTGCGCACCGGCCAAGGAGCGCTTCTCCAAGCGCTACAAGCTGGCCCAGGAGTCACGCCAGCATGCACTCGACTTCAAGCGCACCGCCGAGCAGAACGGCGACAGCGCTGGCCTGAAAAAGGCCGAGGCGGCCGTCAAGGAAGCCGGCGAGCAGGTGGATCAGCTCGACCTGTTCAAGAAGAATCTGCAGAGCTTCGTGCGTCTGTACGAGTTCCTCTCGCAGATCATTCCCTATGAGGATCGCGAGCTGGAGCAGCTGTGCGTATACGCCAAGCACCTGCACCCGCTGCTGCGGGTGGATCGCCTCGATCAGGAAAGCGTGGACGTGGGCGAACTGCAACTGACCCACTACCGCCTGACCAAGCGCGCCGAGCACCAACTGCGCTTGAGTGAGGAGCAAGGCGACTACGGCCTCGATCCGGCCTCGGGGCTGGGCAGCGGCAAACCCCATGACCCGGAGAAGAAACGGCTGTCGGAAATCATCGAAGCGCTGAACGATATCTTCGGCGCCGAAGTGAGTGATGAGGACCAGCTGCAGTTCCTCACCGGCATCGCCAACCGCATCAGCCGCCAGGAAGATGTGATGGCCCAGGTGAACAACCACTCGGTGGAGCAAGTGATGCACGGCCTGTTCCCCAAGCGCGTACTCGACACCGTGCTGGACGCCATGACCGACCACGAAAAAATGTCGCTGGAAGTGCTGGATAACGAGACCAAGAGCCGGGCGTTTGCGTTGGTGATTTTGAAGATGCTGACGGCGGCGGGAGGCTTGGGGCAAAGTAACAGCGGTGGTGATTTCAGGCCTTCTTGAGGGGCAATGTCGATCAGGTGGGTTGCAGCTCTGACATCTGAGGTAGAAGACAGGTCGGGTCGCAGGCGAGTTCGGCTGCGATCCGATAGAGCTTCTCGACGGTGATGTTTACTTCACCACGCTCGATCCGCCCCATGTAGCTGCGGTCGATACTGCAGGCCAGCGCCAGTGCATCCTGAGAAAGCCGGCAGGTCTTCCTCTGTGTTCGGATGCGTTCCCCTAACGCTTTCGCCAACTTCTCCATGACCGTCTCAATTCCACTTGAGGCGGCACTATCCTGCGTTTGCGGACGCACGGGCCACGGATTATAATCCGCATTTTTCGCGATTACTCTTCTGGTGCCTCAATGAAATCGGCCTCGTTTATCTTCGACAGGCGTCTGTATGAGCTGCTTCAGGAGGAAGGGCACACAAGGTTCACGACCGGTGAACTGCGCGATGCCTACGCCAAGCGCCTGGAAGGCATAACTTTTCGCATCGGTGATGTGCGCCGCTACGTGTATGAGCAGATCCGCCGAATGGTTCGCAAGGGCTGGCTTGTACATGATGAAGAGCGCCGTGCGCGGGGACAGGTCTACCACCTGCAGCCCATCCCGGCGCATCTGCAGCTGGAGCTGATCGACAACGGGTTCGAGAACAGCCTCAAGACTGCTTTTGAGCCAGAGCAGGAGCCGTCAGTAATTGATAATGCGGCTGTATCGCTGAAACCTTCACCCGATGCAGATCAGCACTTGGAAGCGCTCCACAAAGAGATCCGGTTGGACTTCCTGTCTTCGATGGGCGAGGCAGAGCGATACAAGCTGCTCCTGGATGATATGCCGCATCTCCGGGACAAGGTCGAAGGCGAGTATCTGGAAGCTAGAGACCGCAGCTCGCGCCTGCTGGGTCATCTCCGCGCCATCGAGAAGACGCTCAAGACGCTTGCCGCCGCACGATGACCCTATCGCTGCGAGACTGGCAACTCAGCTGCATCAACACGGCGTTGGAGCACTTTACCGCCACGCCGCACTTCTTCTGCCAGGCAACGCCGGGTGCCGGCAAGACGCGCATGGCGGCAGAGCTGGCCAGCAGACTGCTTAAGCAGGACAGGATCGATCTGGTGATGTGCTTCGCGCCATCCTGCCAGGTTGTCGAGGGCTTTCGCTCGACCTTTGCTACGGTGCTTGGCAGGCGTCTGGACGGTCAGATCGGTGCAGTGGGGGCGGCGTTCACCTACCAGGCCATGGAATACCGTGATGAGAGTTTCTGGCAGCTTCTTGATGACTACCGCGTACTTGTGGTCTTCGATGAAATTCACCACTGCGCCGGCCATGATCCACTTCTAAGCAACGCCTGGGGGCAGCAGATACTGCACCGGATACAAGACCGCGCCGCCTTCACCTTGGCACTCTCCGGCACACCATGGCGTTCGGACGACAGGGCCATTGCCCTGGCCCGCTACTCGTCACCCGAGGGGCACCTGATCTGCGACTATCGCTACGGCCTGATAGAGGCAATTGCCGACGGGGTGTGCCGTTCCCCTCGTATTGTCCTGCTCGATAATCAGAAGGTGAAACTCACCGAGGAGCTGGGCACTGAGAGCAATGTCAGGATGTTTCCTAGCATCGCCAAGCTATTGGGGGAATCCCCTGTCACTTATGAAGAACTGTTGCGCCATGACGAGGTGATCGATCAACTGCTCGATCTTGGTTGCAGCAAGTTGGATGAGCTTCGCCTGGTCAAGCCGAATGCGGCTGGCTTGGTAGTTGCCACCGACATTGAGCACGCCCAGCAAATTGCCCAGGCCCTGGACGCCAGGGGTGAAGGCTGCCGCATTGTGACCAACAAAACCTCGGATGCGCAGCAAGTGATCAATGCTTTCAGGCAGAGCGCCTGTCGCTGGATTGTTGCCGTTGGGATGATCAGTGAGGGTACTGACATACCCCGCCTGCAGGTGTGCTGCTACCTCAGCCGAATCCGTACCGAGCTGCATTACAGGCAGGTGCTGGGGCGGGTGCTTCGGCGAACAGGTGAATCCGATGATCAGGCCTGGCTGTTTATGCTGGCTGAGCCGACGCTGCAGAGCTTTGCGGAGCGAATTGCGGATGATCTGCCGGATGACCTGGCAGTGCTGAACGAGGTGCAGATGCCGGCCTCCGCCTCAGGTTCAAAGACTGGCTGGACTGGGGCCACCGGCAATATCGGTGGTCTTGATGACAGTATTGGAAGTGGGGCCGAGCAGGTTATTGGAGCTGATACCGCGAACATCGTCTCGCTGGGAGGGGGCGCAGCTGGGCCAAGCTATCAGGTGAGTTTTTCCCAGCATTACAGGCAGCATTTGCTAGCTTGTTTTTAGTGCTGCGACACCTTACTCAAATGGAGTGGCGTCCGCTTTCGAATGCGGACGGCTCGACCGCCGTACCGGCTAACAAACTGCTCGGAAGATGGGCATAGGGCTCAAGACACGGATTCCGATAGACGTGGTTGATTAAATCAAGAGATAGCCGCATTGACCCTTCCTCACGAAAGAACCCGCAGCGTCATCAAGACCGAAGAGTTCCTGCGAGAGCTCGCCCGTAACACTGAGCTGCCTCAGGATATCCGCAGCTATGCGAAAAGCCTGCTCAGGCACTACCCGTCGGCCGACCAGATTTTCTGGCTGGGTCGTCTTGAAGAGTGCCTGACGAATGATGCGTCGGATGATGAATACCGACGGAGGATGATCGCTTTCCATCAGCCTTTGTTCAGCTCGTCGCTGGAGTTCACGCTATAAAAACAGCGAGCCGCAATGTCCTGCACTGATTCTGCCCAGCCGGTATCCACTCGCATTGCGCAACGGGTCAAGCGCCTGCCCAAAGGGCAGCCCTTCAGCATAAGGCGCTTTGCGGCACTTGGAACGAGAAGCGCCGTATCCAAGGCAATAGCCCGTCTGGTCAGCCGAGGCGAACTTGAGCGGGTGCATCGAGGAGTCTACATGCGCCCGAAATCCAGTCGATACGTTGCACGGGTTCGCCCAAACGCATGGGAAGTGGTGAGCCTGATTGCCAGACAGAGCCGTCAGGCTCTGCAGATTCATGGTGCCAATGCGGTTAGAAGGTTTGGACTGAGCACCCAGATGCCACTCATTCTGATCTATTACACCAGCGGGCCCAGCCGATCGCTATTTATAGGGAAAGCGGAAGTCCGGCTGGTACATGCGGCACCAATGGTCATGCAGCATGCCGGGACCGAGGTGGGGATGGCTATCAGCGCACTATTTTATCTCGGTAAAGACGGTTCTACCCCGGAATGCATTGCCGCGATCAAGAAGGTGCTCAGGCCTGAAGACCTAACTACATTAATGGCCTGCAAAATGCCGAAATGGATGCGCATGGCGTTCGAGCTGACATGACCTGCTCGAATCAGGTCGACCCGCAGGCGGCACAGCGTAGATGTGTTTGAGGGAGCCGAGCCAGGCTACTTACGCCGTGACCGCTTGCGGCCGAGGGTGTGTAAGTGTTGCCGCCGGTGCATTTTCCACCCACATGCCGGAATTTCATTGACCCAGTTTCGAGCACCAAACGAGTTGTAGAATTTCGCTTTCAGACTGCTGGGTTGGGGCAGAATAGCGTCGGCACCTGGGTCAAAAATGCACTGGCGGTAACATTTGATGTTTGCGGCAGTACCGCCTCCCGTTCCGGATTGGCACAGCAAAAGACTTGATTCAAATTCGGAGGAAACATGGGTATTTCGTATTACCTTGCATGTTTGGAGACCCGGCAATATGTCTGGGTTGGCAGGCTTGACCCACAGGGGGAGGTGCCGGCGGCGGACGTCGAAGGCTCCATCGCCATGTTCGCGCTGGAGAATCGGAACAAACCGTTGATCGTCGTGAGCGAAAGCCATCCGATCCTCGAAGAGGGAATGGAGTGGTCGCCGCCGGCAACGCAAGAAACGTGCAGGGGACAACCATGACAAACCAACGCCAACCGCATCTCCGGACACTCGTCGCGTTACGAGTCATGGCACAGGTCGTCGATGGACAGCTTGAAGTGTTGGCGCTGATGGGAAATTGACCCAGTCGGATTGCTGATTTCTGCATCAGCAGCTGTGGATAAGCATATCAGCGCAGCTGCTTTTGAATCCTCCTTTGGATAGCCCAGTTCAGTTGTCGAAGACCTGCCACATCCACCGCTGGCATGGCACACCAGACCATGCTTGAGCTAACGCAGCGGGGCTGGAAAATTGGCAAAAGGCGCTCCGTTGCGCAGTGCCACCGGTTAACCTCTTTATACGAGCACGAGGACTGCCCGATGACAGAGATCCATGAAGACACCATTTGCGATGTATGCGCTACCACTACGAGGGTGCCGGGATACGGCGAGGAGTTCGGGACGCTCCAGGCGCTCTGGGGCTATGGCGCAGGGCATGATGGCGAACGCTATCGAGTCAACCTATGCGAAAGTTGCTTTTTCGCGGCGCTAGCGTTTTTGAAGCAGGAGCGCCGCACGCAGAATCTGTTCAGCGATGAGCAGCCCTGCGAGCAACGCCCATTCGGACTAGTCGCCCGTGATGACTACTTTGGCGATTCGTAGCCATATCGCAGAGATGAGGTTGTTGGCTCACCAGCATCGAGCTTAGGCCATGTCAGCACGACTTCTCGCTACAATGGCGTCACCCGCAATCGTCTAGGGATCTAGCTTGACTGACACAAAACTCACTGAAGTCGAGATGCGGCGCGCACTCGGTCTCGATCCCGCTCCATCAGAATCGAAGCAGCCAATACCCAAACAGCACTCCACCTTCACACTCGTTGAATTGAGCGTGCGCAAGAACGGTGGCTCGCCGTTCCGCTTCGAGCACCGATCCCGCTCCATCAGTACTCTCGCTGCCCAACTCGAGGCCGAGAAAGCAGCACGGGAGAAAGGGTATGAGGTCTGGGTCGTGTTGGATATCAGGCAGATTTCATCATAGAGCCGCAACAGCCGCCAGTCAGTCCAGCCTCGCTGATTGCTCTGGGGCAATGAACGCTTGAGTCAACTAGAGCGAGTCAGTTCGCACTCGGGCAGCTCATGGTCGGCACCTGTATCTTCCAGGGTAGGCCGCCTCAAGCCCTTACTTTACCGTCCATAACTGATCAATCCGCGTCGTATAGCTCGGACTCATCATCTCTCGCCGCATGCCCCAGTCCGGATTCGCCGGCACCCCTGCAGGCCGCATGGTTCCACGCCCCCATCGTGCATTGATCGCATCCATCACCCCCATCACCCGCTCGGCAGCCACCGGCGGTGTCGCGACGAACAGGTCGTCGGTGAACTCGCCACGCTGGCGCAGATCAAGCAACAGGATTTCCGCCTTGCTGAATGCAAAGCCGGCCCGGTAGATCAGTTCCAGCCCCGCGGAGGCGGCCTTGGTGATCAGTCGGGTATCGTCGGTCGGATAGGGCAACTCACAGATAATGCCCTTGGCGAACTTCGGCTCGTCCGGGTTGAACATGCCGGTGCGGATGCTGATCCGTACCTTCTTGCACAGGGAGCGCTGCGTGCGGAGCTTTTCACAGGCCCGAGCGGAGTAGGTGGCCACCGCTTCACGGATCGGCGGTAGCTCATGCAAGCGCTTGCCGAACATCCGGCTGCAGCAGATCTCTTGCTTCGGCGGTACTTGCTCCTCGAGCGCCAGACAGGATGTGCCGCGCAGTTCACGGGCCGTCTTCTCCACCACCACCGAGAACTTGCTGCGCAGTGTCCAGGCGTCGGCCTGGACAAGATCCCAGGCAGTACGAATGTTCATGTCGGCCAGGTGGGCGGTCATCTGCCGGCCGATGCCCCAGACCTCGCTGACATCCATCACCTGCAGTAGCCTGTCGCGCTTTTCGGGCTGACGGATGTCCACGACCCCACCGGTCTGCCGCTGCCATAGCTTCGCCGCACGATTGGCCAGCTTGGCCAAGGTCTTGGTCTGGGCAATGCCCACTCCCACCGGGATGCCAGTGCAGCGCAGCACCCGTGCACGCATCTCCCGCCCTAGCATCTCCAGGCTGCCGGGCATACCGGTCAGGTCGGCGAACGCTTCATCGATGCTGTACACCTCAAGCACCGGAGCCATCCCCTCGAGGATGGTCATCACCCGCTGACTCATATCGCCGTTTATGTGTAATAGAAAGTCAATAAG